>CAZASB010000293.1:0-6075 GCA_964487655.1 uncultured Planctomycetaceae bacterium
GAAACGTCAAAAATTGGTTGTTGTCACTCATGCGGGATGATGAAGCCGCTTATCTACCATCATCCTGAAACAAAGGAATTAGTATGCCGGGACTGCTATTATGCCGGTTTAGAACTGTACCGACAATATGGTTACCTGGCATACGAAAGGATGTTGCCCAATGGCTAGACTAGCATCCATTGAGAAAGCGGGCTTTTATCCTACCCCGCTTGAAGAAACTGATTTAATCTGTTCCCGCCTTACAGCAGAACCAGGGGCAAAGATCGTTATTCTTGATCCCTGCTGTGGAGAAGGCATCGCCCTTGAGAAAATGGCAAATTCTCTAAAAGCACAGGGAGCAGATGTTGTATCTTACGGTGTGGAGTTAGAGGAAGGGAGAGCAAGAAAAGCGCGTGATTACATTGATAATGTGATATGTTCTCCTTACGAGGACGCTATAATCACTCCACAGGCATTCTCGTTTATGTATTTGAACCCACCCTATATGCACTATGGGAGCGAACGTGCTGAAGTTGTTTTTTTAAGGGATCTGACCGATCCCGTCAAAGGAAAACTTCAGCCGGGGGGTCTTTTGGGTTTCTGCATACCGGAAAAGGTCTTAAAGGATGCGGCCCTTTTGCTTGCAGTCCGGTTCCACAACATAAAGGTTTATCGGTTTACTGAAAATTATCCAGCCTATAAACAGATCGTTGTCTTTGGCTACCGTCGTAAGAAAAGGCCAAGTACCGATGAGTTCCGGGAAACCAAAGAATGGTTATCTAACCTGGATATAATACCGCGGCTGAATGTGGAAGATGGAATTACATTTACAATTCCATCATCAATTAACGAAATCAAAACATTCAAACCAGCGCAACCATCTAAAGATGAAGTAATGAATGCTCTACAACAATCTTCAGCCTGGAAAAGGGCAGAAGAACTGCTGCCGCGGTTGAAACAGATCCAGGATAGAAAACCGCCGGTACTCCCTTTGAAAACCGCTCATATAGCCGTAGCTATTGCAGCAGGCGCAATTGGAGGCAGTATGGGAAACCATCTTCTTGTAGGAAAGTCAAAGAAGGTGGTTGACAGCACTGTTGTACCTGACGAAAAGGGAGTAACAGAAACCCAAACAGAAAGGGTCATTACTACCGTCCGTGTTTTCTCACGAGACGGTATATTTGACCTCAAGTAGGGGGGTAAAAAAATTGTATAAAATTCGCTCAGAGGCTGAAGATCGCACTTACGAGTGCGATTTTCAGTTTGTTGTTTATCATGAACTTGGTTATGAAACACGCCTCTATGCAGCAAGTTTCACGGGACGGCCTAGTCCTGTCCAAGCTATATCGGCGACCATGTTGATGGGCACGACTAGGTTTATAACAATTTCATGGCCTGAAGGAACCAAATACCCGATCTGCTACGATGTCCGTATTGCAGCTGACAGGGTGGGCGATGTGAGCCACGCCATTGCAATGCCAAAAGAATCACACCGGGTTTTAATTGCACCGGACGGAGATCTAGACAAAGCACTCACCGCATGGGTCTGCTCAAAGTTTGCAGTCCCGCCGGAGTTAAACTATAAAGAAATATTCAAACTAGAGGAACTCAACATCGTCAAAAACCCGGACTATCCACAGTGGCAAAATTTAAAAGCATGGCGTATTGACAGTATTAAAGGGTCGTTCATAAGCGTAATTGATGAAAGAACAGTTTTAGAAAGCATTGAAAAAGCATTGAAAGAAGGGAGAGTTACAATCCCTCCATCGCCAGTCGAAGGAGTATTTGACACGGACATGACGCTGCAGGAATACCTGAAGGCGAATGCCCGGGTATTCGCAGAGAAACTAAACCATGTAAAACCTTTACATGGTTTAGATGAGGACAAACTTCACCCTGCGATTGTGATGGAGCGAATCCCGTTCCCAATTCAGGCGCATGCGATACAAGGTTTAGTCAAAACCTTGAAACGCCAGAACGACGCCATTTTATGCGGCGATATGGGAACCGGTAAGTCGATTATCTCTTTAGGAGTATCTAATGTTTTATACAACGAACGAAACAAGAAACCAACCCGAATTCTCCTCTCTGCACCGGGCATCACCATCCCGAAGTGGGCGGAACAGGAGATCAAAGAAACTCTCCCTGACGCAAATGTTACGATCATCCGTTCCACAAACGATGCCGCACACTATCTGCGGCAAGCACGGGACAATGACCTGCCCGATGGGCTTAATTTTGTCTTGATAGGTATTGACCGTGCAAAGTTAGGCCCCGATCCCTGGTGTGCAGCACTGTGGAAGCGCATTAGGGAAGTCGATGAGGATGGCAAAGCCAGACTCAAAGATTATGCCTGGCATTGTCCGAATTGCGGGGAATGGCTCCCCGATCCTAGAGTGAAAGCAGAAGAAGAAATGCCTGCAGGTTGGACACTATTTGCTGCTGAGCCTTTTGACGCAGATATGTTCAACCTGAATGGAGTTGCAAAAAGGAAGATCCGCTGGAACCTTCCAGCGAAGTTAAAAAAATGCCCGCGCTGTGATTCTCCTCTTTGGAGACCCGCACTGAAATCACGCGGTGAGACCCGAAACCGTCCCAGATGGTATGCAGCTGACATTCTGAAACGTCTTGGTAAACGTTTCCATCTATACATTGCAGACGAAGTCCACCAAACCAAGGCACAAGATTCCGGTAGGGGCTATGCCTTTGCGCAGATGGTAAAGGCAAGCAAAAAGACCTTAGCCTTGACCGGAACTCTCCTGAACGGGATGTCAACATCCATCAAAGAGATCTTGTGGCGTACAGACCCTGCATCACTTATAAAGCAGGGCTTTGACCACAAGACCGGGATGGTTGAATGGGCTTCCCGCTACGGTGTCCTGGAGAGAGTTATCCGGGTCCGGGACGAGGATGACGGAATAGTCACCCGCCGCAAAAGGGTAGCCAGCCAACCCAAAGAAAAGCCGGGGATTGCACCGGAACTCGTAGCAACCCACCTTCTGCACAGAGCGGCATTTATCGAACTACAGGATCTTGGTTTGCCAGTAGTTGATCTAAAAGAAATACCAGTGTTCATTGAGCTGGATCAGGAACACAAAGATGAGTATGAAACTTTCCACTCGCGGCTTTTCAATGCCTGCAAAGCTGCTTACGCAAAAGGTGTGAAGGGAGCTTTCTCTCGGTTTATTCCTTCTACGATAAATGCGGTTGACAGGGCAGACTTAAGTCAGAATGTATTAGTTGATGATGATGAAATTCAATTTATTGGCTTTGACCCTTCTTACTACAATTCCAAAGAGCGGGAGTTAGTAAGAATAGTTAAAGAAAACCTTGCCGAAAACCGTGGGTGTATCATTTACACCTACTATACAGATAGATATAAAATCAACTCTCGCCTGCAGAAGGTACTCAAAGACCACGGGATTGAATCTGAAATACTAGCAAACACATCTCCCGACAAAAGATTTGAATGGCTCCAAAACGCCGAAGAGAGAAGAGTCAAGGTTATCATAACTAACCTTCGTCTTGTAGAAGTAGGGTTAGACTTGATAACCTGGCCGACGCTGATTTTTTACCAGATGTCTTACGACATTAACTCTGTTCGTCAGGCATCCAGAAGATCATGGCGGATCGGTCAGACCCGTGAGTGCCGTGTTTATTACATGATCGCAGACGGCACTCAGCAGGTATCGCAATTCCAAGCATGTATGCTGAAGCGTGCCCATGCGATGATGGCCGAAGGTCGATTGGATCGAACTGAACTAGCCAAATATGGCCGCGACACAACCTCTGCACTGGCAGCGGATCTAGCTGAATGTCTGGCAGATGAGGATCTTGGTACGAAATGGACAGAGCTTGCCGCAAAGGATCTGGATGTAGAAACAGTATCAGAAGATGAATTTCAAGATGTCCTTCGCAAAACACAGAAAAGGCTTACCAATGAAACCCTTCGGCTTTGCGGCATAACAGATGAAATAGAAGACGATGACAGTGAAGAAATCGAAGTTCCAAAACCTAGCAGTTGGGTTGATATTTATGTTGTTCCGCGACGCAGGCGTCGTAAAAAGCAATTGTCAGGTCAGCTATCTCTGTTTGACCTGATTAAGGAGGAATGCGGGTGATCTTGGTAGATATTGACGGAACCATTGCTGCGACAGGAGAGTTACTCCTATCACGGTATCAGATACCGCTTCAACAATATCCGGCTCCTATGCCAGATGGGTTTTGGTCGTCGTCAGAAGGTTTGGCGATCTATCGGGATGTAGAACCCATTCCTGATAGCATTAAAGCATTGAACATCGCAGAAGACGATATAGCTTATTTTACCCTACGCCCTGCAATTGCAGGGTTTATAACTGTTAGGTGGTTACAAAAGCACGGATTCCCGGAAGGGCCTACATACTTCTGCAAGACATTAGCTGAAAAAACACAGCTTGCAGAAGATTTAAAGCCTGTTATGGTGATTGACGATGACCCAAGAGCATCAGTTTTCTACAAGATACCCTTGGTTGTTATTGCCAGGCCATACAACAAACAGGCAAAAAACCGAATGACTTGGAAACAGATTCTGGGGGGGTCTGCATGTATAAAAAAACCCTTCTAGAACATGTGCTCCCGAAACTGGATCTTGAGCCTGTCCGCCAGGAAGGGCATCATAACGTTTATTTATGCCCCTTTTGTGGCGATTCTAGGAGAAAAAGCGGCCATCTATACATCAATATGGAAACCGGCCTCTGGGATTGCAAGCTATGCTCAGAGGCTGGTAATCCATTAACTTTATACGCTAGGATGCGCAATATATCATACAGTCAGGCGTATAAGGAAATTCACAGTGGCTGTAAGTTTAAGACGGAACCAAATGCTAAAGAGATGAAATTGCCCGATTTGAAACCTGAAGCTCCTATAGAAAGACGCAGTGCTGTCTATGAGGACTTCCTGCGCCAACTCCCGCTCTACAGGAGACATGCACTTGATCTCCAAAGGCGGGGGTTTACAAAGAAGCAGGTTATAAGAAACCTATATCGATCACTTCCAGACAAACCCAGCCAGCGTAAGCAAATAGTATCAGCTTTAGCGTCCCGTCACGACCTTACAGGCGTGAGAGGATTCCGCGAAAAAGACGGTATCTGGGAGTGTTTTTATATTTCCGGATACCTAATACCCTTTAGAGACGAAAAGGGACGCATCCAAGCTATGCAAATCAGGACTGACAGCGGCGAACCAAAATACTTATTCTTTGGTTTCCGTGATTCAGGAATTGACAACTCTACTCCAGTTCATGTCGTCAATCCTGACGTTGCTAGGCGGACTAGGTCTGCCTGGGTAACGGAGGGACCATTAAAGGCTGATGTAGCTTCAATGTTCTTCGATGCGTGCTTTGTTGCCTCTCCTGGGGTATCATCCTGGCGGTCACTAACGCCTGTACTGAAAGATCTCAATTTAGAAGGGATAGTTCAGGCGTTCGACAGAGACCAGGATGAAAATCCAGCGGTGAAAAAGTGCGTTGAGAAGTTCGAGGAGCAATTAATGGATAAAATCCAAATCAGCCGCGCTAAATGGCCGCCTGAATATGGCAACGGCGTGGATGATGCGTTAATGAAAATCAGCAAAACCCTTGAAGTAGAGGCACATCCGGACTCACTAGTAATTAGAGAAATAAAGGAAACGGAAATAACTTTAAAAAAGGCGCAGATGCTGTCTTAACTGTAAACTTATTTTTAATGCAGGTTTATCCTGCTTAAAAGGTCTCCCAGCAGGCCGCAAATCCCAAAAAGGAGGGAATGGGAAAGCGGGCTGCTGGGGGCCCGTGAGTACCGCTTAGTATGTCAGACGGTTTCAGTTGGGTGTCGCTGAAATTAATAAGAGAGAAAAAAGTGGAGTATCTGTCTGCAATTCATAGTCCGGAAGAAGCAGCAGATGTAATCAAGCCAATGTTGGAAGATTGTGATAGAGAAAAATTTATAGTGTTGCTGCTAGATACAAAAAATCATGTCGTGGCAGCAAATACAGTGTCAATTGGAACAGTTAATGCCTCACTGGTTCACCCGCGGGAAATTTTCAAGGTTGCGCTGCTCTGCAATGCTTCCGCAGTTTTAT
>CAZASB010000294.1:0-6070 GCA_964487655.1 uncultured Planctomycetaceae bacterium
CGGTCAATGATCTGGTCGCGGCTTTGGGCGGAAAGCTCGCGACCACACTGGGGGCAATGTGCCGTTCCAACTCGGGCAAAAAGGACGCGGAGATAATCGTAGATCTCGGTAATCGTCCCGACCGTTGAGCGGGGGCTTTGGCCACCCGTCTTCTGCGAGATGGAGATGGAGGGGCTCAGCCCGGCAATCAGGTCGACGTCGGGTTTGGGCATTTGCCCCAGGAACTGGCGAGCGAAACTGGAGAGGCTCTCAACATACCGTCGCTGCCCCTCCGCATAGAGGGTATCGAACGCCAGCGAACTCTTCCCAGAGCCCGACACTCCGGTGAGGCAGATGAGCTGATTTCGAGGCAAAACCAAGTCCACATTGCGCAGGTTATGCTCCCGCGCGCCGCGGACAAGAATATCAGAAACGGCCATGGAAACCTGTATGGCGCTAGTGTTGCTTGCAAGGCACTGAACGACGAACCTTGTATTCTAGGGCCATCCCCGGGGGGCCGACAAGGACCAACCCGACATAAAGGCTAACGAAACCGGAAAAACCGGCCGATGCGATACAAGGGGTACAATCCGGATAATCGATACACTCATGTATTTCGTGGGGCCCGGTCGGGCCAACTCATCACAAAGGGGGGGGTATGGTTGCTGACGCTGATCGTCTGCTCCTGAGAACGGTACTGTGTTGTGTTGTCCTTGGTGCAACCGATACGGTCTTTGCACAAGGCGAGGTGTACAACACTATTCTGCCTGTTCCCGAAGCACTTAAAGAAGCCGTATACCCGTTCACCATGCCCTTTACCAATTTGGTTAAGATGACCCGGTGGAACTGGGACGGTTGCGGCCCGAATTGCCAGGGCTGCCCCGAATGCCAGCGACCGTGCTGTCCCTGCGGCCCCGATGGCAGGTTCTGGGCGCGTGCCGACTATCTGATGTGGTCGACTTCCGGGGCTCAGGTTCCTGCCCTGGTGTCCAGCGGCGCGTTGACCGACCCGGTCCCCAATACGCGAACGCTCTTTGGCGATCGAGGCTACAACGACGATATACGCCACCAATACCGTTTCAATCTCGGTTATTGGTTCGGCGATTGTCGGCGATGGGCCATCCAGAGTGACTGGCTAGACCTGGGGACCAACAGTTCCGAGTACTCGGCTAATTCCAGTGGCAGCCCCATCCTGGCTCGCCCGTTCTACGACACGCTCCGCGAACTTGACGCCGTACAGGTGATTGCATACCCGGACCAGGCTGAGGGAAGTGTAAACGCCCGCGTCGCGGATAGCTTTCATTCGGTTGGCGCCAGCTTCCGGCGGAATTTATTCTGCAGGGCCTCATGTTGCGACGGCTGTGATACGGATGGCGCGCGTCTTGACCTGTTTGCAGGGTATCGTCATTACCGTCTTGAGGATTCCGTCACGGTTGGCGAGCACATTACTCTGCTCCAGGCAAACGGTGGACACATGGCTGGAACACAGTTCGACCTTCAAGATGCTTTCCACTCTAGCAACGAGTTCCATGGCGCCGAGATCGGACTCGTACTCCAACGATTCCGCGGGCGCTGGTCTTTCGAGGCGATGGGAAAGCTGGCCATGGGCGGCAACCGGCAGACGGTCACCATCGACGGCCAGACGATCATCACGCCCCCCAGCCAGACGCCGATTTCCCATGCCGGCGGTCTGCTTGCCCTGGACGGCACGAACATCGGCACATACCAGCGGGACAGTTGCGCGATCATTCCACAGTTTGGTCTGGAGGTCGGCTACCAGCTCACATGCCATTCTCGCGTGTATCTGGGATACGACTTTCTTCTCTGGACCGACGTGAAGCGGGCGGGCGACCACATTGACACCCGCGTGAACACGTCGTACATGCCGCCAGCCACCAGCCCGAGCGGCACGGCCGTGCCCGCATTCGCGTGGCAAAACGCTGACTTCTGGGCTCAGGGTGTGAATGTCGGATGCGAAGTGCGATTCTAGTGCTCACGACCCAAGCTGCCCGTCGTTCGGTCTCACCGGACGAAGCGGTTGCCGCCAAGGCTACTGCGCCGCGGCCTTCACTTGGTCGTGAAGCTGCTTCGCACGGGTTTTCAGCGGATCGCCAACGCCCGAGACCAGCACCTTCTGCATCGCTTCCGCCACAGCCGTCGGTTGGTCACCAGCAAGCTTTGCGCCGATGGTAATAGCGGCCTCGGCCGCCGCGTCGCGGAGCGCAGGTTGGGCCAACCGTTCTGTGGCCAAGATAAGTGTCTTAGCCGACGGAATCCGAATCAGAACATCAAGGGCAAGACGCCGTTCGTCGTCGCGCTGCGCGGCGTCAAAGGCTGCGTGGAACATGGTCAGACGCGCGTCGTCCGACATCACGAACTGCCGGGCAATACGAAGATAACCTCGTAGCGCGCGAACCTTCAATCGGTCGTTAGCGGCATGTTTGACCATTTCCAGCAAAGCAGACGCGGCATCCGGGGTCATCCAGTCGCCTAGTGCCTGGGCTGCCGCGCCCTGGACGTCGGCATCCGATGCCTTCGACGCTTCCGTGATGGCCGCGAGGGCTCCCGCACCGCCGACGGCGCCGAGCGCATCGAGCAGTTTGCACTTCGCTGGCGTACCGACGCCCGGCATGGCTGATGCCAATACCTGCGAGGATGCGTCGCGATCGGGCATGCGGCCGGCGGCGGTCTTCAGGGCGTCGCTGGCCGCTGCTAGATCGTCGGGACTCTTCGCCTGGACCGTGCGATCGACCAAACGCGACAGCGAGGCGAAGTCGATCGTAGCGCCGAGCGAAGCGAAGGCCGCTGCGCGAACCGAGGCGTCCGCGTCATCCGCCGCTTTCCATAGGTCGGCTACGGCAGCCTTGATGCCACGTCGTCCGGCAAGCTCGATCAGTGTCAGCCGCGTCTGTCCCTCGGCGTTGGTCAGCCTCGTGGCGAGGTCCGCGTTGACATCGGCGCCGGGAAGCTCCTCGAGCGCTTCGGTGGCGGCCGCGGCGAGGTCGGCGTCGGCCTCGGCCGCAGTGGCTAGCAAGGCCGGGACGCAGGAGACGTCCCCCTGGCGGCGAATTGCGTGAATGGCGGCAATTCGCACGGTTTTCGGGCCCTGTTTGACCGATTGAGTCAATACGGTCAGTGGCGGCCGATCCGCCCGATCGATCAGGGCCAGCATCAATAGGGCTTGCCGCTCCGGGCTCATCCGTTCCAACTCGGCCACAAGGGCTTCGGTCGCTTCGGGGCCGGCTAATTCTCGCGATACCCAGAGGCCGAGCGCGAACTCCGCGCGATCATCCGACTTCAGCAGCGCAATGAGTTGCGGGATGCCGCCGGCCTTCTGGGCCAGAATCGCCCCGCGAGTGGCTTCCAGGATGCGCTGCTTGGACACGTCGGCGCGGCGAATCGCGTCGAACAGGGCAACGGCCGCTTCAGCGTCGAGACGCTCAGCGCACAGGATGCAGCCCTCGGCGACCGCGGATTGGACCCCTTTCGGCGCGGAGGTCATGGCCGGGCCGCCAAGGAACTTCGTCAGGGCGTCAGTCGCAGCCTCGTTGCCGATACGTCCCAACGCCACGGCGGCGGCTGCGGCAACTTGCGAGTCCGAATCACCGAGCTTCTTCGACAGAAGTTCAACCGCCTCGGCGTCGTGCCGCATGCCCAGAGAATTGATGACGCCAACCAGGAGCCGGCCTTCCAGCCGAGATGCCGCGTCGCGAAGTGCCTCGCCGGCCTCCGGAGCAGGAATCGCCTCCAACGCAATGCGGGCCCAGGTGGCCAGTTGCTCGTCCGCCAGGAGCGGCGAAAGGGCCGGAACGGCATCCTTATCACCGAGCCGAGCCAGGTGCTTGCAGGTGATGGCCTTGTCTTGCGGAGGCGAGTCCGCCGACTCGAGGACAGCGATTAGTTCCTTCGGGCTCTTGGCCGCGGCCTGTTCAGCCCAGGCAACGCCGACGGACTGGAATGTGAACGCAGAGAGGGCTGCCGCGAGGCACGCGACCTTTCGGGTGAAATAACGATACCTAGACATATCTCGATTCTCCGTGAATTATCTTGTTGATCTGTGTGATAGCGAAAACGACCATGAGCCTGCCGACGAGGCTACATGCGCCATGGCTCGCGCAAGGCTTCACCGCGGAACCGGTTGGCTTCGTTGTCGCCGATGAATTCGTTCTTCACCGGATCGTAGTTGAGTTTGCGTTCGAGGAAGATAGCGATATTGGCCGCGTGGCAGGCGATGTGCGAGTTGCACGCTACATCGGCGTTGGCAACGGTCTGGGCACGCGTCTTCACGCAGTCCAGGAAGTTGCGGATGTGGAACGTAGCAGGGTAACCGCCGATTTCGGCGACTTTCTTCCCTGCTAGCAGTGCGGGCGAGCTGACCACTAGGCGGCCGGAATCACCTGCCTCGACCCAACCGGTTTCGCCTTCGAATCGAACGGGGCACGAACCCAACGGAAGCCAGCCGTCCTCGCGGATCACCAATTTTGTGCCGGTGGCGTAGGTGGCGGTGGACCGGTTGTCAGACGTGCGCGGGAAGTATTCAATCGGCGCGGTATGGTCGGCCCCGGCTGCCCATTGGCAGAGGTCCACACAATGGGAGCCCCATTCCAGGACGCCGCCTCCAACCATGCCGCCCCCTTTCTCGAAATGGCCACCTCGGTTGGCAATCTGTTGATTGTACGGTCGCCACGCGGCCGGGCCCAGGTAGAGATCCCAGTCGATTTCCTCTTCCGGCGGCTGCGGCTCGGCCGGTAGCCAACCGCTGGTGTATACCGAATTGTCCCACGGCGACGGATGCGCATGGACCGCCGTGAGCTTGCCAAGCTTGCCATTTCGCGCCAATTCGACCGCAAATGCAAAATGCGGCAGGCTACGCCGCTGCGTGCCAGCCTGAAATATCCTGGCGGTTCGGCGGAACGTCTCGGCCAGCAATAAGCTCTGCGCAATGTTGCGAGTGCAAGGTTTCTCACAATATACGTCCTTGCCGGCCAGGGCCGCCGTCATGGCCGCGGTCGCGTGCCAGTTTGGACCCGTCGCAATCAGGACGGCGTCGATGTCGTCGCGGGCCAGCAGGTCGCGGAAATCTCGATAGGTCGCGCAGTTGCCGTTGCCATACGTATCATCGACCGTCTTCTTGATCTCTTCTCGCCGCTTGGCCTTCGGGTCGGCGACGGCGACGAACTGAACGTCAGGCTCGGGCAGGAAACAACTGAGATCATAGCCGCCTCGACTGCCGAGGCCGATGCCGCCGACGACAATCCGATCGTTGGCGCCGACAACGCCATCCTTGCCGAGGGCCTTGGCGGGAACCAGCGTTGGCGCAGCCCACGCGGCGCCCGCTGCCGTCGTCGCCACGGCAAGAAAACGTCGCCGGGAAACGGTCTGACTCTCCTGAAACTGCATGGAATTCTCCTTGAGTGTCGGTGCTTGGGACCATCTGTTGTGAATGATCACCCTTTGCGCCAAGTTAATGGAAACGTCTCGCCATGATGCGACACATCGGGCGTGAGACCGCGGATGGTCAATGCGGCTTCATTTGCCGTAATCAGCGTGTCGACCCAGCCGCGTGGCTTATAGCCGCCGAATAGCCACGCGATGGCCGGCAGGTTGATCAGATGCACGCCTTCCACTGGCTAGATATAGCGGTTCTCGGCGAGAAAGTCAAATACCATCCGGTTTCGTGTTTGGCAAGATATTCTGGCAGTCAGATGGCACGTGCCTCGGCCACGCGCCGTCCATCGACCAGTGCGAACCCCCCGCTGTAGCTGAGCATGGGATAGAAAACGAACACCCAGGGTTTTCCGCACGCCCGAGGCCCTGTTCGACTGTTCGTTTATTCGCCCTTGGTTGACCTAAGCCATTGCCACAACTGTGTTTACGTCGCTTCCACAGTCAGCGCTGGTCGGTGGCCGCAGGAGGCGAAAAATGGACGTAACTCCTTATATGCTAAGGAGTTACGATTTGACGAACAGTCGTGATGCGCGCGCGTTCGACAATTGCTTACCCAATTCAGCCCGGATCGATCTAAAGCTTTGTAACGCAAGGATTTAGATGCAGGCGCGCCCGCCCATCGGCGGGAGGTCGGCGCAGACCT
>CAZASB010000295.1:0-6063 GCA_964487655.1 uncultured Planctomycetaceae bacterium
CTTGACCGCCTGCCGGCCTTCCGGCAAGGGCGAGGTCACGGTAACATGCTGCACGTTTCCGGGCGAGACCTTCACCGACGCCATCTTCAACTCCACCGGCTTCAGCGGCTGCGGCGAGATGGCGTAGAACATGGCGCGGTAGGGTGTAATGGCCAAGCTTATCGTTTGCCGTCGGCCGAGGTTCTTGCGGGCCTTGAGGTCGTAAACGTATAGCGGTTCGGGCAAATGCAGACTTGCCGATTCCGTCATTCCGGCATGGCGGAAGACGGAGACGATTTGCACCGGCCCGTTGGCCCAACGCGTGATTTCGACATTGCGCAAGCGCCGGCCGTCGTCGTCGGTCAGCCGAAAGGCCGGGACAACCCGTGCCCGGTCGAGTATTTGACGCATAAGCTGAGCAGCGGTTTCCGGCGTGTCTTGCGAGTTCAAGGCTGGAAAACCGTCCATGGCTAGATTCAGCAGAAACGCTTGGCCTTGGCCGAAGCCGTTGCTCAACCACACTGGAACGTCGCCGGCGGAACCGGCGGCGGTCGCTGTCGCGACCTGAATGCCGCCGTCCACCCGCATCTTGACCAGGTCAAGCGATTTTTCCACCTTGCCTGCCAAGGCCAGCTTAATTACGCCATCCCTCACCAATGCCGCCTCAACACCTGTCCGCCGTGCTCCGAACACGTCGTCTAACTGCCCCACGGCCAGCGGCTTGACATGGCCATCGTAGATGGCCGGCCGCGCGTCGGCAATCAACACGCCGCCATCGCGCACGTAGTCGCGAAACATTTCGGCCTCCTGCTCAGACATCGCCTGCGTCATCGGCAGGACGATCATCTTGAACTGGCGCAGATCGACCTCTCCGAGCCGCATCTGGCGATCAGTGAAGTAGCGGAAGTTGAGCCCCAGCTCGCGCAGGACGCCGTGAAACGCGGCATGACTGCTCTCGTAGGCGCCGAACGTCGGAGAGGTCTGGACCTTGGCCGCATAGGCCGACGGCAATGAGTACAGAATACCAACGCCGTCAGTTTCCATATCGGATCGGAGCAGCAGATCGCCCAACCCGTCGCGCACAATCCGCGTGTCTTGCAGAATGTCCCGCACCGCCGGGTAAGGATCGAGCGTGGGAGACAGCCAGCCGTGGAATCGTCCCACGACATCCCAGCGCCACCACCACACGCTGTCGCAACCGCGTGTGATCATGCGCCAGTAGCGCCCCAGCAGTGAGTCGGCATCTTTGGTGTACCCCATCCAGTTCGCTCGCGGGAAGTCGCGCGGAGCGATGGAACGCAAGACCTCGTCGGCCGTGCCTGGATATGGCGACCAGAAGGCGTTCGATCGCACGAATCCGTCGAGGTCGTCGGCGCGGCGGAACGTTCCGGCGCCCTCGAAGCCGCTAACGCTGTGCGGATCAATGCGCCGGAATCCCTCGCCGAATCGCTCGCACAGCTTGCAGAAGTTGTGCGACTGGTACGCCTGGCGATCAAACCAGCGAGGGAAGTTGTCGGACTTAAGCGCCGTGGCCTCGTCGTCGTCATCGGGTTTGCTGAGTTGCACCTCGTCGAAACCGCCGTACCGCGTGCCCCATGAGGCGTTTAACGCCGCGATATCGCCATACTGCTCGCGCAGATACCGCCGATAAGCTTGCAGGCAATGAGGACTCAAGCACGAGCCGCGAACCGCAATCTCATCGCCTAGCGAATAGGCGAACACGCCATGTTGCCGCGAGGTAATGCTATTGTTCACGGTCTTGTCGACATACGCCTGGATCCCGGCCTCGTCGTTCCAGCAGGCCGGTTTCATGACCCCCTGCTCGTCCTTCGCGGCAAAGACATGGGTGGTGTATGGAATCCAGGCGATGTCATGGGCCGCGACGTATGGCGGCGGCGAGCCACTAGACAAGTGTACCGTCACGCCCGTTTTGGCTAGGCTCGCCTCGGCCGCCGGCGCGAGGTTGCCTTGAGGGATGTCCCACATGACGAAGTTGAACCGGCCTCGATGACGCTTGACAACGCGGGCAAACTGCCACGCTGAAGCGACTTCGCCCACGCCTTCGGTGAGCGTGGCGCGGACTTCCAATAGCATCGGAAACCAGGGCTCGACGGTGAAACGGAACGGTTGCTCGGCTGCGCTGACATCGAGTTTCCGCCGTGCAATCTCTCGCCCCCCGCGGTCCATCAGGCTGACGACGGCGTGTCGGCCGTCCCTTCGGTTGCCAACAACCTGGACCTTGCCGGAAAAGGAATCGCCTACCTCGGCCCAGTCACGGTCGAGCGTGATTTGCAGTTCCTGCTCCGGGCACACGACCCTGAGCGGCGAGCTGGCGAAGCCTGCCACGCGGTCGCCATCGCGTGCGATGGCGTCGAGCCAGTACATGCCGCAGCGCACCTGCGGGATGCTCAACTGAAGTTCGCCCTTCGGGGTGTCCAGCGTTTTCTGGACAGTGGACACAACTTGCCCATCGTCACGGCGAAGGCAGATTTCGGCAACGAGGTTCCGCGACGGTGACTGCCACCGCAAGGTCACAGCCTCGCTCGGCAACGTCGCCCGGGCCAGTTCCTTCTCTTTCGGCGTCAAGGTCATATCCATCGCCGGCTGTTTGCCTGCCGCCCAGAGAAGGGCCTTGCCTACTCGCATGGCCCATTGGTCATACTCCACTTCCCAGCCGCGACGATACTCAATGGTCGGGCCGTGCGGCATGCGTACGCCACGGCCGTTCAGGATGGTGAACGCGGCCGCGCCATCGACATCCTCCAGGAACAACGGCAAGGACGCCAACCCGTTCTTGTCCTTCAGAACGCGCCGATCGTCCGTGCCGACCAGCACCAGTCCGGTGCCCTCGGTCACCGACTTGATGATCGTATACTGCTGCTCCATGGGCACGTTCTCCAGCGATGTGCCGAAGAACACGAAGGCGTCCCATGCTTCGGTCAGCAGTCGCGCCATGCGGCGGACGCCGTTCTCGCCGCCATGCCACTCCTCGCGGGTCGTATCGATCACTCGCGTCCAGAAGATCATTTGCGGGTCGAGGTCGAAACGCTGCTTCAGTTCGATTACCTCTCGCGGGACGGCGCCGCGCCCGTTGATGAAGAACAGCACGCGGGTCTTTCCCCGCACGTAAGGCTTCGCCCAGGCCGTGTGAGGCGTGACGAACTCGGACTCGACGTTGTGGTCGGCCTCGAGTTCGGCCATGTCCTGCCCAAAGCAGACACTATTGGCCAGCAAGATGCCAAGAAACAGCACACCGGATCGCATCATGACAACACCTATTGCTTGCTATCTTCGAGTAGCTTACCAATCGCTTCTTTCAGAATACCTTCCGACTTGGGGGTGACGTGCGACGCGCTCGGTTCGTAGCCGCCTTCGGAGAAGTCTTTCTCCTCGCAAATGTAGCCGGTGGCCAAATCGCCGTAGGCCGCGACGGCCGTGAAGCGATCGGGCTGCTGCTGCTGGGTGAACAACTGAAACTCGATCACACTTTCGCCCGGCAGATAGACCAGGTCGGCCGGCCCGATACGCAGCAGGCCGAGCTGAATAGGCTGCTTAAGCCACTCGACTAAAACAATCCGCCGCGCCGCCTGCATCCAGTCCTTGTCGGATGTCTTGGCGTCTTCCATCAGAGCGCGGTTCTTGGCCACGTCGTATCCGGGCTCGTCTTTCAGCGGCAACGCCACGGGCAACGTGCGCCACGCGAAGCCATCAAGCGGCGTCATTCGGGTTGAGGCTACCGACGCTTCCATGCCAGCGTACAACCGGTCGGTCAGTTGCGTACGAGCTTCCGGCGAGCGGTCATTATACTTACCCATAACCACGTCGCCGCCGCAGCCGTTGAAGTAGATTTGGAACACGCCTTCCTTCTCTTCGAGCCGCTGGCGAGCGAACCCGGGCACGTCGTAACAAACGCGGGCATCGCCGTAGAAGCTTTGCGGGTGGGTGGCGTAGAAGTGAATGCGGACCAGCGGTTTGTCGTCTTGGGCCAGCGTGATGGTCTTGAGCATCGGGTCGATGCGTCCTTCCGGCTCGGCGCGCAGCTCCGGATCGGTACATGCGCTCCAGCGGGTGCGAATTTTGCCCTCGTCAGTAAGGATACGTCGGGCTGAGGCGACGCGATCGACTTTGGCCTGCCCCACACCGATTACATTGAACGGCTGGAACCGCGTGAGCGACTCTTTCACGCCAGCTCCCAGGCGCTCGGCGATTTGCCGGAGGACCGGGGGGTCGGCTTCCTTGGGAGGATTGCCAGCCCGGTCGCGAACCTCCAGCGAACCGGTTGGAATGTAGGGCGCCGTATGCTGATGCACGGTGTGAACCGCCACGTTCAAAACGTCGGTTTGCGCCGCATCGGCAATACTCTTTCGGAACAACGCATGGGTTGACGCGCACAGCCCGCACCAGTCGACGGCGCACAACACCACCCGCTGTCGGCCATCGTCCAGGACGATGCCCTTGGCCAACAGCGGTGTTTCGACCGTCTCCAACGGCTTGGAACTCGGGTAACTCGGAAAGCCCAGCGGCGGCGTTACGTTCACGCAGAATGTTGCCACCTGCTGCTTGCCCGCATCGGCGGCATGGGCGAGCGAAGGTACGAAACAGCAAACAGCCGCGGTGAACAGGCCGCGGAAAACCAGAACATGTCGCATCAGAGGCTCCTTTGTGCTAGGGACACAAGTACGCGTTCACGGGGTTAGCCCTCAGGGGCTGGACCGAAGATGACCTTCCCATGCCAACAGTATACCGAACGCCACCACTGCGCGATACCATTGCCCAGGGCTGCTCACTGCACGGCCATGCGGCTGGCCGGGTCGGTGTAGATGTAGCCGCGGGCAAGCTCGCTGTAACGCGAAACTTGCTCGGTCTGCCACGCGGCGTCTTTGCCAAGCTCCTCGGCCAGCAACGCCGCAACGGCAGGTGCGGCGTCGATCGACGCGCGGGCGTTCAACAGCAGGCAGCGGGTGCGCCGGGCTAGGACGTCTTCCACGGTGCGGGCCATCTCCTGCCGGGCGTGCCAGACCACCTCGACCTTCTCTGCCGGCAGTTCCGGGTGCAGCTTCTCGGCCAGATTCGGATACTGTTGCCGCAAGCGGAGTATCTGCGCGGCGTCGGCGCCGTAAACGCGAAGATTCGGCTCGTCGATTGCCGCCCTGGTCCAGCCGTGGACCTGAAGGCTTTCCGTGCTCGACCGCTCGGGCTCCAGCCCGGCCACGGTCTCGGCGTGGTCGATCACGTCTTCGGCCATCTTGCGATAAGTGGTCCACTTGCCGCCGGTAATGGTGACCAGCCCGCTTTCGCTCACCACGATGGTGTGATCTCGCGACAGGGCGGCCGTGTTGCTGGCGTCGCCTGCCTTGACCAGCGGACGCAGGCCGGCAAAGATGCTCAGCACGTCCTCGTCGGCCGGGTCTTTCACCAAGTAGCGGCGAGCGTGCTCCATGACGAAGTTGCGCTCTTCATCGAGTGCCCGAGGTTCGAGCGATTCGCACGGGAGCGGCGTATCGGTCGTTCCGACCACGACCACGCCGTTCCATGGCACGGCGAACAGCACCCGCCCGTCCGATGTCTTTGGCACCATAATGGCCGCTTCGCCCGGCAGGAAGTCTCGCGGTAGGATGAAATGGATCCCTTGGCTTACCGTCACCAACGGCTGACTACCTGGCTCGTCGTACCGGCGCACCGCGTCAACAAACACACCCGTGGCATTGACCACCGCGCGGCCGGCCACCTGCCATTGGTCGCCCGTCTCCACATCTTCGATCAGCACGCCCGAAACGAAACCATTCTCCTTCACAAGCCCGGTGCAGCGGCAGTAGTTCACCACGCAAGCGCCGAGATCTTCGGCCGTCTGTGCCAGGTTGATCGCCAGTCGGGAGTCGTCGAACTGGCCGTCGTGGTAGATCACCCCACCGGTCAGATGCTCCGTTTCGACGGTTGGAATGGCCTCGATGGTCTCCTTCCGACTGAGGAAGCGCGAGGGGCTCAGCGCGAGCTTTCCCGCCAGCCGGTCGTATACCTTCATGCCGATGCCGTAGAACGGGCCTTCCCACCACTTGTAGTTCGGAATGACGAACGCCTGGTCGC
>CAZASB010000296.1:0-6022 GCA_964487655.1 uncultured Planctomycetaceae bacterium
TGTCAGGTGTCAGGTGTCAGGTGTCAGGTGTCAGGTGTCAGGTGTCAGGTGTCAGTAACGCGCGAACGCGGACGGCCAACCGCGACAGCGCGTCACTAGCAACTAGCAACTTCCCAGCCTCCACCTCACTGTCCTTCCACGGCGAAGCGGAGGCGGATTCGCAACTCGGGGGTCTTCGGATGGTTTGTCTTCAGCCGTAGTTCTCCCAAATCTCCCTGTTCCGAGCCAAGATGAACCACCGACGGAGCCCCCTTGGGTATTGCGATCCAAATCGGAGTCTGGTTGACCGTGCCTCCGCCAACCTGCGAGGTCTCACCCACGGTTATCTCAAGCCAGTCGGGAACGACTCGGACTGGCTCAAAAACCACTCTTTCTCGGTCTTTTCCTCTGGCCACTAGGAGTAGTTGCCGGCGTACGCCTTTGGCGGCGTCAACGGTACCCAGCGACAGGAGGCCCTGCTCGGCGTCCCAGCCAGGACCAATCGCCACGATGGAAATATCGCCGACAAGGCTGCCTCGAATCGGGATGGCCAGTTCAGGAACCTCGTCCAGGTTGGTCTTCAGGAGGATTCTCTGCCGAAACGGCCCCTGAGGCAAGCCCGGTTTTAGCGACACCGCCAGCCGGACGCCGCTTCGGGCCTCCGGATCGGAGGCAAGCTGCTTGGCAGGCATGGGTTCGATGGCCACGTCGAAGAAGGAAGCTTCGTCCGGCTCCGAGAACTCCCATCCCGACACCTCAAGCACTTTGTCGAGGTTACAAAACAACTGAACCTCGCCTTTGGCCGAATCGCCCACGGCCAACTGGCTGAACACCAATTCCCGGGGTACGACATGCACGGCTTGGGTAATCCGGCCCGATACGGTAAACGTTACTCGCGATTGCTCGGGATCGCTGGTGTACACAGTCGCGGTGTGCCGAAACGGGCCTGCCCGACCCACGCCATTCCAGGTGACGGTCACCTTGGTCGATTCGCCCGGCGCCAGTTCGGACTTCTCGATCTCACTCATGGTACATCCGCACGACGTGTCGCCTCCCATGACCTCAAGCCGCCCGTCGCCGACGTTGGTGACCGTGAAGTCGTACCTTCCTTCGGCGCTCTCGTCCATGACGCCGAAATCGTGTTCCAGATCGCCCAGTTGCGCCTTCCCCGCCGCGCGGCCAGACTGGGACAAGGCATGTCCAGCAGCCGCTCCCCGCCCAATGGGATCACCGTCCCAAGACGAACTACGCAAGCGTAAGTTGGCCGTGCCGATGCCGGCTCCGATTCCGATGACAAATGCAACGATTATGGTCACTGCGATACGCATGGTTGTCCGATTCCAGAGGTTTTTGGCAAAAGGCAAAAGATCGTCTGTCACATTCCTAGATATTGGACCAACTCCATGCCTGCGGTCAAGGCGCTGCTTTCACCCCCCGCTTCAGTGGTAACCGTTCACAGGGGGACTGTCCCAATTTTCGCGGCACAAAGGGCGTTCTTTCCCAATGATCCACCGTTTCCGCCGCGAAAATGGGACTGTCCCCTTCGCATACAGCGGCGAAAACTGCCTGCGCCGCCCCCGTGAACGGTTACCTTCAGTGTAACGCGTGGGTGAACCCGACTGCCGAGACAGTCGGAACCACCCACCCTACGTTCTGAGCCGCAAAATCAAAAGGCTCTTCCGTTTCTAGGTGCAGACTGCTTTCCCCGGTGGACGGCACAACGGCGTGCGCCTACTACATTGGAGCGGCCTGCACCTAGAAACGGAAGAGCCAATCAAAAATACTTCCGTCAACGCCTCTTGAGTTCCTCGCGGATTGCGTCGGGCAGCTTCTTGTCGGCGTGTGGAGTAATCCCGTCCAGTCGCAGTGCCTCGGCGGCCTCTTGCCGAAACAACGCCATCTTGCCAGCGGCCCGATAGGCCAAGGCAAGCCGCGCGTGATGCTGCCCGCTGCCCGGATACAACGCCACCGCCCGCTCGTGCGCCGCCACCGCCCGTTCGGCATCCTCGGGCGAACCGGTTCGCTCGTAGACCCGCAGGCGCCAGTCGCCAGACGTGCGCCAGGCGGTGGCCGAGTTCGGCTCGCGTTGGACTACCGCCGCGTCCGCCTCCCGGAACTTCTCCAGTGCCTGCACACTGCCGGTCTGCTCCCACGCTTGTAGCATGAAGGCGGCCAAGTCTCGCCATGGATCGGCGGCCATCGGGTCGGCCGCGGCGGCGGCCCGAAGCCATGTTTCAACCTGCTCCCCCTGACCTGCCCCGGCCGCCTCGCGAGCCTCCTGCATGGCCCGGCGCGACTGGAGCACCGGCTCGTATGCCGTTTGATGACATACCAGCGCGGCAATAAGCGCCAGCGTCAATGCGGCAAACGCCGCCGCGCGCGGCATATCTCTCGGCGCGTCGCCTGCAAGCCCCACGGCCAGCAACAGCCAAAGCGTGCCGCTCACGCCGGGAAAGCCAAGGGCCCCGGCCGCGAGAAGATGAACCAACAACACGACTACGCCCACCGCCGGCAGCCACTGCGGCATGCGCCCGTTGCGTATCCAGCCCAGCAGGGCTACCATCGCGAGCGCGGCCAGCGGCATTCCCAAAAGAATCGGCGCGAGTCCCGGCGGCGCCCAACTCAGAAGTCCCAGCGGAACGGCCAGCAGGAAGCCGGCCGCCCCGCCAGCCACGGCGAACCACGCGGCGTCGGCATCTTCTTCCGCTCTCATCGTAAGCGGCGCGAGGTCCTCTCCCCCCGCTTGCATCACCACACCCATGCGCCAGAAGAATCCGCCAAGCACGACCACCAGGGCAACGGCGGCAGGCGTGCCGGCCGTCGCCCACATTTCGAGGAGGAAGTTGTGCGGGTCGGCCACCTCTTCGCTGGCCTCGGGTAGCTTGTACCGAGTATATTCAAACTGGTAATTGCCCGGCCCACGGCCCAAAATCGGCCGTTCGGCAATCATCCGCAGGGTAGATTGCCAGTACTGCACACGATAGCCGAGCGACTTGCCGGCCTCGGTCGCCACTTTGCGATCCAGTCCGCCCGTGGCCGCGGCGAGCCCAACGGCGACAACCAGGACACTGCCGGCCGCAATCGCCCATTTCCATCGCACACGTCTACCTCGACGGCCATGCCACGCAAGCCCGCCAAGCAAGACCAAGCCGACCGCCACCGCTGCGTACGCGCTGCGACTCTTGGTCAGCACCAGGCACACGGCCACCGGTACGACGCACAGCAGACCGAAGAGCACGGCCTTGCGTGTCGGTGCCCCCAACAGCACCGCGCCGAGCAACACAACGAGCCATGGGGCAAGGTATCCGGCCAGCGAGTTCGTCAGCGCAAACGTGGCCATGGGTTCCGTGCCCTGTAAGCGATCCTCGAAAACCTTCGCCTGCGGCGTACCCGGTTCGAATCCCAGTTCCGCTTCACGGAGTGCCGCCGCCGGATCGGCCGCGTAGGCGGCTCGCATGGCCGGTATCTCGACCACATACTGATACAGCCCGTGCCCGGCCAAGGCAACGGCCAAGGCCGCCATGACGGCCATGACGGCCCGGGCTTCACGTTGTGTTCTCACAAGCTGCCGGGCCAGCAGGAAACTGAGCCCCATGCCCAACCATTCCCAGGTCATGTTCACCGCGGGCCGCGGGCTGCCAGCAAAGGCGGCGACCACGCCGGTCAACGTATGCCACGCGATCAAGGCGCACACCACCGTATCGACCCATCCGAACCGCACTTCCCAATTTGGCCGTCCAATCGCCCCGAGCAGCCAGAGCACGGCCAGCGCGATCCACAGCATCACAACCGGCATACCATCGCCGTACACGGCCGACTCGGTAGGGAAGAGCAACCTCGCGACAAACAGCGCTACCAGCCCCGCCAGCAGCCACGCGCGCGGCGAATGCCGTGGCGAGGAGGGCGACGGCGCGGCCAAGCCGGCGTCCAGCGACGCGCGTTGGACATCGATGCGATCAGTCGCTTTGCGTTTCCGCTTGGCCATATCCTCCTTACCGCGGCTACTCGGCCGGCACGGGATACGCCAGGAACAACGCGCGGCACAACTCGCACGTAACGTCCGTTTGAAGAATCGTTCCGTACGATTCGCCGTAGCCTGCGGTCAACTCGATCAGCAGGCCATACTTGTCGCGGGCGCTGGTGTTCATCAGGAACGGCGTACCGCCACCCATGCTAACACGGTCGAGCAGATACTGCGAGACGGTCTCCTCGTCGTTCTGCCGCAGCAGGTGCCGGCCCCGCAACCGCGCGTTGGCAATTCGCTGTAAATTCAGGACGATCAACTCGTTATCGGGATGCGCGGTAGCCGGAAGAACGGCCAACTTATTGTTTGTTGCGCTCGTATTTCCATGGTAGTCAAGCACACAGTACAGGTTGGACAACTCGGCAATATTTCGGTACACCTTGGCCTCCGGTTCGGTCAGCGGCGCGGCCCCCTTCCAGTCGTAGTCGCCCGGACCCCATACGCCGTCGTTGTTGCTATCGCGGCCCTGGAACCGCTCCCACTGAAAATCCCCCTGCCGGTTCAGGTCGACCCCTTGCGCGTTTTGACGTCGCATGTGGTCGTATCCCCAGGGGTTCAGCAGCGGAATGATCTTGATCTGGACCTTCGCCAGATCGATCACGTCATCGAGCCGCCCTTCCGCGATCCGTTGTGCGAAGGTCATCAGGCCGTAGCCCGGCTCCCACTCGCTGCCATGCGCGGCCGCATAAAGGAAGTACAGCGGCTTGCCCGGCGCGCCAAGATTCAAGCTCCAGAGCCGATAGTCCTCCGACGCCGGCCCCTCTTCCTCAATCCGAATGGCCGGATAGGCCGCGGCCAGCCGCTTCATCTCCTCGACCACGCCCTCGTACGACAGCCTCCGAGGGTAGTACTGACCCAGCGAGACCGGATTGCCCAACGCACCGCTCACCGGCGTGAATTTGTAGTATGCCCCGACGTTCCGGCAATACGGCTCACGCAAGGAAAGCACGTCGCATGCCGTAACCGAGCCCGCGCCCACGGCAAGCCGCACCAGCCCGGGCCGCTCGTCTGGCGTGACGGCCAGAACCTCAAGCTCCGGCAGGGCGAAGTTTTTCGGTAAAACCCAAAGCTTCCCCTCCGGCCAGCTCGCTCGCGGCATGATCTGCCCCACCGCGAAGCCGGCCGTCGCGTCCGACACCTTCACCACGCGCAGGCCGGCGGCCATGCGGGCCGCTAGGGACTGCCCCTCCACCTTGCCCACCTCAACCGCTACCGCCTCGACGCCGTGGCAGCGCGCGAAAGCCCTGATGTCCATGAACACTCGTCCGCCGCCCCTGGCGAACTCGACTAGCGATTGCCAAACCGACTTTGGCATCTCGCCTTCATACAGAGTCAGAGCGCCAACACTATCCTGCAAAGCCGCGGTCACGTCCGATGCCGGCCTCGCGAGCCCCTCTTCAAAGAGCACCCGGGCCTCCTGAACCGTGGCGTGATCGTCTGGCAAATCGGTCAACAACGTGATCTTTCGAGCCGGCCGTCGCGGTACTGGGCCACGCCGGACGCGCAGCTCCACGTCGTCGAACCACACCCGGCCCACCCCGTCCCGCGTTTGAAGGTAGGCCATGACGTACGCCGTGCGTTCGGGCACAATGGTTTGCGCGCGGACACGGGTCCAGTCGAACGCGCCGGCGAAAGACCGCGAGGTCGGTTGGGCGACGATCTGTTCCTCGGCGTCGATGCAGTAGATCTGGACCATCGCCACGCCCTTGCTGTCCTGCTCCGATTTGACCCACGCCGCCAGTTCGACGAGGCTGCCCGGCTCGACCGCGATGGACCGGTCGTGCCCCTGGCGAAGCCGAGTATAGGTCGGTTCGACGTTCTCCAGCACCACCGCCGCGCCGCTGCGCCCCCCTTCTTCCGCCCGATAGAGCTTCCGCTGCGCGTCGTCCGGCGTACGCTTCTCCCACGCCGGCTCCAACGCCTGCTCGAAACCGGGATTGGCCAGCAGGTTCTCACCCGCCAGAGTCGTTCCGACCCCCACCAACATCAAGGACAAGGCCATAACACACATTTGGATTC
>CAZASB010000297.1:0-6011 GCA_964487655.1 uncultured Planctomycetaceae bacterium
CCCACCAACGATTTACGCGACCTTGACCCACTCTACGTAGATGAATAATCCGGGTTAGTGGCTTGACCGCAGGGGCGGGACGTAACAAGTGGGCAGGGAATCAGCGACAACCGTTCAACTCCTCTTTCGTGTCCTTGGTGTTTTTCGTGGTTCATTGTCCGTGCCCCAGGGGAACGGAGTTTGGAAAAGAGGTAACCGTTCATGGAGTGGCGCAGGCAGTTTTCGCCGCTAAATGCGAAGGGGACAGTCCCCCTGTGAACGGTTACGAAAAGAGAAAGGTTTGTACCTGCCCCTTGCCGGATCAAGCTTCTTTCCTTTACACTCAGCCAGCCATCAACCTTGCGTGGCACGTAACCGTTCACGGGGCGGCGCAGGCAGTTTTCGCCGCTGTATGCGAAGGGGACAGTCCCATTTTCGCGGCGGAAACGGTGGATCATTGGGGAAGAACGCCCTTTGTGCCGCAAAAATTGGGACAGTCCCCCCCGTGAACGGTTACCGTGGCACATGCAGCGTGGTACTGTGACTCCTACTGAAATCAGAGCCCATGAGCGAGTTGGACCGATACGACTATGAACTGCCGCGCGAGTTGGTCGCGCAGGCGCCGCTACATTCGCGAGTGGATGCGCGGCTGATGGTGGTCGATCGGGCGGAAGATGCGATATCGCACCGATATGTTCGGGATCTGCCGGAGCTGCTCCGCAAGGGTGATTGCCTGGTGATCAACAATACGCGGGTGGTTCCGGCTCGTTTGGTGGGATATCGCACGGAAACGCGGGGGCGTTGGGAGGGACTTTTTCTTGAGACGGGGCCGGGCGGCGTCTGGCGAATGATCGGGAAGACGCGAGGGAAGCTCGTGCCGGGCGAGACGATCACGCTAGTGGACCGGGATGGGCGCGATGCCATCCGGCTCGAACTGCTAGCCCGCCAGCCGGACTCCGCGTGGATTGTAAAGCCGGACGTCGATTTGGACGCGTTCGCCCTTCTCGATCGCGTGGGCCGGGTGCCCTTGCCGCCGTACATTCGAGGCGGAGAAATGGTCGACTCCGACCGCCAGAGCTACCAGACGGTGTACGCCGAGAAGCCGGGCGCCATCGCCGCGCCCACCGCCGGCTTGCACTTCACGGATCGGCTCTTCCGACAGTTGGCCGAAGGCGGGGTCGATGTATGCCGGCTCACCCTGCACGTGGGCGCCGGTACGTTTCGTCCCATTTCCACCGAAACGCTGGCCGAGCACCGCCTCGACGCCGAGTGGGGCACGCTCGACCAGTCGGCGATTGATCGGATTGAAGCGAGCCGGCGGCGGGGAGGGCGGGTGGTGGCGGTGGGCACAACGTCGGTGCGACTACTGGAGACGGCCGCCGCGGACGGGGCCTTGAAGCCCTACGCGGGTAAGACCGACCTGTTCATCCGCCCGCCGTTTACGTTCCACGCCATCGACGCAATGATGACCAACTTCCACTTGCCGAAGACGACGCTCCTGGTGCTCGTTCGCACGTTCGGTGGCGACTCGCTCATCCGCCGCGCCTACGAGGAGGCCATCCGGGAACAATATCGCTTCTACAGCTATGGCGACGCGATGCTGATTTTGTGACGGCTACACGTACATAACCGTCTTCCGCTCTTCGATTTCCTCGGGCGTGAACAACTTGCCACAGTTGGCGCCGGGACAACCGCTCGCCATGTCGTTCCACGTTTGCTCCGAGCGGAGGTTTGACGTCCAGAAGGGCCAAGTGCGGCACTGGCGTGGTCGATGGCGGTAGACGCGGCAATTGCGCAGGTCGGGATCGAAGAAGACGCAGTCGCCGTTAGCCCGCTCGACAAGGCTGTACCGGTTTCCGACGCGGCGGACAAACTTTTTGCCGAACTCGTCCTCGGTCATGTCGAACGACACGGCCAGGGCGGCGATCTCCGCCCGGTTGACCCAAACATATCCCGGGGCGCCCGTGCAGCAGCCACCGCAGCCGGTGCATTTGAAACGAAGCCCGTCACAATACCAGACATCCTCACTCATGCAATGGAACTCCATGGACAGCGCGGTTGCGAGCAACCGCGGCAATGTGTTTCGACCGTTGTATTACACCCTGCATCGCTCAGGTAACGCTCAGTTCCCGGCAGGGCGACTTCAGTAGCTTCTCGATCTCCGGCATGAGGCCATAGGCCAGGGCAAGCACCTTGATCGGATGGATGGTGGGCTTCGTGGCCCCCTGCTCCATCTGGATTTTACACGCGCTGCACTCGGTGGTTCCGGCCTGGAGAACGGGATCACGCAGGCGGGAGATGAGCCGCCAGCCTGCACGGAGACTGGTGCGGTAGTTGGCATGGTGCAGGCCGAAGGTACCGGCCATGCCGGAGCAGCCCTCCTCGATGTGATGGACGCGAAGCTCGGGGATGAGTCGGAGCAGATTTTCTCCGGGCGTGCCAACTTCGAGCGCGGCGAGATGGCACGGGGTATGGTAGCCCAGCGTGGCGTGGAGCGGCTTGAAGTCGAGGCGGAGGCGCGCCTCGCGGTGCAATCGCCAGAGGAAGGTGCATGCCTCGCTGCTGTTGGCGGCCACGAGGCGTGCATCTTCGTCGTCGAGCAGTTGGGGATACTCCCGTTGGAGGCAAAGGGCGGCGGCCGGTTCGGTGGCGATGACGTGATATCCTTGGCGCACGGCCTCGGCTAGGACGAGGACGTTCCGCCGCGCGAGCCGTCTTGCCCGGTCGAGGGCACCGCAGGCGATGGCCGGCATACCGGCCTGGCGCTGCCCCGGAGGTACGTACACCGAAACGCCATTGTGTTCGAGCACGGCAACCAGCGCCTCGGCCAACTGGGGGTCGTGATAGTTGGCGTACAGGTCCACGAAATAGGCGACCTTGCAGTCGGTTCGCCGTGAGGGGCGAGTGAGTCGGCGCCGGGCCGCCCGGCGCAGGAAGGGCCACGACGCGATGCGGGGCAACTTTCGCCCCTGGGCGATTCCCAGCGCCTTCTCGCCCAGCCAGCGCATCACTCGGTTGGACAGAGCCCAGTTGGCCGCGGGGCTTACCATGCTGGCCAAGGCATCGATCAGGTCGAGCCGGGTCATAAACCAGTCGGTCAGGGGAAGGCCGTTGGCGGCCACGTAGGCCCCCTTGCTCTCGCGGACCAGTCGTGGGATGTCGACCCGAGCCGGGCACTCCAGGCGGCACATGTGGCAGTAGTAGCACAGGTCGGCCACCTGTTTGAACTGGGCACTGGTGAGCGTGCTCAGTTCGAGCTGCCCGCTGAGCAGGCCGCAAATCAGGTTGGCTTTTGCGCGGGGCGAAGCCTCTTCGGACGGGGCGATACGAAAGAGCGGGCACATTCGCGCGTCGGCCGATTGTAGTCTGCACGTGCCGCACCGGTTGCAGTCGGCGGCCGGGGCGGCGACCTCCGAGGGATGCCAGTCCAGTTGCAGCTCGACGAGATCGCGCATGGGCGCGTCGCTGGGGTCGGCCGGATCGTCGGAAGCAGGTGGAATCGACTCGATCGGCCGTCGCAAATGGCGTGTCAACAGGTCTGGATCGTCGCCGACGATCTTCCCGGGATTCAGCAGATTTTGCGGATCGAACGCTTGCTTCACTTCGCGGAACACGTCGTACAGCGGCCCCACTTGGCGGCGAAGGAAGGAGGTGCGCGCCAGGCCAACGCCATGTTCGCCACTGATGGCGCCTCCGACCTGGAACACCTCTTCATAAAGGTCTTCGGCCAGCCGCCGCATCCGAATAACGTCCGACGAGTTGAACACGTCTAGAAACGGCTGAACATGCAGTTGCCCCTGGGCGGCGTGGCTGAAGATAGACGCCGTAACCTGATGCCGCTTCAGTACGTTCTGCACGCGGACGAGGAACTCGGGCAGGATTTCCGGGGGTACGGCAATATCTTCCACCACGGGCACCGGTCGCGTGGAGCCCCGCACTTGGAACAACGCCGGCTGAATCTTCGTGGCCAGTCGCCAGAAGAGTTCGAAGTCGGCTGGATCGTATGCCTGGCGCGCGTCGAACGCCAGATGCCGCACATCGCGCAGTTCATTGACCAACTGCCGCAGGCGCGACCGGGTTTCGTTCGAATCGTCTCCTTCCTGCTCGACCAGCAGGACGGCTTCCGTTTGGGCGGGAATGAGCAAATCGAAGCGAACTTCGGTCTCGCGAGCCAAGCTCAGGTGGCGGCGGTCCATCAGGTCACATGCCGTCGGATGCTGCGGCAATATCTCCAGCATCGCCCGAGCCGCCTTGTCCATGCTATCGAACAGGAGCAGGGCCACGCCCCGATGTCGCGGCATGGGCTGCGTGCGAAGCGTTGCCTCGGTAATGAGTGCAAGAGTCCCCTCGGAACCGCAAATCAGCCTGGCAAGATCCAGGTGCGTTTCCGAAAGCACTCCAGCGAGATTGTAGCCGCAGCGATGCATGGGCGATTTCGGTCCATGCTCGCGGATCAGGCTTTCACCTTCGGCAAGCACGGCGGCAAGCCGTCGGACTAGGGCGCCCTTGCTCGAAGCGGCCGCATCCGGGGCATCAAGCGGCTCGCGGCCAATTTCCATCACCTCGCCTGCCGCCGTCACCACTTGGAGACTGCATGCGTTGTCGCAGGCGGCGCCGTATTTGGGCCAACGGCTACCCGTGGCGTTGATGGCAAGAACGCTTCCGATTGTGGTCACGTGGCTGTTGCTCGGGTCCGGCCCGAAGACGCGCCCCGCGCGGAGAAGCTGCGCATTCAGCCGTTCGTGGATGACGCCCGGCTGGACGCGCACCCGTTCCTGCTCGGAATACAAGATGCGCCGCAAGAACTTCGAGAAGTCAACGATAAGCCCAGGCCCGAGTGATTCCCCCGCGACGCCGCTGCCTGATCCGCGTGCATGGACGGAAATACCTTTCTCGCCGGCATATTGCACGCAGGCCACGACATCGGCCGTATTGCGCGGGCGGACGATTGCCAGGGGCCGTATCTCAAAGATGCTCCCGTCGCTGGCGTAAAGCTGTCGGAAGACGGCATCCCCACGAACCTCGCCGCGCACCAGCCCGCGAAGGTCGTCCAGGATAATGTCGCGTTGGGTCTCAAACCGCTCCATGAAAAGCTATCGCAGTTCGCCGTACATCAGCGTCATGATCTCCGCGCGACTCGCTGCTCGATTTCGAAAACATCCCTTCATGGCCGAGGTCACGCACACGCTGCCGGGGCGACGGACGCCACGAATTGTCATGCATGTATGCACGGCCTCGATGACAACCGCAACGCCCTTGGCGTGGAGTTGCTCTTCGAGCAAGTCGGCGATCTGTTCCGTCATGCGTTCCTGGACTTGCGGCCGTCGCGCCACCGACTCGACCACGCGAGCAAGCTTGCTTAGTCCGATGACCCGATCGCCCGGTAAGTAACCGATATGGGCCTTTCCCATGAACGGCAACATGTGGTGTTCGCACATGCTGTTGAAGCTGATGTCGCGCACCAGTACGACCTCGTCGCACGTCTCGGTGAAGAACTTCCGCAAATGCCGGGTCGGGTCTTCGTGCAATCCGCCGAAAAGTTCCGTGTACATGCGGGCAACCCGGGCTGGTGTTTCGCGCAGGCCCTCGCGATCCGGATCCTCGCCAATCGCCAGTAGGATTTCCCGGACCGCCCGTTCAATGCGAGGCTGGTCGACATGCCCGTTCGCGCTCGACATCGACTCGTCCGGATCAGTGTGCTGGGCCGCACATGCACCTTGCAACTTTGCATCGGGTTCCGAATGCGTTGCCATAATTTCCTTTCGTGACAAAAACGTGGCGACTATCGGGTAACCCGACTGAGGGGGGGGCGACCGCGATGACGAGACCGCAGTCACCGAAGCCGTCATTTTGCGGCGAATTTAAGATAATTTCCTTGGCCTGAAGCGAGGACGCCGCTATCCACGCGCCGGCGATACCCGGCAAACGCTGGCGACCACCCCATGCTAGGCGATGCCGTTCGGAGTGTCAAGTTGCAGGCTCTTCCGTTTCTGGGTGCAAGTCCGTGGTGAAAAGACGTAGGGTGGATGGTT
>CAZASB010000298.1:0-5971 GCA_964487655.1 uncultured Planctomycetaceae bacterium
GGCTCCAACGTGAGCGCAACTTCGGGTAGCGGCGGCGCTTCGGAGTCGATCACCACCGCGGGCAACCGATCCCCTTCGCGCACACCACGGATGGGCAGTCCCCGGTTATCGCGATCACGGTAATCTTGATCCTTCGGCCCCGCATGGAGCGCCGCGCGAACTTTGCCGTGATGGCTGGCTACCAGATAGGTCAGAAGGTTGAACGACTCGGCGGAACAATTGAGGATCGACTGCGCAACCGGGGGTGGAGGCGACTCGCAACGAGGCGAAGGCATGTCATGGCCCAGTTGGGCCAGCACCTCGGCCCAGGGCCCCAAAAGCGCCGGATGTTGAGGAGCGTACGTCTCGAGAATTGCGAACAAGCCCAATGCACTTGCTAACTCATGCCGAAAACCGGGGCGTGAATCGCTGTCATCCGGAAAGCGATATTTACCTGCCGGTCGTAGCCACGCCCCGTCGGGTGCCTTGGCCAAATCGCACCGCTTCGGCCGTTCATTGGCTCGTATTACACCCTGAAACGCTGGATGAGCCTTGCCCCAATCGTGATAACGTCCCGCCAAGGCGAGAACCTCGCGCACTTCCTTGGAAAGCTGGAGTTCTTCGGCGATCGCGTCAACTGAGCCCGTCACTTCCGAAACGTGGCAGCCGATGGTCTTCCAATCGGTGAAACTCAGGTGTTCGCCGTCCTGCTGGTCATCGGCCTGTTCCATCGCCTCAACTTCGGCGCAAGCCGGTGAAATGGAGACAACTGGAACCGGTGTTCGAGATTCCGCGGCGAATCCACGATCGGTGCGATAACCGCCGCAGGCGGCCGCGACACACACCACGCGCCCCGGCAACAGGCTGGCGCGACTTGCAGCGACCCATTCGCCTTCAATCCAGTCCCATATCCAGGCTCTTCCTTGAAATCGGTGTTGAAGTCGCGGCTCCGGCTTGCTCTTCGTCTGTTTGCCGCACAGCCAATCACGAGCCTTTAGAAAAGGCACGGGGCACAGCTCCCGCCGGTGTGGGCGATGGTGGGCAGGAGGCGTGCTTGAGTTGTCCAGGTCGAGCCAGAACACTTGCAAGTCGCGTTCGTCGCCCGAGCGAATGAAACGGCTAATGTCGAGATCGGCGCCGGTCAAGTCCGGCGTCGTGTCGAATAGTTCGTCGAACTCGCGACGGAGCAGAAGGTGTGCCGGCGCGAAGGGGTATAACTTCGTGCGAGCTTCGTCGCTCAGCGATTCCTCGTACGATTCGAGTGTGGCGAGCCCGGCATCGTCGAGTGCGTGAAGTGATTCCCAGGCGCTATTGAGTTCTTCCGGTGAATAAGGCGCGGCGACGGCTTCCTCGCGTCCGCGATCGACCACGACAATGCGGCCGCTTCCTCCATATCGGGCGCAGCGGCCGAAACGCTGTACAAGACTGGGCCACGGTGCCAATTCCGTGATGAGACAGCCTGCCGAGAGGTCGACCCCCGCTTCTACAACCTGGGTGGCAACGATGATCCGGTCGGCGTCGGGTGAGCACGCAGACCGAGACAGGAAGCGTTCTCGCCAGCCTTCCCGTTCCGCCGGTCGGAATCGGCTGTGAACCAACTCTAGTTCCGCACCGTGCCCGGCAGCCTCCAGAGCGTCGAACGTGCGGCAGACTCTCTCTACTGTGTTACAAACGACAAGTGTAATGCGCCCGTACTGGCCGGCCTTCGTGGTGGCGTGCTCATTCGCGATCCGGTTGGCAAATGCTTCTGCGTCGTTGTGCGGGATCGAATCAACTGCGACTTCTTTCGAAACATCCCAAAGGCCACCTGTCCGGCGATCCGGTGGAATGATGCACGGTTCTTCAATCCAATCCGCGTGGTATTGGGCAGTATCAACCGTTTTGAGCCAATCGGGCTGTAACGTCGCGCTCATCCACCACGTATAACAGGGTCGCAAGCTCTTTTCACGATCGTGGTCGCGGAATGCCTGAAGCTGGGCGGACGTGGCTAAGCCGACATCCATGAGTTGCACTTCATCCATGACCCAAATCGCGTCCTGACTCAACAGTCCGAACTCCATCGGCCAGCGTGCCCGCGGGCTGGCGTAGCCGCGATTGAGCGCGCGGGATAGAAGCATGTCTTGCGTGCCGATGATGATGGCTGGTTTCTCTGGAAAGAGATACCACTGGTCAGTATCTTCGCCCCCCATCACAACATGAACTTCCGGACGCAGGGAAGCAGACATCCTTGATGCCATGTCGCAAGCTACATCCGCAGTCTGTTCCACAAGTGCTCGCATCGGCAGGCACCATACTAAACGACGAGGCCAATGATCGTCGCTCCGACAAAGACGGTGGAAGCTCCATGCGCCCAAGACGCCCTCGGTCTTGCCCAGACCAGTCATGATGCGAATGAGCCGGTCACGGCATGTGACTTCCTCGGCCAGTTCTCGCTGCCAACCGTAAGGCGATTCATGTTCGGTTAGCGTCGTGAACCATTCGCCGAAGGCATTCATATCCATTGTCATACGCTCCTCTAACAGCGATTTCTTTGCCACGGAAACGGCCGGTGACCTGTTAACGCGGTAAAGGCTTCGGGAAAGTCAATCGGACCGGTGTTAGTTTGCTTGGTCATGGTTCATTTCTCCCTCGACAGCGGGCCCTCCGTGTCTTCCAAAGCTGAAACACGTTCGGGAAGACCCGAAGTGTCTAACAACAAAATAGACAACTGCGAGCAAGATAGCAACCGCACGGAGCCGGGTATGGCCGGGTTTCTTGGGGGGGTACAAGCGGTATGTAGCGGTTCATGGTGTAGGGGAAAATGGGGGGAGGTGTCAGTTGACAGGTGGCAGGTGGATTTGGAATCTCGAATATCAGAATCTCAGATCTGAAATCTGATATTTGAAATCTCGCGGGGCCTTTCCCCTCTCCGGTCTTCCATCGCGAGGCTCGGCGGGAGCCTCGCCCTCTCATCTCCGATCTTCCAGCTCCCACCTGTCGCCCCGGTCGATTTACCTCTTGCCGGTAAACGGTTTAGGGTGGGTTTTTCTTTGTGAGCCGTTGTGGCGATGGGGGAAAGCGGGTATACTTTGGGCTTGAATTTTCCGTTCGGCCGAAAAGGGATGGACTCCCCGAACGCGGCCACCCTGAACGAGAGGATATCCTTTGTCGACCGACTCAAGCCTTCCACCGGAACCACCCGAGGGACCGGAATCCGAATCAGTCAATATGCCTATACCTCGCCCCACCCAAGGTGGGTTTGGCGATGCGGGTCGGCTCATCGAAATGCCCATCGAGGACGAGTTGAAGGGCAGTTATCTGACGTACGCAATGAGCGTGATCGTCAGTCGCGCATTGCCGGACGTTCGCGACGGGTTGAAGCCGTCGCAGCGCCGCATTCTCGTGGCGATGAACGATTTGAACCTAACGCCCGGCGCGTCGCGCGTGAAGTGCGCGAAGATTTCCGGCGACACGAGCGGCAACTACCACCCGCACGGCGAGAGCGTAATTTATCCGACGTTGGTGCGCATGGCCCAGGAATGGAACATGCGGCACGTGCTGGTGGATAAGCAGGGGAACTTCGGATCGGTGGCGGGCCTCCCTCCGGCGGCCATGCGGTACACCGAGGCGCGTATGTCGCAGTTTGCGGCAATGATGCTGGAGGATCTGAAGCTCGACACGGTCGACTACATACCCACCTACGACGAGGTACGCACCGAGCCGACGGTACTGCCGTCGAAGTTTCCTAGTCTGCTGGTCAACGGCGCGCAGGGCATTGCGGTGGGCATGGCCACGTCCATTCCGCCGCACAACCTGGGCGAAATATGCGACTCGCTGGTGCGCGTACTCGACGAGCCCGACGTATCGATTGACGAGTTGCTGGAGCTATGCCCCGGGCCGGATTTTCCGACTGGCGGCGTGATTTGCGGACGGGCCGGTGTTCGGCGCGGATATCATACGGGCCGTGCCACGATCGTGCTGCGTTCGAAGACGCAAGTGGAGGAGTTCGGCAAGGGCCGGAAGCGGATCATCATCAACGAGATTCCCTACCAGCAGGCTCGCGATCGGGTGGAGGAGCGTATTGCCTCGGCCATTCAGGACGGCAAGATTCCCGGCATCGCCGGGATGCGGAACGAAAGCGACCTGAAGGAGCCCGTTCGCCTAGTACTGGAGCTGAAGCGAGACGGCGATCCCGAAGTCGTGCTCAACCAGCTTTATCAGTTCACGCCGTTGCAGGATAGTTTTTCGCTCATCTTCCTAGCCTTGGTCGACGGCAAGCCGCGAGTATTGTCGTTCAAGGGGCTGCTGGAGGAATTCATTCGGCATCGCGTAACGGTCATTCGGCGGCGCACGCAGTTCCTGCTGAACCGAGCGCGGCAGCGCAAGCATACGGTTGAAGGCCTCCTACTGGCACACGCCAATATTGACGAGGTCATTCGGGTCATACGCAGTTCGTCCACGCAGGCCGAGGCCAAGCAGCGGTTGATGCAAATCCAAACGCCTTCGGCATTGCTCGAGCGTGCGCTGGGCGAACGGGGGTTCGCGGCGTTTGTCTCGGAGCGTGGCAAGGCCGAGGGCTACACGCTCACGCCCGTCCAGGCCGACGCCATCCTGCGAATGACCCTGGGCCAGCTCGTAAACCTGGAGCAAGAGCGACTGGCCGACGAGTTCAACAAGCTGCTCGACGATATTGAGGAGTACCTGCGAATCCTGTCTGACGAGCAGATTATTCGCGACATGATCCGCAGCGAGCTTCTGGAACTGAAGCGCAAGCACGCCGATCGGCGACGTACGGAAATCAGTGGCGAGGAATTGGGCGATATCGACCTGGAAGACCTGATCCGCGAAGAGACGATGGTCGTGTCGATATCGAGCAATGGGTACGTGAAGCGGACCCCGGTCACGGCATATCGGCGTCAGCGGCGGGGTGGCAAAGGTCTCAAAGGCGCCAAGGCGGAGGAGGAAGACCCGATCGAGCACCTGTTCGTGGCCAGCACGCACGACTATCTTCTATTCTTCACGAACTATGGAAAGGTGTACTGGCGCAAGGTATACGAGCTGCCTCAGCTTGCTCGCGACAGCCGCGGCCGAGCCGTGGTGAACCTGCTGAACCTGACCGAAGGCGAAGCCATTGCCGATTGCCGAGCGGTGCGCGACTTTGACGAGCCAAACCATTTCCTCATCATGGCGACGGCCAACGGACTGGTGAAAAAGACGCCGCTGGCCGCGTACCGCCGACCGTTGCGCAGTGGTATTATCGCGATCAAACTGCGCGAAGGCGACGAACTGGTGGACGTGACGGTGGTGGAACCGGGCGACGAAGTGCTGCTTGCCACCGCGAAGGGCATGGCCATCCGCTTCCCGCAGTCGAATGCCCGCCCCATGGGCCGGAATGCCAGCGGCGTGAAGGGGATTCGACTGCGAGCCGGCGACCATGTGGTGGGCATGGTCGTGACCGCTCCTGAAGCCGATCTACTGACCGTATGCGAAAACGGCTACGGCAAGCGAACGCCGTTCGGTCCGAACTTGCCAGCCGAACCCGAAGAACCAGCCGAACTCGAAGAACCGGTCGAACTCGAAGAAGATGCCTCGGAAGTAGAGGACCGCGTGGCGGATTCGGAGGAGACGAGCGTTGAGCCCGGCGCCGAGCCCAACGATTCCAACGACGAAAACGGCAATGGCGACGAGTTGAAGTCGCAGCGATCGTATCGCACGCAGCGGCGTGGCGGGCAGGGTCTTCGCGACATCAAGACGACCAAGCGAAACGGGCCGGTGATTGGCATCGTACGCGTGCAAGACGACGACGAGTTGCTGATGATTACCGCTCGCGGGAAGCTCCAGCGAGTTTCGGCCGCCGACGTGAGCGTGGTTGGCCGCAACACGCAGGGCGTACGCATCATGTCGCTCGACGAGAGTGACCACCTGGTGGCCGTCAAACGCGTTCCTCGCGATAGCAACGCCGAGGTAGGCGATGACGAGCCGAACGACGTCGAGTAAGGGCTCGGCGGAAATG
>CAZASB010000299.1:0-5937 GCA_964487655.1 uncultured Planctomycetaceae bacterium
TGACCCACCAAAGAAGCGGTTTGTTTGACCCACCCTACCTATCATGAATAATCCGAGTTAGGCAGGGGACAGATGTATAGGTATCTGAGTTTAGCAGGTCGGACGCCCGTTTGCAAGGGTGATCGGCAGGTTCGAGCTTACCTGCCGAATGTAGAACAGTTGTCCCAACTGTTCCCAAACAATTGGGACAATTGTTCTACACTGGGTATATTTCAATCTGCCGGTCGCCAAGGCAAAGAACTGGGCCAAGAGGTAGGTGTCAGGTATCAAGTCTTGGGCGTCACCGGCCCGGCTTGTCCGGCCGGGGCGATGGTCTGCTGGCTACAAGCGGACCCCATATCCCCAATCGCCCCTGCGTATTGCTACCGCCGGAGGCGGTAGCAATACGCAGGGGCGATATTTCGGACGAATCCTGCCTGTAGCTGACCAGTCACGAGACCGGCTGGGGCAAGCCCAGCCGAGACGGACGAACGGGAGACGGCGGCAGTCGTTACCCTGGACCGGGCCGTTCTAACGACGACCGTTCAGGCTTTCTGCCGTGCCTCATCGAGCCATTCGCCGGGTCGAGGCTCGTTTTTTTGGGAGTCCCAATACGGGGAAAGGTGTCGCAAGTTCGCAACTATCTGCGGAAAGACCTCGATGATTCGATCGATCTCTTCCTCGGTGTTGTAACGACTAAGACTGAAACGGACGGAGCCATGGACGGCGGTAAACGGCACGCCAAGGGCCCTGAGGACGTGGGACGGCTCGAGCGAGCCGCTGGTACATGCCGAACCGCTCGAGGCGCAAATGCCCCAGTCGCTCAGTTGGAACAGTATTCCCTCGCCTTCGATGTAATGGCACGAGATGTTGGAAGTATTGGGTAACCGCGGCGCGCCGCCACCGTTCACCTGCACCCACGGAATCCGGGCGGCTAGCTCCGATTCAAGCCGATCGCGCATGGCGCGCACGCGGATGATTTCCTCGTCGATATGCTCGGTTGCCAGTTCAACCGCCTTGGCCAAGCCAATAATATACGGCACGTTTTCCGTACCGGCCCGCCGGCTTTCCTCCTGGTGCCCGCCGATCAGATACGGGCGACATCGAGTTCCCCGCTTCATGTACAGGGCGCCGACCCCCTTGGGCGCGTGGAGCTTATGCCCGGAAAACGAGAGCAGGTCGACGTAACGAAACGCGCCGCCGAGGTCGATCGGTATCTTGCCCACCGACTGCGTGGCGTCAGTGTGGAAGACGATGGCCGGATCGGTTTCCTTGGTCAGGCGGGCGAGTTGGTCAATGGGAAAGATAACGCCCGTCTCGTTGTTCGCGTGCATGATGGTGACCAGCAGCGTATCGGGCCGCAGCGCGCGAACGAACTCGGCCACGTCAAGGTTTCCTTGACCGTCCACCCGGAGCCACGTGACCTCGCATCCCTGCCGCTCCAGATCCTTGCACACCTCCAACACGGCTGGGTGCTCGACCTGGGTCGTAATGATATGGCGACGTTTAGGATTCGCTCGAACCGTGCCAAAGATGGCCGTGTTGTTGCTTTCCGTAGCGCAACTAGTAAAGAGAAACTGCTTGGGTTCCACGTTCCCAAAAGCCCGGGCAACCGTCATTCGGGCAGCGACCAGGGCGTCGGCAACACGCCGGGCAGGCTCGTACATGGAACTCGGATTGAAGTAGTCGCCGTCGAAGTAAGGGGCCATCGCCTCGCGCACTTCCGGGGCGATGGGCGTTGTGGCGTTATTGTCGGCGTAGATGATTTGGACCATGTTCACACCGCGATCACGCGGATACTCTCGTCGACGATGTCCTTGAGCGTCTGCTCGATCATCATCGAGAGGGTCTGACCAGCCTTGGCGCAACCGTCGCATGCGCCGGCCAAGCGGCAGTAGACGAGGTGGTCCTTAACGTCGACAAGCGCGATGTCACCGCCATCCTTCTGGAGCATGGGGCGAATGTAGTCGTTCACGGCGCTCTCAATTTTCTTGGCAAACTGATAGGGCGAAATGCCATTGCCGGCTTGGTGGGACGTCGTACCCTCGACGCCGGCCAGCGGCGCGATCGACGAGACGAAGGACACTTGGGCGGAAGGCCCGGCATCGCCGCTCCAAACCTCGTCCAACAGATCCTGCAAGCCGCCGGGCACGTGATGGCACGACATGCACGCCCCGCCCGCCTTGATCGCGTGCGTGATTTCCGGAATGGTACGCAGCCCAAGTTCCCTAATTTTGCGCTTGATGTAGGGTTCGGACAAGGAAAAGCACTTGCAAACGATACGCCCTTCGTCCTTTTCGTCGAGATGCAAATCGACACCCAGGGCCCGCAGGTCGACCCCACGGCGTTGGGCCCAGTTGAACACGGCGGCCTCCAGGGCCTCCGCGCCCATGACGGAGCAGTGAATCTTCTGCTCGGGAAGGCCGTCCAGGAACTTGACGATCTCCTGATTGGTAACCTTGAGCGCGTCGATGGGCGTGTACTGGCCCTGTTCGACCAGCGTACAGAGCGCTTCCGAGGCTGCAATGGCCGACGTGCAGCCAAAAGTCAGGTACCTCGCCTCGGTGATTACATCCTTGGTGGGGTCCGTCGGATGACGCCGGACCTTGAAGGAAAATCGCATGGCGTCGCCGCACGCGATGGAACCATGCTCGCCGAATCCGTCAGGATCGTCAATTTCGCCCAAGTGCGTACCTGGCCTTCCATGAACGGCGTCCATGAAAAGCTGCTTGGTCTTCTCGCTATACTGCCACGCCATAAAGCACGTCCCACTATCGTCGCGTCGGTTGTGTGTCGCGCGAGCCAGAAAGAGCAGCCGCCCCAGAGCGACACCAAGAAAACACCCCCCCACAAGGAGGCGACTATTCCGCGAACACGTCAACCGCCTTTCACGGAAGGCTAGGCAATTCTACCGTCTTCAAGCGACTGTGGCAACTCGCTATTGTCGCTGCGAGAAGGCAATTCCCTCGATCTCAACCAACAGGTCGGGTCGGCAGACATCGGCCACAGCGTAAATAGTAGGCACGTCGTCCAGCCGTTGGAGGCATACTTCGCGAGTCCGGAGGTAATCTTCCTGGCGTTTGATGTACACGCGCACCAGGGCCAGATCGTCCAGTGTGGCGCCTAATCCTGGCATTTTGTGTTGCACGAAGTTTTCTTCTCCAATGAGGGCCCCAATGTTGTCAAGCGTCTGGTGGGTCTGAGCCACCACGTCGTCAGGGTGCTGAGTTTCCGAGTTGGTGATACTGGCCGTTCCCGAAACGAACGTCGTTGCCGTATCGCCGGCGGCCACCACCATTGCACGCGCGAACTTCGGACTCTCGGGGCTGTAGTGACAGCCGTAGTCGAAAGCCGACACTTGCACTGGGTTCTCCAGGGGCACCAACTTGACGTCGGATCGCTCGGTCACCAAGGCGGCGCAGCTTGCCATGAAACCGCGTCCATCCGCCCCAATACCCGTACTGGCCGGATAAACGAGATTCTTCCAGCCTTCTGGCAAGAGATCGCCACCGAAATGGCACTTCTTGAAAAAATCGGTGCGAGCCCGGTTCAACTCCTTGTACCGCTGGGTATCGGCCTCGGGCCCAACGATATCGCCAAGGTACAGCCAAGTGCGAATGACCTGGTTGATACTATAGCCATGTTCGGCCAGTCCATCCGCCATCTGCTCGAACACGTCGAGCGAAGCATCGTAAAGCGGCACATCCTGGACGCGAGGCGTGAGATTGGCCAAGTGAACCCACTCAATCCCATCGTGGTTGGTCACCACCATGCGATCGGAAAGGCGACGGATTTCGACGTCGTCGAATCCGCGGCCCACCCCCAGCGCCTCAATGGCGACAAGCTTGTTGTTGCAGGGCGCCTGCGGAATGTAGCTCGTTGCCGGCAGCTCGGCGCCGTAAAACTCCTTGATGATCGCGCGGCAAGCCTCCATCTGCTCGATGTCGCGAAGAAAGACTGCCTGCTTCACAATCGAGCCAAGCGTGCCCTCGTCGTCGATCACCGCTTCGATGGTCTTCAGGGCATCGTGGGTTTGCTGCTCCAGGTTACCGCCGTTTCGGGGCGCGGCGCTGGCGAACACATGACGTACTTGGCCAAGCTCAACGACGCTGTAGCCAATACCTTCGCTGGTTTCTTTTCGGATCATGCGTGTTGCGGGTGGGATCATGGTTGTTAGGTGGGAATGCGGTAGGTGGTGGCGTTGCGGCCGCGGCGGGACCAGCCGCATCGGGATGGTATGACTTATAGCATACCTAGCCGAAATCGATTTGTCGATACCCGGGAGGCTGTGTTAAAAAAATGTCGTTAATCTGCGCAGCCTCGGAAGATTGGGCGCAACTTGATGGCGACCTAGGCTTTCCGCGGGTTTCGTGCGACAATATCTAGCTCACAATACTGCCCCAACAGGGGGGCTCTTCGCGGTAACCATGGGTGGCAACTCGACGCGCGAAACCACTTAGCCCGGTCAGGAAACCCTTGTGGAATCCGCCATTTGGAATATCGTGGCAGACTGAACTTTCGTAACCGTTCACGGGGCGACGACGCCGTTTTCTCGGCTGTATGCGAAGGGGACAGTCCCATTTTCGCGGCGGAAACGGTAGCTCATTGGGTTAATCGCCCTTTGTGCCGCGAAAATTGGGACAGTCCCCTTGTGACCGGCTACGATTCGTATCCGTCCGGGTGGTCACGAAACCAGTTCCACGCGGTAGCCACGATGTCGTCGATATCGACATGGCTGGCCTGCCAGCCAAGTTCTCGCTGGATCTTCGTGGCGTTGGCGAACAGCACGGCCGGGTCGCCGGGCCGCCGGGGGCCGTACTCGGTGAGAATGGTAGTCCCCGTCACCCGGCTTGCCGCGTCGATCACCTCCCGCACCGAGTAACCCTTGCCGATACCCAGGTTGTAGAACCTCGTATCGCCCGGCTCAAGCGACTGCATGGCGATGATGTGGGCCGCGCAGAGATCGTCCACATGGACGTAATCGCGAATGCACGTTCCGTCAGGCGTGGGATAGTCGGTTCCGAACACGGTGATTTTGTCCAATCGTCCGATCGCTGCGAGCAGCACCCTGGGAATCAGATGGGTTTCCGGTTCGTGGTCTTCGCCCAGCGAGCCGTCGGCCGCGCAGCCGGCAACATTGAAGTATCGCAGTGCAGCAAAGGAGAAATCGCGATTCGCGGCGGCGTAGTCCTTTAGAATCCGCTCGACACACCACTTCGACCACCCATAAGGATTGATCGGCGACTGCGGCATCGTTTCGACAATCGGCGTGTGTTCCGGTTCCCCGTACGTCGCGCACGTGGAACTGAACACCATGCACCGCACCCCCGCCCCATCCATCGCCCGCAAAAGGCTGATGGTGCCCGCCGTGTTGTTTTCATAGTAGCGCAGCGGGTCGGTAACCGACTCGCCCACGTAGGCCAGCGCGGCGAAGTGCATGACGCAGTCGATGGCGTGCTCTTGCAGCAGCTCGATCAGCACCGGCGTATCGGCCAGATCGACTTCGTGGAACACGGCCCCGGGGTGAACGGCCTCGCCATGCCCTCGGAAGAGATTGTCAACGACCACGACCTTGTGGCCAGTCTCGACGAGTTGTTTCACCGCGTGGGAGCCGATGTAGCCTGCACCGCCGGGAACCAGAATGTTCATGCTCCTATTCTCCTCGTTTGGTTTGGCTCCGTTGCGTTAGAATTCGGCGCTGCCGGGCGTGCGTGGGAATGGGATGACGTCGCGGATGTTCGCCATACCGGTAACGAACTGCACGCAGCGTTCCAGGCCGAGCCCGAAACCGGCGTGTGGCATCGTACCGTAACGACGCAGGTCGACGTACCACCAGTAGTCGTTGGCGTTGAGATCCTGCTCGGCCATGCGCTCTCGCAGCACGTCGAGCCGCTCCTCGCGCTGGCTGCCGCCGATGATCTCGCCCACCTTCGGCACCAGCACGTCCATCGCCCGCAC
>CAZASB010000300.1:0-5920 GCA_964487655.1 uncultured Planctomycetaceae bacterium
TCGTTGACCACGTCGAGCGTCCGCGGGTTCCAAACCCTGGGCCGTGGCTACAACCAAAGCCGCAGATACTAGCGTCAACAGCCCCATAAATCAATCGTCTGTCAAGGAAACTGGAGAAACCCGATGAATACCCGAGTGGGAATAGCTGGCCTTGTCGCGATTGGCCTTACCCTCGTCGTGTTGAGAAGCGACGGCTGGGCCGACGGCATGCCGTCTCCGCAAGCACGCGGTTATCAGGGGCAATGCTGCGTGCCGAACGTGCGCAACTACGGCTACTATCCAACGCAGTGGCGTCGGTGGGCCACCGAGGCACGGCGGGACGAGAACTTCCCGCAAAGCATTGGTCGGGAACAGGTTCCGACACCACCAGGGGCCCCCACAGAGCCGATGCGGATCGAACGCATTCCCTCACGACCAATTCCCGGGCTGGGCGAGTTTCCAATACCTGATGGGATTCTTCCGCCCGACGGTATCGTACCACCCGCAGGTCCGTTCCAGCCGGAGATGCCACTCATCCCTCAAGAGCCGGCAATCCCGGGCGGTATTCCGCCGTTCGTCCCTAGCACCATTCCAGGCGCGGAACTGGAGAGGGGGATTCGTGGCTTGCCCACTCCCGATCCAGTCGAGCAGTCCAGCGTTCCGGAACCGCCACGAGGCTCGTCCTATCGCGGCGAAGGGCTGCGTTCGCAGGCGAGTTCCCTCGCCCGAGTTGAATCGAACGCCAGACCGGTTGCCTCGGAACGAGGGATCCCGTTGCGGCAACCTGAGTCATGGATGGGCAATCCACAGCCGCGATTCGACGCGATTCACCCAATGCCGGTCGGAGACGATAGGGCAACGCAGTCGGCGGGCCATGTTTCACCTGCCCCGACTCACGCCCAGACGGACGTGACGCGCGGGCCAGGGTCCGAAAACTTGGCGGCTGCGACGTTCATCGACAGCCAACCAGCCGATGACCTGCCTCGGGCGCTCGAAGGTTTCTGCCCAGTCACTCTCGGCAGCCAGGAACAGTGGCGGCAGGGTAGACGCGAGTACATGGTGGCGTACCAGAGTCAGGCTTTTTTCATGGCGGGGCCGGAGGAACGCAGGCAGTTCCTTGCCAATCCACACCGTTTTGCGCCGATGTTCGGCGGAGTTGATCCGGTGCTGGTAGTGGATGAGCAGCGATGGACACCTGGCACCATCCAGTTTAGCGCCACTTACAAGGGACGCATCTACATGCTTTCCAGCGAGACGAACCTGAAGCGTTTCCACGAAAACCCGCGACGCTACGCATTCGAACTGGAAGAATAGCCTATCGGGCGGTTATGCTCCGGCGAATCCGCCGCACGCCTCGAATAGTTGAAGTGACTGACGCACTTCGGCTACGTCGTGGACGCGAAGCACATGCACGCCGTGGCGAGCCAAGGCCAGAGCCGCGCCAACGGTTCCGGCTGTCCGATCGACGGTATCGTCACCGAGCACGGCTCCGATAAACCGCTTCCGACTGTGCCCTACAAGCACGGGGCAACCCAACTCGTTGAAACGTGCCGCATCGCGCATCAGGTCCAGATTATGGGCAAGAGTCTTTCCGAAGCCGATGCCCGGATCGACGGCAATTCGGCTCCGGTCGATTCCAGCAGCCTCCAGGATATCGCGGCGCTGGTGGAGAAAATCGAAGACGTCGTCGACCACGTTGGTGTATGTAGGATTCCGCTGCATGGTTGCCGGTACGCCTTGCATATGCATGAGGCACACGCCGCAGGCAGTCTCGACAAGTAGCGGAATCATTGCCGGATCGCCGAGGCATGCCGTAACGTCGTTGATCATCTCGGCACCGGCCGCGAGCGACTGGCGTGCAACAAACGCCTTTGAGGTATCGACGGAAATCGGGACTCCGGTGTTCTCGAATAAAGCCTCAACCACCGGCAGCACGCGGCGGAGTTCTTCCTCCGCGCTGATCGGCTCGGCACCGGGCCGGGTGCTTTCGCCCCCGATATCAAGCAGGTCGGCTCCTGCCTCCACTAAGCGGAGTCCATGTTCTACCGCGACGGGCGCGTCGAACGCCCCACCATCATCCGAGAAGCTATCGGGTGTTACGTTGACGATGCCCATCAATCGCGGAACCCGACTGAACGCGATGGTCCTGGTTCGGAGTTGCCACCGTTCGACGAGGGGTGTCGACATCTTGCTCTTTCTGACTCTTCCGTCTCAAGGTGCGCGTTGGGATGTATAAAAGATACCATGAAAGAGCCGATATCTTCAAGAAGAGTACGCTTGGGAGTGTCATGAAACCCTAATGTACGTACCCACATCAGAAGACCCCAGCATGTTATACCTTGGCATCGACCAGCACAAGCGGTAATTGACGTTGAATTTGCGAAGCGAAGACCGGTTCTGTGATCCTCAAGCGGCAGGTCGGCACCGGGTGGGAGAAGGTTAGTACCTTCTTTGCCGATCTTGCCGAGAAGGCGACACGTCACGGCGACTTCATGGCCATCCTCGAAGTCTGCGGCATGAATCCCTGACTATGGCACAGAAACAGCTTGAGGGCCGGGCTGCTCATTGGTATCGGAAGGCGTTGCCTGGACTGAGTGGGTTGGTGAAGGATAAGGTAGAGAAGAGGCTGGCATCGGTGGATCCGAGCGAGCCTTCCAGAAAGGTAGAGGATGATTGGATCAGCCTTTTCGACGGGCGATCACTGAAAGGCTGAAAGGCGGATCAGAACCAGATATTTGGTCGGTCGTAGATGGTTCAATTGTTGTTAGCAACAAACCCTTGACACCACCTCCGTGCGGAACGTCTAATAGTCTTGTAATTCAGGCGTTCTGATACCTGAGCTGTGGAAGCGTTAGGAGGATCGGGCAGTGGGATACCTGAGCTGTGGACTGTTCGCTTTCTCAGTACCGCACGTTACACAATCCAACTTACAGATGGGGACCAACCAATGATGAACTATCGGCTCGGAACTATCGTCCTGTTGGCCTTTTTCGCTCCGGCATCGCTCTTCGCGGCGGGGCCTCTCGCCTTCTCCGTCGAGGAGAAGACGCAGAGCTACACGATTATCGACGAGGGACAGCCGGTCCTGACCTATCGCTTCGGCGAGGTTTCGCTCCCAGCCGGGATCGAGGCGAGTCATTTCAGCAAGCGCGATACGCCCTACAGCGGCGCCTATTTCACTGACGGAAGTCGCTTCGGGGGCGAGCGGAGTGACTACATCGATCCCCTCTATGGATTCCACGGCGAGCCGCTCACCGCCGACTATCCGAAAGATCATCTCCATCACCGTGGTCTCTGGTGGAGCTGGTGCGAGGTTCGACACAATGACAGGATCGGCGATCTCTGGGCCGTCTGTAAGATTCGCGCCTATCCGATCAAGATCGCAAAGATGGAAGCCAACGCCAAGCAAGCCATGCTGCAGGCAATAAACGTCTGGCGCTATGATGATGATCCGGTCGCGGTGGTTAACGAGACGGTCACGATTCGCGCGTCCAAGACCACGGGAATGGAGGGAGCCCGGAGCCGCACGGTCGACGTCGATGTCCGGCTGGAGGCGTTGGTAGACGGTCTGGCGATCGCTGGCCGCCAGAAGGTCGATTACGGCGGTTACGGCGGCATGACGGTACGATTGAATCCCGAGGTGAAGGAGTATTCCCTCCGAGCCGTGCATCCGCATCCGGATCAGTGGCGCGGCGACGACCTGGCGATCGTCCAGCGGGTGACCGATTCGGCAGCGATAGGCGACGCCGCCTGGCTGGCGCTCTACGGCAAATACCCCGCCCCCGGCATCGCGAACCCTGGCTTTACGACTCTCATGATGTTCGAGTCGAAAGAGACGCCCCTCTATCCGAACAACTTTCGATATTACGGCTCCACTTGCACTTCCTTGGCCTTTCCGGGCAGGACGATTCTTCCGCTCGAAAAAGGCAAGCCGCTCGACTACCGAACCCGCTTTGTCATCCGTGAAGGGAAAACAACCCTCGAGCAGGAAAAGGCAGTCTGGCAAGCGTATCAGCGCTAGCCGGCTCCAACCAGTCGAAACTGGCGACATAAAGGAAGTCGGCTGAAGCCGCCCATGCGTCGCCAGCAGCAACGCTCCTGGAAGACATCGTTGGAGTCCCGGCTTCAGCCGGAGTTTCTTTCCCGATGAAGGAGAACTGATATGCAACTTACCGCTCGAATGATTTGCCTGCCGGTCGTCCTGGCTCTGGCCATCGTCCCGTGGTCGCCAGCCGCAGGCGCAAACGACGTTCAGCCGCTCGGGGGAGCGCTGGCCGGCCAGCGCCCGCGGGTGATTGTGTCAACCGACGTTGGCGGGTCCGACCCGGACGACTTCCAGTCGTTGGTCCACCTACTCGTCTATGCCGACGTGCTCGATATCGAAGGACTAATCTCCGCACCGCCCCACGCAGGCCGACTGGAGCACGTGCTCGAAACGATCGAAGCTTACGAAGAAGATTATCCTCGTCTTGTGCGGCATTCCGATGGCTATCCAACGCCAGCCAGTCTGCGGGCTGTTTCCAAGCAGGGAGCGACCGAGTCCGCGCCCGAGGCTGGTTTCAGTAAGCCGACCGACGGCTCTCGTTGGATCATCCACCAGACAAAATGCGACGATCGGCGGCCACTTTGGGTGTTGGTCTGGGGCAGCATCACCGATGTGGCCCAGGCGGTACACGACGATCCAGGCATTAAGCCGCGGATTCGCGTCTACTCGATCGGATCGTGGAACACGCGACAGGACCCTTCCGCCCGCGATTACCTTTACGAGCATCATCGCGACCTGTGGTGGATCGAGTGCGACACGACGTTCCGCGGTATGTACATGGGCGGCCGTCAAGACGGTGAGTGGGGTAATTGGGAGTTTGTCGCCCGGAACGTTCGAGGACACGGGGCGCTGGGCAGTCTGTTTGTCGAGAAGAAAGCTGATATCAAGATGAGCGACACGTCATCACTGCTCTACCTGCTACGGGGCGACGCGGCCAACCCAACCGCGGCCCACTGGGGTGGCGCGTTCGTCGCCACAGGCCATGGTCCGTATTACTGGCACGACGATCCTGCCCCGGCCGTCCTTGACCATGGCAAGCCCGGCGCGAAGACCGTAAGCCGATGGCGCGTCGATTTTCTTCGGGACTGGAAGTCACGCATGGATCGCGCCGCGCAATGATTGCGAGGACCGCCCAGGTATAAAAGGGAAAACGGCATCGATACGGGCATGTGCAAGCTTGCTCTGCACCATGAACGCCTCGAAGCGGGTAAAGCGTCATAAGGCGACCGGCAGATTGAAATATACCCAGTGTAGAACAATTGTCCCAATTGTTTGGGAACAGTTGGGACAACTGTTCTACATTCGGCAGGTAAGCTCGAACCTGCCGATCGCCTAAGACCACACTCATGGCAGGTCGGTCTCCAGGTGAGGGAGCTTGGGGTGAGTCTAATGCGCTGACAAGTCTATGATGCGGTAAGCGACCGTATCCAGGGGTGACACGAGTTTACTTTCGCCGCCGGCGCGCGTCTGCCATCCCAGCAACAGGCCGCCAGTAGTGAGAGACTGGCCGGCCCAGGAACGCTCCGTGCGTACAAGGCTTCAATCTCCAGACTTTGAAAAGGGGGACATCCTACTTTCGCAATTGTCAGCCCACCAAAGCCAAGGTTACCCCATTTTCTCGGCGGCTTGTCCATCCTTCCTTCCAGGTTGCGGGGCGTTTGACCGTCTCGGCGGTGAGCGGGTGACCGGCGTAGGTCCAACGGAATGATTTGGCAGATAAAGGAGGAAGGCCTTCTTTACACTAACAGAAACAAGGCAACCCACGAAGACTGGGAAAGAAAAACTTCCGCCAATTTAGACAAAATGGCCTCTTGGTGTACCCTCAATTGTGATTTGTGGCACTAGCCTGGGCTGTCAAAAAGTTGGGGTTGCGGCGATTTGGGGTTGCGCAAGTTT
>CAZASB010000301.1:0-3789 GCA_964487655.1 uncultured Planctomycetaceae bacterium
CAGGCGATGCCGCCGGTGGTCTTCGTGGAATGGCTGGCCACGGTGCCGATCGAGATTGAGATGGTGGCCCGATTGCCCCAGAAAGACGAAACGGGCGAAGGCGTCGAGTTCTACACGCCGCCCGAGTACTGCCCCTCGAGCACGTTCAGCCGGGTGGCTTTGTTGAAGACTGATCGACAGATTTATATCTCCGGCCAGTACGCGCGAGAGCCCAGTCGCGGCCAACCACAGGCGGAATTCGTCTTCCAGCAGTTGCAGGAAATCCTGGACAAGACTGGCAGCGATATGCGCCACTTGGTCAAAGCCACGTACTACGTGTGCGACGACGATGCCGCCCGATGGGTCGACAGGACACGACCCACCGTATTCGACCCGGATCGTCCGCCGGCGGCTTCCAAGTTGATGGTGCATGCCGTCGGCATGGAAGGACGCACCATGACGATCGACATGATTGCCGTGGAGAGCGGTAAGTAGCCTAAACCATGCCGTTGCCGTTCCCCTTGCGGAGCGGTCCGTATGGCCCGCCGTATAGCGGCACGGCGCAAGCCGTCCGGTTCGTCCGTTGCAGCGGTCTGCGCCATCCACTCACGCGCTAGGACCGGAGGGCTTGCACCCTTCCGCTTCCGCGTTGACCGTGAATCGTCTCGCGACTCTCCGAGTCGTGAACCTTCCGGGCATAAGATCGACTCGGAGAGTCGATCGACAAAGAAAGCGGCTGACTCCTTCGTCAGCTCACACCCGGCGGATTGGCCGGCGCAGATCGTCCTGGCCTTCAACCAGGGGTTCGATCGCCATCCCGTCGCCCGCCGACAACAGCCCCATTCGATTGGGCTATGGCTCGATCTCGCCTCTTTGAAGCAGTTCGGACACCACGTCGGTAGTTCACCGCCCGTCAGAACGCGATGCCGCCAGGAGAATCGGCAATGCGTTCTTGCTCGACTCTCGCTCGGTACTTACCGCGGCGATAGGTGTCGGTGTGCTGGAAGATGGCTTCCTTGTACAGCGGACAGTACGTGTGGAACGTGACCGTCACGCGGTCGGACGTCATCTCAACCTGCGGGGCCCATTGCGCCGGCCGCGGCCCGTGCCAAGTCCACTCCTGCCGCGGTGAGTGAGGCGACTGCAGCGGGTCGGCGTCGTCGGCCGGCGGGCCGGCCTTCCAGGGATCGGCGTCCAGGACCGTATGCACGCCCCAGTTCACCCCGTGCCACAGGGCGCCGAACTCGTGCAGCTCGCGCCGCAGAAGCGAGGCGGCCAGGTAGGACCACTGCGAGTCGTCCCCCTCGACCATCTGCATCGGGTCGTCCAATGCGTCCCACGGCTTCGGTGCTTTGAAGAGATGCTGCTCCAACGCGGGGCACTCCTTCGGCTCGGGAAACTCCGCGTCCGCCGGCATGGCCCAGACCACTCCGTTCCCATTGCCGCCTTCGCGGAACAGGTACGCCCGCAGCACAAAGCCGTCTTTCAGTCGCAGCGGCTTGAACAGATCCATGAGCTTGTTCGGATCGTGACGGCTCTTGGACCATCCTTCCGGCTCCGGCTGGTCGTCCTCGCCCGGTTGCGTCAGCTCCGAGGCCTTTTCACGAATTTCCTTGATGCGGGCCACCGAGGGCATCTCGTCCTTGGCGCCCGCGGTGTCCGACGATGAAGGTGGCGGCGCGGATGAAGGTGACGGCGCGTCGGCCGGCGCGGCGCCCGATGATTCGACGGCAGGCTTCGTACCGCCGGGCATCAGACCGAAACTGACCTCGAGTTCTGGCAAGAACCGGCGCAGCACGGTCGCCCCGGCCGCCGTGACTCGGGCGCCGCGTATATCCAGCGCGCGCAGCGACTTGAGCCCGATCAGCTCGGCTAGGCCCTCGTCGGTGATCTTCGTCTCGGCCAGCGTGAGCGTTTCGAGCGCCCGAAGCTTCTTCAAGTGCCGCAATCCCTCGTCCGTCACGGCCGTGCCGCCGAGGCCCAACCCAGAAAGATGGGGCAGCGCGGCCAGCGGTTTGAGCCACTCATCCTTGAAGCCCTTGTGGTTGGTGAAATCGACCAGAACGACGGGCCGACCGGGAAGCCGGTCATTGTAGTGGATCAGCACGCCGCCTAACTGCTTCAGTTGGGCCAGGGCCGCCTGCTCGTCGCCCATTGCCGGCGGAGCGAAGGCCGCCGCGCCGAGAGTGACCGCAAGAACAAATGCTTTCAGACAACGCATGATTTAGGCTCCTTTCGTGATATTGCCAAACATCGCTTCACCGGGATAAACCCGGGCGTTGGCGTTCAGGTTCTTCGGTAATGTTTACATAGCGTCTTCAGGTGTGTCGCCTTGGTCGGCCTTCTTGCCGAAATGGAAGACGTCCTTCTCGGAATTGAAGACGCCGTCCTGCTGCATGCTCAGCGGGCGCTCTTTCGCATTGTGGTACACGGCCCCCTCCGCGCCAAAGCGGAGGATGCCGAGCTTACGGAGCCAGTTGATCAGGGACATTGTATTTCTCCGATAGGATGGATGGTTGCCTTGGGTTTTCTCTTGGACACAAGTGGTCAGCACGCGAGGCATCGCCGTCGCGGATGGCTCGTCAATCCTTCGCCTTCTGGTCCTTCGGATCGGCGGCGGCGAACTTCCAGCGGCCGGTGATGGAGATGCGCTCGGGACCCCACGAATTATTGCCGTCCTTCACCTCGGAATCGGGCGGCTTGACTACCCACGTCCCCGACGTCCTGCCCGAAAATGTGCTAGTGATCTGCATCGTGCCGTCCAGATGGAAGATGATGTCCTCCTCGCCGGTCGTCTGGTCTTTCCATCGATGAACGTGGTCGGGAGAGCGGCTCTCACCAGTCATTGTAAGCCGCTCGTTACCGCGAATACGGTTGTCGGTCAGCTTGCCGTTGAACCGGTATTGATACTGCCAGTTCACCAGGCCATCGGGTTTGGGGATCTTAATGGTCGCGGTGACCTCGCTGTCTCGAATGTGATAGACGATTTCGCACTTGTGCTGAGGGTGCTCGACATTCCAGCAGGTCGCGGCGATCGTGCAATCGGCTGGAATGACCGGGCGTGCTTCGTCGGGCGCCGGATCGGGCTTTGGTGTTTCAGCGGCCTTGGCGGCCTGCAAGGCTTCGAGGAACTCGCGGCGGCTTTCGCGCGCCTGGTCGACGTGCGACTCACGCTCCCGGGTGCGTTGTTGTTCGGCCGCCTCGTGCTCTTCGCGGGCTTGCCGCGCCTGCTCGACGTAGAGTTCCTTCTCCTTTTCGCGCAACGCGATGGCGGCCAGATGCTCCGCCCGGTTCCGACGGGCGAGTTCCAGGTAGTCGGGCTCCATCGCCTCGCCGAGCGAGCCGGCCGCCCAGGTCAGATTGGGCGAGATGAAGGCGTTGTAGCCGGCCGTTCCGACTACCGCCCCGGCGACCGCGCCCACGGCCCCGCCGACCATCGCGCCGGGCGGCCCGCCGAAGAACGTGCCGGCGGTCGCGCCGGCCTTGCCGAACGCCAGGGCGCTCTTGGCGGCAACCCATGCTTTGGCGCCCTCGTCAATCGTCGCCACGGCCGCGCCGCCGTAATCCTTTTCGATAAGATGGCCACCCACCCTGGCCCCGCTGTCGCTGGCGATATTGACGATTCCGAGCGTCTGAAACGCCCCGCTTTTCGCCAATCGCCCGCCGGCCGCGACCAGCTTCTTGTGTTGCCGGAAGCAATTCCTGTGCGCGCTGGTGTTGAAGCCAGGTGTCGCGTCATGCTTCAACCAGTTCTTGAACTTCCGGTTTACCTTGGTCGTGGACCACTTCTCGACCGTCCCGTGGATCGTG
>CAZASB010000301.1:3889-5901 GCA_964487655.1 uncultured Planctomycetaceae bacterium
AAGCAGGCAGCCGGGCACTGGCAGTCCGTGTCTCCATGATGCGAGTAGGGAACCGTTTCCAATCATTGCCCACCTCCTTTCCGAACCGTGGCGGCAACACTGGGGAAGTGAATCAGGTCAAGTCGAGCCAGTTGCAGCCGGCCTTCCACTCGTTTGTAGGTGAGCGCGAGGCAGAAGTCGGGATTCTGGTCGGGGGTCAGGTAGGCCTGGGCCCACGCATCGTCGGCCAACCAGAAGACGGGCGCGAGCTGTGCGTAGGCCTCCGGCGGCATTCGCCGAATCAGCTCAGCCGTGGCCGGATTCGTGCCGGCGGCCAACTCGACGAAGAAGGCCGCATTCCCCTCGCTGCCCGCGGTGAGGAACCTGTCGCACGACCGCGTAAGTTGCCCTAGCACGGGCGGCATGGGATTCTCCGCGTCGAACGCCTTCTCTCCCATCGCCAGTTCCACCGACCGCATGGACGCGCCGAGCAACGAAACGGCAACGGCCGGGTGGTTGATCTCGTTGAGCACTTCCCGCCGCGCGTCGAGCCGCAATGCCTCGCGCCAAGACCGCCCATCGCAGGCAAGTTGCCCGAATGTCTCGATGTTGGTCGCAACGGCCCGGGCAAGCTGCTCCGCGCGGAAGCCGTCGCGTCGGAGCCAATCGGGCTTAATGTCCATGGGCGACTCACCCCGCCGGCGGACCCACTCGCCGCACAACATTTCCATGTCCCTGATCTTCGGTTCCGGTTTCATCTGCCACTCGGTTATCAACCATACGTCGCTCCACGGGTGATAGAAGCCCACCAGCGGGGCGTCGGACGTGGACCGGCCGATTTCGAACAGCGACCGGGCGAAGAAGTAGGACCAGCCCAGGTCGGATTGCTCTTCCCAGACGAGTTGGCTGAGTTCGTCGAGCTTCTCGCGTGCCTGGGGTGCCAGGAAGGCGTCCCAACCCGACTGCCCTTCAACGGCGCACCCGTTCCGCAAGTTGACCACGGCGTACCAGAAGCGGTCGAGTGCCGCGTCGTCCACGTTGACATGGCTTGCCTCTGGCGAGGCGGCTGGCTGCTCCCTCGCCTCGGCTGTCGGCCAATCGCCACTCTGTATCCACAAGAAGGCGAGCACGGCGATCAGACCGGTGACCGCGACAAAGCACCAGCCAAAGGCGTGCTTCCGAATCATGCATTGCACCGCAATCAGCCGGGTGTCCATGGAAACGTCTCCGTATTGCATGGCGAGTGTCGCGCCGACGATGCTACTGGCGCCGCGGCACGGTGGAAAGGCGTTACTCCGGCCGCGGTCTTTGCGACGATTGCAATTGACCGACCGGAAGCTGAAGATCAAACTCCATGCCGAAGTCGCGCATTCGGGCAGTGGCCTCGGGATCGTCTTGCCAGTCTTTCAATGCCTTGAGCCGGGTGTGCCGCGAGCCGTCGGCGTTGAGTGTCCCGTGTGAGCCGTACGGTCGATCTTGATACTGAACGTCCGCTGCTGCAAGAGCGACGGTCATTCGTCCGGAAGCGTCGGCCTGGCCGGTCGCCCGATAACGCACGGTCCTACGGTGTCCCAGAAATCCGTCTGGAAGCGAATCGTCCGAGTCGTCGTAGAGCCAGTACTTTGCAGTGAACTCGCCAGTCAGTACCCCACGGTCGAGCCGGCCTTCAAAAGTATTTTCCCACACCTGGCGAAGCTTGTGTTTATCGATCCGGCTATCGCGATGCGAACCGTTCACGCGACCATTGCGGAATGCCATCTTCAACGGGTTATCCTGGCTGATTCGCGTCGATTCGGAACCCTCGTGCCGCTGCCCGCCGGCAATGTAATAAACGTTCGTTACCACAAGGTCGAAGCTGTTTGGCAGGCTCAATAGCACCTGTTCCATGCCGGGTATTTCGGAAGGAGGCAGTGTTGCGTGAGTGTCGCGCACAGCCGGCTCTTCCGACGAGGACTCGGTTGCCGCCTCGATTGCCGGGGGCCGAACGGCAACCTGCGTGACGCCCTCGTCCAAAACGGTCATCGGCCGTTCGG
>CAZASB010000302.1:0-5895 GCA_964487655.1 uncultured Planctomycetaceae bacterium
GCCATGGTCGAGGTCCGCCAGACGGCGGCATACCAGGTTACGAAGGAGTTGGTTCGACTCAGCAAGCAACCCAGGATATCGAGGGTTCCCTCGATGCGGCACCGCTACAACCTTTGGCGCAATCTCGCCGGTCGTATAACGGCAAAGCACAAGATCGTCCGTCGACGCATTGGGCGCAAGTGATTGGTCAGGAGGGAAATCGCGCCGCCGCGGAACGAGCGACCCCGCTTTCGGGTAGTATCTTAATATGGACGACGACGCCTTCTGCCGCGTGCTGGAAGAGACGTTGCGCGTTGCGCCCATGCGTATCCGCGCCTACTGCTGGCTACCCAACCATTGGCATTTCGTAGCTTGGCCCAAACATGACGGCGACCTTTCCCGGTTCATGGATCGAACGATTCCGGCAACGCGCTCACCATTAGGGTCAGCTCTTCGGGCTTCTGTTTTGCGTTCGTCCGGCAACCCTGGGTTGGAGTCGAACAGCCCCTCGAAGCTCCAACTGATACTGCCCTAAAGGAGTATACTCGCCTGCCCCGCAAGCGTTAACCCTCTACGGAATTCCCGAGAAATCGCCCTTGCCTGAACGGTGAGGAACCGGTAGAATAAATTAGAACGGACGAGTCCGTTCTAATTCGTCGGTCGGAATCGAGATATGGCAGAAGGGAAGAACGGCTCATCAACCACTAGAACAAGGAGACGTAAATCCAATGAACGTAATGACTTGCGAGTTCAAATGGAAAGGTTGGATGTTCTCGATCCTCAAGACAGCGATGCTTAGCCTCGGGATTATCGTGGGCGTGTACTTCGCCGACGCCCTGAAACCTTGGATGGCAGTGGTCTGGGTGCTGTTTGGGGTGACCGTGTTGGTGAGTGCCTACCTGGGGCTGTCTTCGTTTCGCGGCGCGTTAAGCGATGACTTGAACGAAAGGTAATCGTCCATGAACGACCCAACCCTAACACCGAAGAAACGTGAAACTCGCAAACGCATCCTTCAAACGGCGACCAAGGTGTTTGCCACGGAGGGGATTCGCAATGCCGACGTGCAAGTCATTGCCGACATGGCGCGTGTCGGGAAAGGGACAATCTATCGGCACTTCGGCAACAAGGAGAAGCTGTTTCTGGCGGTGGCCAACTTTAACCTGGACCAACTGACGGAATACGTCACCGCGGCGGTTACGGAGTTCGAGAGCATCGCGACCGTTCTGCGCGACGTCGCGGTGGCCTGCGCCGAGTTCTATCAGCAATACCCCGAGTGCGTGGAGATCATGATCCAGGAGCGGGCGGAGTTTCGGGAATCCGTCTTTCCGTCACACTTGATGCGTCGTGCCGAGAGCCGGGCGGGAATGGAAGACCTGTTTCGTCGCGGAGTTGAATCAGGGGAGTTGCTTCCGATCAACGCTGTCGAAGCGGTCGAAGCCTATTCCGACATGCTTTACGGGCTGCTTGTCTGCGGCTGCTTGGATGGGACGCGTCACACCTTGGTCCAGCGGGCGCGGCGGGCCACCGAGTTCTTCCTCAAGGGAGTTTGTTCCGCGTCCGCGGTAGAAGCAGAAAACAAGGAGAACTCCTGATGCGATCGGCCATCGAAAACCGTCGGCTGTTAGCCCGACTATTCCTCCTGTTGGTTAGTTTGCCACTGCTCGCCGCGTTGGCAGGTTGCCAGAAGACCGCGGCCGAGCCGACCGTCGAGCGACACAAGACTTCGCGACGGGTGGAAGTTGCGGTTGCCGAGGTAACCCGAATGGACATTGCCACGCCGATCGAGTTCGTGGGGAACCTCCTGCCCCGCCGGCGGACAATGCTCGTTGCGCAGGTCGATGGGCTAATTCGCTCGATCCCGTCGTCGGGCGCCAAGATCGACGTGGTGGTAGACGGCAAGCGATACACCGAGGAGTTGGGAGTGGTGCCTGGGCAGCATGTTCGCGCGGGGGAAGTCCTCGTGGAATTGGACCCCACCGATTACGAGTTGGCCTTGGCCACGGCCCAGAGCAAGCTAGCGAGAACCCAGGCGGAGTTGCAAAGACTCCTGGCCGGCCAACGACCGGAAGAGATTCAGAAGCTGCGCGCGGTGCGTGCTGAAGTTCGGGCCCGACACAATCTGGCCCTGACCGACTTCGAACGAGTCAAGCAATTGCTGGAAAGCCGGGCGATCAGCCGTAGCGAGTACGACAGCCGCGCCACGGAAGTGGAAACTGCCGAGGCGATTTTGGCCAGCGCCGAAGCGGCCCTTCAGGCCGCCGAGGCCGGTCCGACAGTGGAAGAAATCGCGGTGGCCAAGGCGACTGTCGCCCAGGAGGAGGCCGAAGTGCGTGTCGCGGAGGAGAAACTCTCGAAAGCGACCATCCGGGCGCCCTATGACGGCGTGGTGACGGACATCTACGTGGACGAGGGAGACCGCGTTTCGGCCGCCGGGGATTCGCAACTCATGGAAATCATGGACCTCCGCTATCTGATTGCCGAGGTCGGCGTACCCGAGTCGTATTTGGGAAAAGTCCACGTTGAAGACCGGGCCACAATGACCGTCGCCGGCCGGGCCGAGCCGATCCCGGCGATCGTGGTCGCGATCAACGGCAAGGTCGAACCCGACTCTCGGACGTTTCGTGTTCGCGTGGCGATCGACAACAGCAGCGGGCTTTTCAAGGCCGGCCAGTTCGCGTTGGTGCATTTCGCCGTGTCGGGGAGCCAGCAGGCGATGGTGGCGCCCTCGCGGGCGATCATCTTCAAAGAGGGGCAGCCTCACGTGTATGTGTTCCATGAAGGTCAGGTGGAACTTCGCGGCGTGGCGCTGGGCGTGGAAAGCGAAACCCACACCGAGATCGTCTCCGGGATCAGCCCCGGAGAGCAGGTCGTGGTGGATGATCCATCGCTGTTGACCGACGGGATGCTGGTTGCCCTGCGCGGATCAGACCCGACGTTGGCTTCGCATGAACCTGTTAGCGAACGAGGCGCCCCATGAAATTGTCCGAGACAGCCGTACGTCGTCCCATCTTCACGCTGATGCTCGTGGGAGCTTTGGTCGTCTTTGGCCTGGTGGCTTACCGCACGATGGGCGTGGCCCTGTACCCGGACGTGGACATTCCGGTGGTCACGGTAACCGTGATCTACGAAGGCGCTTCGCCCGACGTTGTGGAGACAGAGGTCACGGAGCCGCTGGAAGAAGCGCTAAGCACGATCAGCGGCATTAAGTCGATGCGGTCGGAAACGAGCGAAGGCGTCGCGCAAATCTTCATCGAGTTCGAGTTGAAAACCGACGTGGACGTGGCCTCGCAAGACGTCCGCGACAAGACGGCTTCGATCCGGGGAGAACTGCCGCTGGACATCGAATCTCCGGTCATCGAGAAATTCGATCCCGATTCCGCCCCCATTTTGGACATCGTGCTTTCCGGGTCGTCGGCGATCCGCGAATTGACCCGCTACGCCGACGACGTGGTCAAGCCCCAGATCGAGACCATGGACGGAGTGGGCGGCGTTCGACTAGTGGGCGGGCGCGATCGCGAAGTGCGGGTCTGGCTCCGCGTCCAGGATCTCAAGGCCCACGGCCTGGCGGCCCAAGACGTGATCGACGCACTGAAGAAGGAGAACGTCGAGTTCCCCGGCGGACGGATCGAATCGGACCGCGGGGAAATGGTCGTCAAGGCCAGGGGACGAGTCGAGAAAGTCCCCGATTTCCTCGACCTTGTGGTCGCAACCCGCCCCAGCGGACTGGTGCGGCTGCGGAACGTGGCTTTCGTGGAAGACGGCATGGAGGACGAGCGGAGCATCGCCAGGCTCAACGGGCAGCGGGCCGTGTCGCTTTCAGTTCGCCAGCAGTCGGGGACCAACATGGTGACCGTGGCCGATGCGGTGAAAGCCGAACTGAACGCGGTTCGCTCGAAACTCCCCGAAGGCTACGAATTGTTGCTTGTCCAGGATCTCTCGGAGTTCGTTGCCGAAAGCGTCGCCGACGCGCAAGGAGAACTGCTCCGCGGTGGCGTGCTGGCCGTGCTGGTGATCCTACTCTTCTTGCGGAGCCTTCGTGGGGCCTTGGTCGCCACCGTGACCATCCCGGCCACGATCATTTCAACCTACGCCTTCATGCTGGCCTTGGGCTTCACCATGAACATGATGACGCTCCTGGCCTTGAGCATCTCGGTGGGCATGATTATCGACGATTCGATCGTGGTGGTGGAAAACGCCTTCCGCCACATGCAAGAGGGAATGTCGCGGGTCGAAGCAGCCATTGCGGCGATGCGAGAAATCGGTTTCGCCGTGTTGGCCACGTCGCTGGCCATCGCCGCCGTGTTCGTTCCCGTGGCGTTCATGGAAGGGCTGGTCGGGCGGTTCTTCTTCGAGTTCGGCATGACCGTGACGTTTGCGGTGATCATCTCCACGTTCATCGCCTTGACGCTCTCGCCCATGCTCTGCTCCCAGGTGCTCAAGCTCGGTGCCACCGAGGGACGGCTGTCGCGGGGCATCGACCTGATTTTGAAACGAGTGGAAGGGTTCTATGGCGGCGTGCTGCGTTATGCCTTGCATCATCGGCTACTGGTCATCGGCTGCGCCATCGGCGTCTTCGTCGGCAGCCTGGCGATGCTGCCGCTGATCGGCAAGGAGTTCACGCCCACCTCCGACGAAGGACAATTCAGCGTGCAGTTGGAGGCGCCGGTCGGCTCCTCGCTCCAGCAGACCGACCGCTTGGCCCGCGAGATCGAGGCCCGCATGGCCGAAATTCCCAGCGTGGCCGATATCTACACCACCGTGGGCGGACAATTCGAGGGAAGCGTGAACATCGCCGGCGTGATGGTGAAGCTGCTCGATCCCTCGCGGCGCGAGATCACCCAGGCGGATGCGATGGCCCTGGCGCGCGAGATGCTCGACGACCTTTCCCATTTGAAGATCAGCGTCAGCCCCGTCGAGCGGATGGGGGGCAGCGGATTTCGCTCTGCCCCGATCCAGTACAGCGTCCGCGGCTCCAACCTGAAAGAAATGGACCAGTTCGCCTCGCAGATCATCGCGGGCATGGAGCAGGTTCCCGGAATCGTCGATATCAACACCACGTCGCAATCCGGCAAGCCGGAGGTTTCGCTCCAGATCAATCGCAACCGGGCCGCCGACTTGGAGGTCAGCGTGGAAGACCTCGGCAAGGTCGTGCAAACGTTGATTGGCGGCCGAAAGGTGGGGACTTTCGAGGACGAGGGGAAAAACATCAACGTGCGGATTCGCCTGGTCGGCACGCAGCGCGACCGGCCGGAAGCCGTCAATGCCTTGCCGGTGCGAAACACGTCGGGAGAACTTACGGAACTGGGCAATCTCGTGACGATTCGCAAGACGATTGGACCCGCTCAGATCGACCGCGAGGAGCGACAACGGCAAATCACCGTGCTGGCCAACTTGAAGCCGGAAAAGACCTTGGGCGCGGCGCTGGAAGACATTCAATCGCTGGAAGACAAAGTGGGGCTGCCGACGGGCGTCAGCACGGTGTTTACCGGCTCGGCGGAGATGATGGCCGAGTCGTTCGCCAGCATTCTCTTTGCGCTCTTTTTGGCGGTGCTGCTCACCTACATGATCCTGGCGGCGCAGTTCGAGAGTTTCCTCCACCCGCTGACCATCATGTTTGCGTTGCCGCTCTCCGTGGGCGGCGCTTTCGGCGCACTGGCCTTGACCGGGCGGACGTTGAACATCTTCAGCATGATCGGCATGGTTATGCTCATGGGCCTGGTCACCAAGAACGCGATTCTTCTGGTCGATTACACGAACTTTCTCCGTGCCGGCGGAATGGGAAAGGACGACGCCCTGCTCAAGGCCGGCCCGGTGCGTTTGCGGCCCATTCTGATGACCGCCTTCTCGACGATCGCCGGGATGATCCCCATTGCGATCGGGCTGGGATCGGGGGCCGAATCGCGTGCTCCCATGGGA
>CAZASB010000303.1:0-5867 GCA_964487655.1 uncultured Planctomycetaceae bacterium
GCATTAGCCAACAGACCACCGCTCCGGGCGGGCAAGCCGGCACGGTGGCGCGTTTGGGTCGGGAAAAGCTGCCATCACTGATTTACAATCAGGTGTTTCTCGCCGAACATGTGAGCCCGTTCATCGGATAGCGTGATTTCCAGAGCCGGTTCTTGTGCGCCGCTCTCCGCCGAAACGGAACGCCAGGACAGGCAATGCGCCATGCATGGGTGGAAGGACGGCCAGGTTCCGCCCCGGTATGGCGGACGGCACGACGGAGCGTGCCTGTTGCTTTGGCAGGGGAAACGCGGCCTCCGAAGCGTTTCAAGGTCGGATACCAACGCATGGCATTCCGACCTGCTCGGACTCGTGTCCGTGTTCCATCCGTGGCTGTTTGAGGCAATCGCGGCCGCAAGGGCCGTTACTTTGGCGCAATGCGGGTCTATGGAGTTGGTTGCCGCTTTCGTGTGATTCGTGGTTTTCGTGGTTCATGCTTGGGGCGGCCGATTCGGTTGCAGACGTGCTAAAGAGGTGGGAACCTTTACCCGGGGCAATCGTGGCAAAGGGTGCGGGTTGACCATGGATGAGGACACTTGCCCATGCTTGGCGACGCAACGGGGCGAGGCCGCGGTGGTTGGGTGAAAAGCCACGGATGAAACACGGACGGAACACGGATGAGCAGGAAGAAGATGTCTCGGACAGCCCTATGCCTCTCGCATCGCACGCACCGCAACCGTGCAGGCTTGGCGGACGCCGGCCCGGTGGCGACTGCCAGGCGCTGGCGTCAGCACGTGCGAACTCCGCAGACCACGGCGGAACTAGCGGTATTCGGTGGCCCGTGATTCGCTTTTCGGCAATGCGGATTGACAGCAGCACACCGCGAAGCAGTCATGCCTCGAATCGACGTTGCGCCCCCACGCTCGCGTTTGGCCTTCTGTATCGGAACCAAATTGAAGCCTCCCGACCGCTTCTCTCTGATGCCGTCTTCCCGTTCCTTTTCGCGTTCGGGTTCAGCGCCTGATTCGAGCGTGTTGCCATCGCGGACAATTCTCAAACCGCTTGGGACTCCCATTCCCGTGCGCGTGCGACCAGCGCGTCGATACATTCGGGCCAATCGTGCAAGGTCGCAGGGTCAAAATCCGCTCCGTTGGGCCAAACCAGCGTATGGACCTCCGGATCGAGCGACACCTGCTCAAAGACCGATGGGTCGCGCAGGGGACCGAACAACTCGCCGGCGAGCACTGGGCGAAAGTCGATGACCTGCTCGCTACCATCATCGAACGCCACGCGAAGTGTCAATGGCGCAACAATCTGGAACGAGCAAACGCGGTATATTGGGTGTCGCATGCGTCATTACTCCAATGGTGCGATCGGAAGCGGTGGCTGGCCCGCCTGCAAACGCTGCCAATCTTCGATCAGTTCTTCTTGGTGTAGTTCAGCCCAAGCCTCGACGAACCGACGTTGCCTTCGTGGCAGACTGCCCGCTATCAGTTCTACGGGATCCAGCCCCACCACGGCCACGTCGTCCTGCGAGTATGCATGAAAATGAGGCAAATGGTGCGGTCCACCGACCTCGGCATACATGCGGATGATAACCCCGAAGAATCGGCTCAATTCAGGCATGCCCGTTTCCATGATCGCGACCGTGGACTATCAGGACATCCACCACCTTGAGTATACCACATCGCGCAGCTTGCCACAACCGGAGCGACCTGTGTTCGAAAGGGCAAACCATGCAGGAGATGTCAGCGTGTCGCTCGCACGGAACTGACGTCCCGAACGCAAGGGAACACAAGGACAGACAATGCGCCTTGCATGGGTGGAAAGACGGCCAGGTTCTGCCCCGGGATGGCGGACGGCACGACGGAGCGTGCCTGTTGCTTTGGCAGGGGAAACGCGGCCTCCGAAGCGTTTCAAGGTCGGATACCAACGCATGGCATTCCGACCTGCTCGGACTCGTGCTCAGCAAAGCGGTGCTCGTAATCGTAATCGAAGAACTGTTACGATGGTAAAAACGGAGCGGACAGGCAATACGCCCCGCAACAGCCCCCGCCTCGCGCGCGAGCGCGTCCCCACCTCCGATGTCCGATCTCCATCTTGTCCACCGCGCCAGCGCGTCACTGACAACTGGTGGCCGCGGTTGAAGATCCACTGGAGCGGTCCATTGGCCTTACCCTGGTCCAATCAGTTGTCAGTTGTCAGTTGTCAGTTGACAGTTGACAGTTGACAGTTGACAGTGATCAGTTGTCAGTGACGCGCTGGCGCGGGGGAGTGGGGGGCAGAGCAATTTCTGCGGCCGTGCGAAACCCTCGATTACGAGTACGAGCACCGCTACGCTAAGCACAAGCACGAAGGGGAAGAGGAAGAAAAGAGTACATCGTGATGAATCGTCGCTGTCTTTGGATTCTTTCGACTGCGGCTGTCTTGCTTGTCGCAGCAGGCATGCCTGCCGTCGCCGAGGTGAAGTTGTCGGGCATCTTTGCGACGCACATGGTCGTGCAACGCGAAATGCCGGTCCTGATTTGGGGCTGGGCTGATCCGGGGGAGAAAGTCACCGTCAGCCTAGCCGGACAGACCCGCGAAACGACTGCCGATGCCGAGGGCAAGTGGTCGGCGCGGCTCGACCCGATTGCCGAACCGGGACCGCACACCCTGACAGTCGTGGGCAAGAACACGATCGAGTTGCCCGACGTGCTCGCAGGCGAGGTGTGGCTTGGTTCGGGGCAGTCGAACATGCTTGTTTTCCTCACGCCCTTCGTGGACTTGTTTCATCCGTCGGCAGGCGATGCCCGCAGTGTCCAATCAGCCGCGAAACAGGGCCACCTCGGCCATGCGGCCCTCGAAGTTGGCGAAGTGGTCGCTACGACCACCCACGAACACGTCTTTGCATCCGTCGGGGCGCGTGACTGACGCAGTTCCGGTAAAGATCGGTTCGGGGCCGTCGTTGAGATACACGGCAACCTTTTCGCCGCGGCGCTCCATGCGCGCGTGGTTCCACGTCTTGGGCTCAAGGACGGGCCCGCCGGAGAGCATCTCGTTCCGCTCGTTGCCGTTGAAGAAGAACAGCCGGCCGGCTGTTCCTTCGGGCCCGGCCGTGCCGGCGATGCCCAGGTGGTCGCCGGGGCAGGTCTTGTCACCGTCCGGTCCACGAGAGAACAGGTAGCCGGTCACCGGCCGGTTGTCGTTGGGCAGACCGTTCCAGAAGAGGAACTCGACCGTGTAATCGCCACCCAGATCGAGTTGCGACTTCATGAGTCCGCCGGCGAACTGCACGGCCCGCGGCTTCTCGCCGCCGGTACGCAGGTCGTCGCGATTGGGGCCGTCGAGATAGAATGCATGGCCCGTTTCGTACGTGCCGTGATTCTCGTGCCCGGAACTGTCGAAAGCGCGTGTCCCTTCGATTTCGCCCAGCCGCCAGTAGGCCATCGGCTTCCTCGAAAGGAGTTGCTCGGCAAACGGTCCCCGCGAAAGCACGATCTCTCGGCGCTTCCGCCCAGCAACCTCCTCGAACAATTCCAGGAGCGTTTCCGTCATGATCGTCTCGATATCGGTTTGCGAGACCGTGTGGCGGGCAGGCCAGGTGTTGTAGCCGCCCAAGGGGCGCAATTCAGGCGGAGGAATGTAGCCGAGGAATCCGTTGGCCAGTTCGACGGTGAACATGTCAGCCAGCGGGCACTGCGCCTTGAGCTTCAGGCCGGTAATGGCGTAGACCTCGGCCGGCATGGCGGCGATGCCCAGCTCGCCGATACGAAGAACCTGGAGTTTCCGTTCCACGATGTCAAGCTCCCTGAGCAGCATGACCTCGCGCGCATAGACTTCCGGAAGCGATGCCGGGCTTCGGCCGGCCATCTCGCCATACAACTTCTCGGCCCATGCCTGGATGTCGGCGTCCGGCTGTTGCAATTTGACCTTGATTCGCCGCTGCGCGACGGCCAGGGGCGCTGATTGGCGGAACTCGATCTTCGCGTAGGCGCGCAACGCGGCCTCGGCGACGCTCGTGGCGTACTGCTCGCGGGAGATTTGCTGGCGTGGGCTGGCGTAGTCTTGCCACTGCTGATCGCCGCTGGTGCCGTGCGACATCATGGCGACGAACGACTCGTCTCCGTCGGCCAGTTGCTTGGAAATGATGCGTGAGAAGTCGCCGTAGTAGTCGGCCGAGATTGCGCCGGCGCCGAAATAGTGCATCGAATAGTTGGCCACCAGCGCCATCGGCTTGCCGTCCAGCGATTCGACGGCCAGTACCGACACTTCCGGGTCGGCGGGGCCACAGGGGCCGATGTACTCCGGGTTCTGATGCCCCGGGTGCATCATGGCCCGAACCGTTCGGCGGCCGGTCGGATCGGCGCCGATGCAGTCGGGACGTCGAATGAACACGCGGCAGAACGTGCCTTCCGGATGATCCTCGCCTGCCCAGCCGACCTTGGCGGGCCGGAGATTCGCGGCGGCTTTCTCGATACACTCAACGAGTCTTCTAGGCAGAAACTCACTATAGGCAGGGTCGGGCTCGGTCGCCAGCGCCCCGATGACCGAGCCGCCGCTGTGCGTGTGCGTGGCCGAAATCATCATGTTTTCCGGCGGGATGCCGGTTGCCTTCGAGGCGGCCGCTTTCACCTGATCGTCGATCGTGTCGGAAATGGCAATCGTATCGACGACCATGAGGACCAGACGCGTGTTGCCATCGTCGAGCACGAGGCATCGGGCGAAGAGCGGGTCGTGAACGGCCGACGCGGAACGGCTGTAGAAGCTGCCGCACACCAGCACGGGAAACTCTTGCGGCGTAATATCCACGCACGCCGTGCCTGCTCGCAGCGTTTCGACGCGGCTAGGCTCGGCGGCCTTGGCGACCGTGGTAGGCAGAACGCCGCCGAGGCATCCGAGTCCGACGGCCGAAGTTTGAAGTAGGAACTCTCGACGATCAGTACGATGGTTCATTGCAGGCTCCCAGGACAGAGGCAGGCGACAGTGGCCGCGACGGACACGCGAAGCGGCAAATGGACAGTGACGGACGGTTGAATCACCCTCCAGCATATCACGATCGGGGAACGTGGCCAAACGGCAATTGCCTGAATTGTAAAAAAGTGTAAAAGATTCGTCGGATTTCGTAATTGACAACAACGTCGCGGCGGATAGGATGTATCATCGAGATATTCGCGATGGCATTTGACCTCGCCCGCCCCCAATCATTGTCGAAGAGACGGTTGCTCATGTATCGACGGTTCGCGCTTCTGCTGGCGGTCCTGTCTTTCCTGCCCGTGTCTGGTTGCTCGCCGGATGGCGGGCGGCTGGCCATTGAGGGTACGGTCACGCTGGACAGCCGGGCATTGGAACTGGGGTCGATCAGCTTTCAGCCGATCGAGGACGATGCGGCAAGCATTTGCGTTGCCACCGTGCGGGACGGCGCGTTTCAGATACCGGCTTCACGCGGGCTGCCGCCGGGGACGTTTCGCGTGCTGATCCAGGCATTTCAGCCGACGGGGCGGACCGTGGACGATCCGGGATTCGCTCGCGAGGAGTTGGACCAGATCCGATTCCGTGAGACCGATCTGAAGGCCACCGTCGGGGCCGAGGCCGGCAATCACTTCGAGTTCCCGCTTACTTCGATGGAGTAGGCGGCCGAGCAGCAATTCCCGTTCGTAGCCATTGTTGGACGGGGAGACTGATCTGCCAAGCGTCCAACCGCGTGGCAACCATCGTCCAAAAGAAGGCCAAGGTAGCCTGCATCGAGTCCAGAACACGACGGACTTTGGCGAGTTTGTCATGGGTATGGGCCGAGAGGCCCGCCTCCTCCGCCACCCCCCGGCGGGACCAAGTGGACGATTCCACGGTCGAATCCGAAGGCTCTTCCGTTTCTGGGTGCAGAATTGCCTGACACGTGGATGAACCCGGAT
>CAZASB010000304.1:0-5861 GCA_964487655.1 uncultured Planctomycetaceae bacterium
ACCAACGATCTACGCGACCTCGACCCACCCTACGTAGATGAATAATCCGGGCTAGATCAGCCTTTCGAAACTCTGTCAAGGTTACCGTTGTCATAATTCGCCTCCAATCTGTACGCGATTGCACAGACATCGTCCCCGAGTATCAATCTACCTACTCTTGTGCCACGTCGCACTCCGGAAGGGCGTCGAGGAACTGGCGGCCGTAGGATTTGGTGCGTAGTCGAGGATCGAGGATGACGACCATGCCCGTGTCGGTCTGCGTGCGAATGAGCCGCCCGAAGCCCTGTTTGAGCTTCAAGATGGCCTCGGGCAACTGGTAGTCGCGGAACGGGTTGCCACCGCTGGCGCGGATTGCCTCAAGCCGAGCCTCCAGCAGTGGGCGATCGGGTACGCTGAATGGTAGACGCGTAATAATGACGTTCTGGAGCGCGTCGCCCGGCACGTCCACGCCTTGCCAGAAACTGTCGGTGCCGAACAAGACGCTGCGGGGTTCCCGTTTGAACCGGTCGAGCATCTGGCTCCGCGGCAGGCCGTCGGCCTGGCACAGCAGCGTGAGTCCCTGTTCGAGCAGCCACGAGTTGAGCGCTTCGGCCGCCTTCTTCATCATGCCGTAGCTGGTGAACAGCACGAAGGCGCGGCCGTCGGTCAGCCCGACGTAGTGGCGTATCAACTCGAACACCTTCTGCTGAAACGCCGCCGCTTGCTCGCCCGGATCTGGAATCCCCTTGGGCAGGATCAGCCGTACCTGCCGCCGATAGTCGAACGGGCTGCCGAGTCGCAGTCCATCGGAGTCTTCCAGTCCGATGCGCGACTTGAAGAACTCGAACGACTGCTTGCCGGTGGCCAGGGTCGCGCTGGTCATGATGACCGACTTAACCTGATCGAAGAGTTGTTCGCGGAGCGCCGATCCGACGTCGATTGGCGCCGCGGCCAGCTCCACGCGTCGCCAGCGGCGGGCGACGATGTCGTCAATCCAGTAAACCGCCTCGGCAATCTCCTGCTTCATCCACTGCTCGATCTCATCGGCGATGGTCTTCAGCCGGTTGGCGGCGGCATTGAAGTCCTGGGCTTGAGCCGGTTCTTTCAGATTCTTGCCTGCCTTGCGCACCATGCCGGACAACACAATCAGCCCTTCGCTCAACGGATTGGCCACCTGGGGCGGGCGGCGAACGCGGCCGTTCTCCGATTCGTTGGCCTTCTGATAGTCGACCAGCGTGGCGAAGAAGTCGTCAGCCCGATGGCGGCATTCGTCCGTTAGACGCTGTTCCTTGGACATGCCGCCCTTGCCGACCAACAGCCCCTTGTTGGTGCGGTCGTTGTACAGCTTGCGCAGCACCCAATCCACCTGCCCGCTCGTAATGCGCAGCCCCAGATGATCGCCGGCAACGGCCTCCATGGTGTGGGCTTCGTCGAACACGACGATGTCGTAATCGGGCAGCAAGCGTACATTGTTGCGGCGCAGGGCCAAGTCGGTGAACAGCAGCGCATGGTTGACAATCATCACCTGGGCGTCTTGAAGCTCCTTGCGAGACCGATAGTAGAGGCACTGGCCGTAGCTCGGGCACTTCCGCCCCATGCAGTTGCCCGCGTCGCTTTTTACCTCGTCCCAGACGGCAGGTAGGGGTTTGAAGTCGAGATCGGCCAGCGATCCGTCTTCGGTCTCTTTTGCCCATTTGATCAGTGTGCGAAGCTGCTCATGTTCCTCGTCCGCGCTGAAGAGCCCGCCTGCTCGCTGGTGTGCATTGTGCAAGCGTCGGAGGCTCACATAGTTGCCGCGTCCTTTCGCCAGGACGGCGTTGAACGGCGTGGGAATCACGCTCTTGAGGAATGGAATGTCCTTGTGGATGAGCTGTTCTTGCAGGCTGATGGTGTGGGTGGATACGAGCACGCGGCGCGGCGGCTTGTCGTCGGCCTGCTTGCCGGCGACGGCCAGAATGGCGGGCGCCAGATAGGCGAAGCTCTTTCCGACGCCCGTGCCGGCCTCGACCATCAGATGCCGCTGGTTTGCGATGGCGCGTTGGACGGCCTGGGCCATCTCCAACTGCTCGCGACGATGTTCGTAGCCGGTCAGTCGTTTGGCGATGCGTCCTTCGGGCCCCAGGATGTCGGCGGCGGAAAGCATGCTACTCCAATTCGTGAACGATCAGCATGTTGTGGGCCGTCACCTTCAGGCCGGTTCCCGCGACCAGGACGATACGGTCGCCGCTTTGCAGCATTCCGCGGTCGCGAGCCCAACCGGTCACGTGCTCGATCAGCGCGTGGCTTTCGACCATGGGGGCCCCTATCAAGGGAATCATGCCCCAGTACAGGCACATCCGCCGGAGCGTCTCGGGCGAATCGCTCACGCCAAGGGTGGGCACCCAGTTGCGATTCTTCGCCATACTTAGCGCCGTGGCGCCACTCGCGCTGGCAACCACCACGAGCTTCGCGTCGAGTTCCTCGGCCATCCGCCCGGCCGCGAAGACAGTCGTTTCCGCGATCGGGTTGATCCCCTCGCCCTTCAGATCGGGCAGTCGAGGACGAGGCAGGTTGCGGCACAGCGGCTCGGTGGCCAGGGCAATGCGGTGCATCATCTCGACCGCCTGCCGCGGGTAGCGGCCAATGGCCGTTTCGCCCGACAGCATGCATGCATCGGTCCCGTCGAGAATGGCGTTGGCCACGTCGGCCACCTCGGCCCGGGTGGGCACGCGCGAATGCTGCATGCTGTCGAGCATTTGCGTGGCCACAATCACCGGCTTGCGCCGTCGATTGCATTCGGAAATAATGCGTTTCTGCACGACCGCCACGGTGGCGATATCGATTTCAACCCCCAAGTCGCCGCGCGCGACCATCACGCCGTCGGTCGCCTCGACAATCGCTTCGAGTTGGGCGACGGCTTCTGGTTTTTCGATCTTGGCAATTACGCAGGCCGCCGATCCGTGTTCCACCAGCAGGGCCTTCAGATCGAGTATCTCCTCCGGCGAGCGAACGAAGCTCAGCCCCACGAAATCGATTCCCACCTTGGCGGCCCAAATTGCATTCTCCCGATCCTCGGGCCCAAGCGTCGGTACGCCGAGCTTCACGCCCGGCAGGTTCACCCCTTGACGCGATCGGATCAGCCCAGGTTGCACCACGCGGCATCGGGCTCGGCCCTCTGCAACCGCCTCGACCTCAAGACTCACCGTGCCGTCGGCCAACATCACGCGATCACCCGGCTGAAGTTCGTCTACCAAGAGGACGTAGTTCGTGGTGAGCTTGTAGATGGAGTGCTCCACATCCCCACCCGCTGGGTCGTCGAGGGGGGCCTCGGTGGGGCACGGCCGACCGGTATCCTCCACGAGGTCTTGCGAATCACGGACGAAGCAGATCGTGTCGCCGACATCGAGCGTAAGCTGGTCGCACGGCAGTTCGCCAAGGCGGATTTTGGGGCCCGCCAGATCGGCCAACACGGCCACCGGATGGCCCGTCGCCTCCGAGGCGGCCCGGATGGTCGCCAGGCGCGGCTCTTGGTCAGCCGGTTTGCCATGGGCCATGTTGATTCGGAACACGTCGACGCCCGCCAGCAGCAGCTCGATCAACTGCTGCCGGGTCTCACATGCCGGGCCGACGGTCGCCACGATTTTCGTTTGTGATGGCCGTGGAGGCTGAAAAGAATACGGGGCCATTTCTTGCTTTCCTGGTCGGATCGGAATGACATGGATTCCCAATTGTACCCGGATTTCGAGAGAATACAGGGGGAGGTGGATGACTGGCCAGCTACCAGAACCGGACGGCTTGCGCCGTGCCGCTACACGTTCCCTTTCGGCGAGCGATAGCAAATAGTCGCTCGACTCTCCGAGTCGAGTTCATGTCCGGGAGGTTCACGACTCGGAGAGTCGTGCGACGATTCACGGTCAAGCGGAAGGGCGCAAGCCCTCCGGTCCTAGACTGTGCGCGTCGAACCGGAACAACAACAACCCGACGAACGAGAACAACTTTCTTTTCGTAGCTGGCCAGTCATGAGGCCGGCTGGGGCAAGCGAGAGCGGGGACGGAGAGTGCGCGGGGGAACTTGGCACCTCACTCTTCATCAGCCGGCTACCTCCCGCACTACCGTCACGTTACAATGACACATTGCGTGAAACGTCCACTCACTCATGCCCGGCGGACACTGCCGGACAGACGTATACCCACCATCGGAGGTTTGTACCATGCGTCATCTGGAAACGTCTCGCCGCCATTTTCTGAAGGCCGCCAGCATGGCTGCCGCCACGCCGTATCTTTGGACCAGCGGGCGGGCCATGGGCGATAGCGCGAACGACAGGATCAATATCGCTTCCATCGGCGTCGGTGGCCGGGGTTCGGGAATCGGTCACCAGGCCGGTGGTCTGGGCAACATGGTCGCCTGTGCCGACGTCCACCTGGGCAACGCCAACAAGTTCGCCGAGCGCTACCAGGGCAAGTGCGAAGTGGTCCAAGACTACCGCAAGCTGCTCGACCGCAAGGACATCGACGCCGTCACCTGCGGTACGCCCGACCACTGGCATGTGAGAATCGCCATCGACGCCATGAAGGCCGGCAAGGACGTCTACTGCGAGAAGCCGCTCACGCTCACCATGGCGGAGAGCGCCCAGGTGATGAAGGCCACGAAAGAAACAGGACGCATCTTCCAGGTAGGCACGCAGCAACGTAGCGAAATGGGTCAAGTATTTCTCAAGGCAATCGTGATTGCCCGTAGCGGGCGGCTGGGCGACAAGCTTCAAGCGATTAGCTCCGTGGGCGGTGCCACCAGCGGCGGACCATTCTCAAACGAAGACCCGCCGCGAGAACTCGATTGGAACCTGTGGCTGGGCCAGACGCCGAAGCTGCCCTTCTGCCCGAATCGGATTGGTTTGAACTTCCGCTGGTGGCTGGAGTATTCCGGCGGCCAAGTGACCGACTGGGGCGTCCACCATACGGATATTGCCATTTGGGCCTTGGGCGGTGAAGAAACGGGCGTGGTCGAGACCATGCCCGTCGAGGGCGAGTGCAACTTCCCGCTCGGTCGCGAGTTAATGCGCGATACGCTGCTCGGCCGCAAGCCCGTCGAGGAACTGCCGGTGTGCTACAACGTGGCCAACAAGTTCCAGGTCGAGATGAAACTGCCCAACGAGAACGAGGTGACCCTGTTGAGCGGTCCCAACGAGCTGATCATCTCGGGCGACAAGGGGCGAATTCGCGTCAACCGCGGCGGGCTGACCGGCACGCCGGTCGAGGAAATCGAGAAGGACGCCAAGCAGAAGGAGTGGCTGGACGAGCAGGTGCGCGCCCTGTACCGGAACATGCCTCTTTCCGGCCACATGACCAACTTCTTCCACTGCATGAAGACTCGCGAGAAACCCATTTCCGACGTTTGGACCCACTGCCGTAGCGTGGACGCTTGCCACATGGCCAACATTGCCATGCTGCTGGACCGCTCGGTCAAGTTCGACCCGGATCAGCGCCGATTTGCCGGCGACGACGAGGCCAACGCCCTGATGTCGCGAAAGCAGCGGGCGCCCTATGGCACGAACGTCTAGCGGACTGGCGAGAAATGACGCCGCGCAGCGGCAGCCAGCACGGGAGTGAGCGATGGCGCGCCCGGTTTACCATGATGAAGGTCAAACCTACCGAGCCGACACTTAAACCACTGCCGGTTGAAGGCCGCCCGGGAGATGCTTGTGATCTGTCCCGACCTCACGGTCACCCAGGTCGCATTGGCCTGCGGCTTCGGTTCCGGGCAGTGTTTTTCCAATTTATTCAGGGTTGCTTATGGAGCCACTCCGGCAAGGTATCGCGGGAGAATGCTGGGGCGATCCGACAGTGATTAGTCCGGATTATTCATGATAGGTAGGGTGGGTCAAGCAAGCCGCTTCCTTGGTGGGT
>CAZASB010000305.1:0-5813 GCA_964487655.1 uncultured Planctomycetaceae bacterium
ACGCGATCCTCCCAGACAATCGGCGTTGACGCCGCCGCGCCCGGCAGCGGCGCGCTCCAGACCACGTTTTCCGTCGTGCTCCAATTCGCCGGGAGTTTCCCCACCTCGGTCGAGCCATTGAACAGCGGGCCACGCCAATGAGGCCAGTTCTGGGCATGGGCAGCGGAAGCAACGAGCAGCACGAAACCGGCAATGGAAGAATACTTCATGTTGAACGCCTCGTGGACGGTGCGGAAGATGTAGTCGTGACTGTTGACAAGTGTAATCGACGCAGCCATGGCGCACAAGAAGAAGACGCTCACTGGGAACGATCACCCGTGCGTTCCGGTTGCATGTCGCGCAAAGCTACGTTCGGATCACCATCGCGCCGCTGAGACGGCGGATGAGACGACGCATTTCCAGGACGCTCAGGATCGACAGGACGCGGGGAACGGGCAGCCCGCTTTCGGCCACGATCTGGTCGATGCCGGTCGGATCCGATCCCACGGTGGCAAGCACCTGCTGTTCCAACTCGTTGAGTTGGAGTTCGGCCGGATGGCGGATGGGCGGCCCATCGTCTCGTGGCGCCGCCTCGACCAGTGGGCCGAGTTGCTCGATAACGTCGTCGGCCGTCTCGACGAGGGTTGCGCCGTCTCGCAGCAAGCGGTGGCAGCCACGCGAGGTCCGGCTTTCCACGCTGCCGGGTACGGCGAAGACCTCGCGTCCCTGCTCCATGGCGTGCCGCGCCGTGATGAGCGCCCCGCTCCGGTCGGCCGCCTCGACCACAATCACCCCGAGCGAAAGCCCGCTGATCAATCGGTTGCGGCGGGGAAATCCGCCGGCAAGCGGCTGGAACAGAGGCGGGGCCTCGCTCAGCACGGCGCCTTGGCGCGTGATGTCGGCCGCAAGCGAAGCGTGCTCGGGCGGATAGACATTCAATACACCACCGGCAAGCACGGCCAGTGTTCGCCCGCCGGCCATCAGCGCGCCGCGATGCGCCGCGGCGTCGATTCCGCGCGCCATGCCGCTGACGATCGTAAAGCCGGCCCGCGCAAGGCTTGCCCCGAGCCGTTCAGCCTGTCGCAGCCCGTACTGCGTGCCGTGCCGAGTTCCGACAATACCGATGGCCAGCGCATCGGTCGGACTGAGTTCACCACGCACAAACAGCACGCCGGGCGGATCGTGGATGTCGCGAAGTACGCGAGGGTAGGCGTCATCATGTTCGACGAGCACGCGAATGCGGTGCTGGCGACAGCGGGCCAACTCAACATCGATGTCGATGTCTGTTTCGGCATCAAGAATGCGTTTGAGCAAGGTTGTCCCAACGCCCTTGACTTCACGGAGGTCGCTGGGCGCGGCGGCCAGCACGGCCTCGGCGGAGCCGAATCGGTCGAGCAAGGCACGGCGAATGCACGGACCCACGCCAGAAATTAGGGCCAGTCGCATGGCGGCGCGGAAGGCCGTGCCGCCGTCGTCGAGTTGGGAGCCGGTTGGATCGTTCATGCTGGCTAGTTCAGAACTCGGGGGCCAAGTCGATTGGGGCAAACCCCTCGTTGAACGTCCCCTTCCGAAGGTGGAAGAGAAGACGCAAGACAGAATACCCCGCGACGCGCGGACTGGCAACCCCCACGGCCGGCTTCTCAACGGTAGTCGGTCGGCTCGCGGCCGCAAATGTATTTGCGCCAGCCGTCCAGATGTTCCTTGGGCAAACTGTTTTCCCGGATAATCTCCGTTTCAACCTCCCGATCCGTGTTGGGTACGTTCACACGCACCTTCAACCGCCCGTCGGCCTTGTAGTGGAACAGCACTTCAATAGGCGACTGAGACGGCAGATCGCGTGGCAGATCGCGCACGGTACACTGACCGATTTGCGAGCACTCTTCTGCCGCCGGGCTTTCGCCCTCGACAATCTGCACGAGGATGGACCGCTGATTGGGCTTCGACGTCTTGAACACACGGCGTGCCGTAACGGGCAGGGCCGTATTGCGTCGAATCAGAATCCCGTTGCGCTTACGCTTGGTTTGCGGATCGGTGCCGACCACGCCCAGGCTGTGCGAATTGACGTTTCGAATGTGGAACCCAAGGCGCTCGCCTCGCTGTTTCGCCACGACAAGCCCGGCCCGGAGCGCCGCCCCGTGCGCGACGGCCTCGTCGGCCGCCACCGAGGCGTCGGGCTCCTTGCCTGCAAGCTGCGCAAGCATCTGGCGGACCATGGGCATCCGGGTGGAGCCGCCCACCAACAGCACGCGTTCGATTTCATTCCACTCCAAGCCTGCCGCCTTCATGGTTTGCACGGCGGTGAACCGGGTGCGATCGAGCAAGTCCTGGGTCGCCTCCTCGTACTGCAGCCGGGAAACATCGACTCGCGACGAGAAGCCCTTGTAGTCGCACGCAATCGACGCCTTGCTCCGCGCCGAGAGCGTGCGTTTCGCGTCCTCGCATTCGCGCCAGAGGCGCGCGGCGGTGCTCGGGTCTTCGCGGGGATCCACGTAATGCTCTCGAATGAACATTTCTGCCACGAGGTCCACGAGCCGCTGGTCCCAGTCGTAGCCGCCAAGCTGCACGTCGCCATCGGTGGCCAAGGCAATGAACTCGCTGCCGCGGATCTCCATGATCGTCACGTCGAACGTACCGCCGCCCAGGTCATAGACCAGAATGCGACGCGGCTTGTCCGTACTGCCTTCCGTGTTGAGAAACCCCTGCTGAAAGCCGAAGGCCACGGCGGCCGCGGTCGGCTCGTTGATGATGTCGAGCACCTGGAAACCGGCCATGTAACCAGCGTCCTGCGTTGCTTTCCGTCGGACCTCGTCGAAGTAAGCCGGAACGGTAATGACCACCTTCTCGAACGGGCCCACCTGGGCCTCGGTATCGCGCCGCAGCTTGTTGAGGATCCAGGCTTCGATGACCTCGGGCGGATACTGCTTGCCGTCGAACACCTTACGAAACACGCGGTGGCCCACGTCGCGCTTGGAGCACTCGGCCACGCGTTCGGCTTCCGTGCTCATCGCCTTCATGGCTTCCTTGCCCACAATCACGTCGTTCCCGTCGAAGAGCACGACGCTCGGCGTTAGACGGTCGCCTTCGGCGTTGACAAGCGTGACGGGGTGGCCTCGCTCGTCAAGGCGCGCCACGACCGAGTAGGTTGTGCCCAAGTCAATTCCGACAATCGGTTCTTGCGATCCGTTGGTCATGTTGGTTCCGTTCGTTACTAGACTAAAACAAGGGGATGCCCATCCACTTCAGTACAAGATAGCCCATTCCCAAACCAATGATAGCGGCCAGGACGTGGCCCGTCAGGTTGAACAGCCAGCGTGGCACGGGCAGTTGCGCCGCCCTGCCGCCGCCGGACTTCCCATTCCCCGCGGGGCGTGGCGCCGTAATGCTCGGAGCGGGCGGCCGTGCCGACGGCGTGGGCATCGCGGGCGGCATGGGTGGCACGGCCGCCGTGGCCACGGGAACCTGGGGCAGCACGCCGTCGCTCCACGCGCCTGGCGCCGACACGGACGCCGGAACCGCCATCGCCCCCGCGCCCGGCGCAATGGCCAATTCCTGCCGCACCACCGATTCGAACAAATCGAAGCCACCAGCGGCCTCGACAGGCTGTTTCCAACGAGCAATGCCCGCGCTGTTCAGGCCCGTGGCCCGCTGCAATTCGAGTTTCGCCTTCTGATGCGTGCCGGGCACCGAACCCTCCACGCGCAGCCGTCCGTTGCTCTCGTACTCGAAATGAACCTCGATCGGCCAGCCCTTCGTCAATCCGGCCGGAATATCGCGAATGATCGTGCGGCCAATGGCCGTACATTCGCCGGGGATCGAACTCTCTCCTTCGAGCACCTGGAGCACAATCGACTGCTGATTGTCCGCCTTCGTGGCAAAACGTTCCTTGACCTTGGCCGGCAGCGGACTGTTGCGCGGAATCAGAATGATGTTTGCCTTGCGCATCGTTTCCGGATCGATGCCCTCGACTCCCAGACTGTGCGCGTTCACTTGCGTCACCTCGAACCCCGGCCCGGGCAGATCGATCCGGCCCTTGGCCAACCGATAGGCCGCGTAGATCGCGGCGCCACGAGCGACGGCCTCGTCGGGGTTTACCGTTCGGTCAGGCTCCAGGCCGGTCAGTCCCTTAATCATGGTCGCAACCATCGGCATGCGCGTCGCCCCACCCACCAGAAGCACCCGGTCGAGCGATGCGGGATCGAACTTCGCGTCAACAAACAACTGTCGCGTGGTATAGCGGGTCCGTTCGAGCAAGTCGGCGGTCATCTCCTCGAACTGCTCGCGAGTCACCTGGATTTCGCTGGCCTTCCCCTGATATTCAACTCGCAGAGTGGCCCGCGTTCGAACGCTGAGCGTATGCTTGGCTTCGGCCGCCGCCTGGATAAGCCGGTTCAGGCACGCTCGATCCGCGCGGGGATCGACGCCAAAGGAACGCTGGAACGACGCGGCCGCAAAATCGACCAGTTTTAGGTCCCAGTCGTAGCCGCCAAGTTGCACGTCGCCATCGGTGGCCAGGGTGCGAACATCGCCGGGCGCAAGACGCAAAAGGGTCGTGTCGAACGTACCGCCCCCCAGGTCGTAAACGAGCACGGTCATGGGCGCCTTCGCGCCACTTGCCGCCGTTAGGTAGCCCAACTGCTCACCAAACGCCAAGGCGGCCGCCGTCGGTTCGTTGACGATATCGACCACGTTCAAGCCGGCCATCTCGCCTGCGTCGGCCGTGCCCTTCCGCCGCGCCTCGTCGAAGTAGGCAGGTACGGTAATCACGACCCGGGCCTGCTGTCCAAGCCGCGCGAGAATCTCGGCATGCAGCTTTCGCAATATGCAAGCCTGGATTACTTCGGGGGGCAGGAACTGACCCATGATGGGGTGTGAATAAACCGCTGCCCCCATATCGCGTTTGACCCACTGGGCCACCAGATCAGGGTCGGCTTGGCCGGCATTGCGAGCCTGCCTCCCCACAACCACTTCCTGCTGGCCGAAAAGTACCACGCTTGGCGTAAGCGGCTCACCCTCGTCATTGGGGATCATTTGCGTCAAGCCATTGTCGCCGACAAAGGCCGCTGCGGAATTGGTTGTTCCCAAGTCGATGCCGACAGCGCGGGGGGGGTGCATGAGCGGTACCCGCCTGGACGGCGAGAATGTAGGGTTACCAGCCCCCGGCGGGGACCGGCCGAAACTTCCATTTTACTCGGAATCGGCCCGCAACTCAAGCGAACACTGTATGGAGGACGCGGCACGATTGGTGAACTTTGGGAGCCCACAAATCCAGTCTCAGTATCCTACCGGCCAGATTCCGTGAGCAATGGTTCGAGACGTGCGCCAAGCGGTGATGGGAGCCGTTCGAGCATGGAGCGATCGATGAGTCCTACCCCAAGTACTTCGAAATAGTCAAAACCCACGGCCAAGGCTGCCGCCCGCGCGCGGAAGCTCCGATCGGGAAAGCAGCAGATCGACGTCCTTGGTAGTTCGGACGGCCGACGGGTCTTTGGTCGCTACCCAGAGTGCAACCGCCTGCCCCCCCACCAGGGCATACTGCACGCCAGCTTCGCGGAACGCTCCGCAGATTCTCTCCAGGCGGTCCGTCACTTGATCCAAGGCCATAACGTATTGCTGCCAGGGGTTTGCAGGTGTATCGGACGGGGTGAATAGGCCCATGGTATACCCACACGATGACCGTGGCAGCTTCGAAGGCAACCATGCGCGGCTACCTTCCATGAGGCCATTGTCCCCAATCGGGCTTGATCGTAACCTTGCCAACTGCTGTCAGGGCTAGCTTCGCTTGCTTCACGGAATTCACCCAATCCAAGAGTCTTTAGCGGTGGGACGGTGCTAGC
>CAZASB010000306.1:0-5812 GCA_964487655.1 uncultured Planctomycetaceae bacterium
GAAGCGCAACGCGCGCTTCAAACGCGAAATTGCGAAGCTTGTCAACGAGAACCGGACGCTGCACGCTCGCGTGGATCAACTGGAGCAGCAGGGGCGATCGGCCTTCGATTTCGTGTTTGCATCGGTTGAAGCTCATTTTTGCGGTCTTCCCCCGCCTTCCTTGCTGCCGTCAGATTCCTGACGGCGCCCTCTCAGTTCTCATTCGTACCAGTCTCGGCGGCTCCCCGCTCCCGGTATGTACCCCGTGAACGCTTACCAAAAACCTTTACGAAAGCCCCCCAGCCGCTCACCCCTATATTTCCGGGGTTTACGCTGCGGCCGGGAATTGCTGCTATAATAGGTACTTTTTCCCCGGAACCCTGATATATGTCTCGTGAACGGCTCCTTGGTGCCCTAAGCCTGATCGGCCTGATTGTCGTGGTGGCGATTGGTTTCTGGCGGACGGGCGGGTCTGGTGCGCCGGTTCGCGTCCTGTTGCCGCGCCGCATCCAGGCGGTGATGGGCACCGACGGCATGTTGGCCGCCGTCATTGCCCCGCACGAGCACGGCATCGCCAGCGACGTGCTCCACGAGGCTGAGAATACGCTCCGCGATATCGAAGCGCGACTGAGCGTCTGGATCACCCGCTCGGAGATCAGCCGATTGAATCGGGTGGCGAAGGACGTTGAGGTACCGCTCTCGGCCAGTGCGAGGGCGGTGCTCCTCGCGGCGCGCCAGGCACACGCCGATACGGATGGGACGTTCGACGTCACGTGCCGACCGCAAATCGAATTGTGGCGAAAGGCGGGCCAACAAGGAGCGACCCCCACTGACCGGGAAATGGCCGATGCTTGTGCTGCCTCCAACTGGAGTCTGGTGCAACTGACCGATGGCGGCGCCATCAAGAAGGCGTCGACCGTGCAGTTCGACTTGGGCGGAATCGCCAAGGGTTACGCCATCGACCGTGCCTTCGAACTGCTCAGACGGCAAGGGTGGCCGGGCGGCTTGGTAAACCTGGGCGGGGACATTCGCTGCTTCGGCGTTACACCCACTGGCGAGCCCTGGACCATCGACATCGAGAACCCGTTCGGCGAGGGCAAGTTGGGCACCCTGGTGACCACCAACGTGGCCGTATGCACTAGCGGTAATTATCGCCGCTACTTTGAAGCGAACGGCCGGCGCCGTAGCCATATTCTCGATCCGCGAACCGGCCGTCCAACCGAGGCAACCTGCTTGGTGACCGTGGTGGCGCCCGACGCGATCACCGCCGACATTTGGGCGACGGCCCTGAGCGTGCTGGGCCCCGAAGGACTCGATCGGCTGCCCGAAGGGATCGAAGCTCTCATGGTGGTCGGAGACAAGAAGCACCACCGCCTCCTGATGACCAACGGCTTCTGGCGGTGGTTTCGCACGTCGCCAATGGCCGTCGGACGCGCCGAGTCCACGCCGCGCATGGCCGAGAGAAACCGGCGAGTGACTCCGCAGATTGGAACGCGAATAACCCGGGTTACTGAATCTGCTCGGTCACCAGGTAGGCGGCGTTTTCCTTGATACCCAGGTAGTGGAAGCAGTTGCGGTTGGAGAAGGGGAGCCTCGCGGCGGGTACGGTCCATATTTGCTCATAACGTCCGCTGCCCTCGCGGTCGTCGACCACGGTGAACGCCTCGGTGCCCTTGGTGGCGGCGTAGACGCAATGGCGGCTGTCGGGCGAGAAGGTGAGGTAGCCGACCATGTCGCACCGCGGCTTGCGCACGCCGTCGACCACAACGAACGACGCATTTCCTACTCGGGCGACGTGGCCGAATCGGGCGTTGTTCGGGCTGAAGACGAGCGTTCCGCCCCCCACACGGTCGAACGGGCGGCTCTCCTCTCCGTCGAGCACGACAAGCTGCGACCCCTCGCTGATGGCCTGGTAGGCGAACCGGCGGCCGTTGGGGCTAAAGAGCATCTGGCCGATGTCGTGGTAGGGCTTGTCCGGCTTGCCGTCGAGAACGACCAGCCACTTGCCGCCGGCCCTCGCGGCGTAGGCCAGACGTTTCCCGTCGGGGCTGAACTGGATGCTCCCCTCGGCAATTGCATCGAACGGCAGCGGCTCGGCCTCGTTGACCACCACGTGCCACTTGCCGCCCTTCATGGCGGCGTAGGCAACTCGGGCGCCGTCCGGCGAGAAGACGAGTTGGCCCACGTTTTCATACGCAGGTTGCGAGGTGCCGTCGAGGACCATGCGCCACTGCTGGCCGTCGAGCGCGGCGTAGCCCGTTCCCACTCCTTCGGGGCTGAAGCAAATGCCTGTGGCGGCACCGAGGAAGTCGTGCCCCGCGCCGGCCTGGCCGTCCACTACGACGTGCCACTTTCCGCCCAGCCGCGCGCCCATTGCTAGGCGGCTGCCTTCGGGGCTGAAGTAGATTCGCCCTTCAAGTATCTGTTCGTACGAATCGCCCGACTTATTATTGAGTACCACGGTACGCGTCTGGTCGGGCAGCATGACCACGTAGGCCAAGCGTGCGCTGTCTGGCGAGAATTGAGGCGTTCCGACCCTCGAATAGGGGCCCTGCAGGCGCGTGCCCACCACGGCGTGCCACGCCTGGCCCGACTGTGCCACATAGGCGAACCACTGGCTGTTTGGGCTGAATCGCAGCGCCGCCACGGTGTCGTGGGGTGGCTGCCGTCGGCCGTCCAAGACAACTGCCTCCTGGTCGTCGGTTGATATCACGTACGCTAGCCGTCGGCCATCCGGACTGACCACCGCCGACTGGCGCGCCTCGGGCGGAAAGGGGGCAAGCAGCGTTTCCGTGACTTGCCGGTCCACCTGACCCGGCGCGATGGTTGCGTGGAGCGTCGGTGCGAACACGGCCGCGGCGATCAGCACGACTGGGATACGGAAGCACATCGTTGAACCTGCTGTATGCATTTCCGAGATGATGCGGGTCGGCCGAAACTCCGGTGTGAGGAAGTCTCCGTGCTGGAGCCGCGCAACCCGGGGCTTGACCTGGAATTGCAGCGATCCGTTTGACGAGCGGGGTTCCGGCAGTGTTTCCGGTTATTCCTCGCGGGGCCGGCAGTAGGAGAGGGCTAGCAAGGCGTAGCCGGTCACCAAACTCGGCTCGCCTTCCATCCAGCGATTCTCCTCGTTGACCCATGAGCCGTCGGGCCGCTGCCGCCGGATCAGCTCGCGGAGCAGGTCTTGCCGCCAATCGTGCTTCGCGCCGTGCTCGTCTTCAAACAGGTCGATTCCCGTCGCGTTGAGCGCCTTGGCGAAAGTGTGATAGTAGTAGTACAGGCCGGCGGCGCCCATACATGGATTGTCTTCGAGCTGATAGTGCTTGCCAAGCCAGTCGAGGGCGGCCTTCACACGGGGGTCGTCCGGAGCGACGCCGGCATAGATCATGCTCTTCAGTCCTGCGTAGGTCATTGAGCCGTAGCTCCGCAAGCCGCCTTCGGGCGTCTCGCCTGCTTGCGAACTGCCGCCAGCCGCGGGCGTGTAGTAGAACCCGCCGTCGGGATTTTTGGCCGAGAACGGCGTGGTGTTGTACTCGCTTTCGAGGTTTTGACAACGGGAGACGAACACGAGCGCCTTCTTGATGGCCGGGTCGTCGGGCCCAGCGCCCGCGGCGCGCAGGGCGTCGATCAGGAAGGAGGTATTCGACAGGTCGGGCCGCTTGTGGTGCCCGTAACCAGCCCCGCCGTACGATGGGTTGGTCAGGTCGTGCTCTTCATCGCTCCCCCACTGGATGCCACGGAGGAACTTGTCGGCGTTGTCGATGAGCTTGTCGTATCGACCATCGCGATTGGCCTCGGCGAAGCAGACCAGCGCGATGGACGTTTCGTAGTTTCGATAGAAGGTTTCCGGCTGGTGGATGCCGCCGTCGGGCTGGGCGAAACCTTTGAGGTACTCGAGGCTCTTGGCGACGACCGGGTCGTCCGGGCTGCGTCCATTTCGCAGGATGCCGGCGGTGACCACGGCGGTCACGCCGGGCCCCATTTGTCCGGCGTAGGAGCCGTCGGGAGCTTGCCCCTTGGTGCGCAGGTATTCGATGGCCTTATCGACCGTTTGGCCGAGGGCCTGGGCATCGACGGGTTTGGTGTCTGCCGCGAACATCGCGGTTTGGAGCAGGACGCTGATTGCAAGGACCAGCCCTACGAGGATCAATCGGTTCATGGTAGACCTCCGAAGTTTGAGGATGGTTGGAGTGTGTCGGCCGCGGGCGACAATGGGCCCGGTTTCGTGCTATGTTCCAGTTTGCCCGCGAGCCAAGGGCTAGGGAACGATTGCGAGGACGTCGTCCTCGCGCATGATGAGAAGCTGCTGGCCGTCAACATCGACTTCAGTTCCGGCGTAGCTACCGAACAGAACGCGGTCGCCCTCGGCGACGAGATGCCGCGCTCGCGAACCGTCCTCAAGCAACCGGCCATCGCCGACGGAGAGGACACGACCCTGTTTTGGCGTTTCGCGGGCGGCGTCGGGCAGCAAGATACCGCCGGCCGATGTCTCCTCGGCCTCGACGCGTTTGACCACGATATTCTCGCCCAATGGAACCACTTTCATAACAGGAAAGCTCTCCGGAGGAAACGGCGGGCCGAAACGGGCCAAGTCAGGACTCACCCACCGCAGGATCAGGCATTATCGCATGGGCCCGTCTGGCAATCAACCCGGGGGCTTACCGCAGTGCCCCCCCTCGATGGTGGATATCTTCTGCCCCGGAGCCCTACCCGTGGACTGACGTTACGCCAGCGGGTACAACGAAGGTCGAATTTCGGAAAATTACCCACCCGCGAGGAACCCGTGGCCGAAAGCAACGCTCTGATAGCGGCTGACGGTTTGCGCCGCCGCCGGCCGGACGGCGACGGCTGGATGCTGGACGGGATTTCGCTGGTTCTGCCGGCCGGATCGCGGTTTGCCTTGACCGGCCCATCAGGATCAGGCAAGACGCTCTTGCTGCGCGCGCTTGCCATGCTTGACCCGGTCGATGGCGGCCGATTGCTCTGGCGCGGCAAGCCGGTCGCGCGGGCCAGCGTGCCCGCCTTCCGCGGCCAAGTGATCTACCTTCATCAGCGGCCGGCAATCATGGGTGATTCGGTCGAGGACGCCTTGCGACGTCCCTACCGGCTGAGGATTCACCACGGCGCGCGGTACGACGAAGCTCGCATCCTTGCATGGCTCGAAAGCCTGGGACGCGCCGGTGCCCTGCTGCGGCAGTCCACGGCCGACCTTTCCGGGGGCGAAAGGCAGATCGTCGCGTTGCTGCGGGCGATGCAGCTCGATCCGGTCGTGCTGCTGCTGGACGAGCCCACCGCCGCGCTCGACCGGCAAGCGGTGGAGTCGGTCGAGCGGCTGATTGCCCACTGGTTCGAGGCAGCCCCAGACCGGCGTGCCTTCTGCTGGGTAAGCCACGATCAGCGGCAGGCGTCGCGCATGACCGATTCCGCGCTTCACATGGCCGCCGGCCGCCTGGCCGGGCCCGGCACGGAGGGGGTGGAAGATGCCCGCTGAACTCCGTTGCGTTTCTGGGAGCACGGTGTGTCAACCGCAGCTTCCCTGCGTTGACGCGACTGAGCCAATCGCGCCGGAAGCCTGCCACACACCGGAGACTGAGCCTGTTGACCGTCGTGGAAGGGCAGGTAGAATGAACGGTTAGGGAGCAAAAGGGGCTTCGACCCAACGGGACGAATCGTAGTCATGAGCGTTCAACAAGTAGTTATCCAGGGCCAGATTCGACCGGGCGGGAGGTTGGAGGTCGATCAGATTGTCGACCTGCCGCCCGGATCGGTATCGGTGACAGTGCAGACGGTATCGGCCACAACGCGAAAGCCAACCCTTGAGGTCCTGGAGGAG
>CAZASB010000307.1:0-5792 GCA_964487655.1 uncultured Planctomycetaceae bacterium
AAGTGCAAACCAGTGGTGAAAGCCGTAGGGTGGGTGGTTCCGGATGTCTCAGCATTCGGGTTCACCCACGCGTTCCATGCCGTTCCGCACCTAGAAACGGAAGAGCCTTGACTTTTCCTTCGAGTTCAAATAGGATGGCTTGAAAGGGCGTACACGCCTGTTTTTTTGGCCTACACGCGGACGGGCGCGTCCGTCCAATCGGAGAACTCGCCGTGCGGAATGAATCAACCACCCTCGAAACGTCTGAAAAGGGCGAGGTCATCCTAGAAATGGCCATTCGGACCTTTGCCGAACTGGGATATCGGGCCACCGACGTGCAGGTGATTGCCGACCGGGCCGGCGTGGGAAAGGGGACGGTCTACCGCTATTTCGGCACGAAAGAAGAACTCTTCTGGACCACCGCATTCGAGGTATTCAAACGGCTACGGCACGCCCTGATCCAGGCCGAGCGAACGGTCTCCGGCGCCGTGGCCAAGCTCCGCGCCGCGGCGATTGCCTATGGCCGGTTCTTCGACCAGCACCCCGAATGCCTAGAACTGTTCGTCCAGGACCGCGCCGAGTTCCGCGGAACCGGTCCCGAAGCCTACAAACACGAGCACGAGCAGTTGCTGCGACGTTTCCTGGGGATCGTCGAACAGGGGATCGCCGCCGGTGAACTCTACCCGATCGATCCACTCAAATGCACCATCGCGCTGTCCGGCCTGCTCGACGGCGTCACCAAGCAGGCATGTTACCTTTCGTACAGAATGCGCACGCAAGAGATCGCCGAGTACGGGATCGACCTGTTCTTGGCCGGCATGCAAGCCCGAAACCCGACTGCGAGCGCCGGCCGCAACGCTGACGAATCTGCACCCGGCGATGACACCCCACCCCAGTCCGAAACGCCCCAGTCCGAAACGCCCCAGTCCGAAACGCCCCAGTCCGAAACGCCAGACTAGCCATGACCTGCCATTGCCATAGTGCGCTGTGTTGTCTGATGCTTGCCACGCTACTGCTGCCTGCTGCCGGGTGCGGCCACACGGAGGCGACGGGGCGGACGACCGACCCGCCGGAGCCCATTCAGGTGACATTCTCGCCCGTCGAACGTGCGTCGATCCGGGCGGAACTGGAACTGGTGGGCACGCTCATTCCGCTTCGCGCCACGACCATCGTCTCCGATGTAGACGGTCAGATCGCGTCGTTTCCCGCTTCCCAGCGGAGCATCGAATACCAGGAGGCGGGCCAGATAACCTCGCAAGCGCTCGGGCTCGACCTGGGCCATGTGGTTCGCAAGGGTGAAGTACTCGTGCAAATCGACCCGGTCGACTTCGAACTGGCGCTTGGCATGGCCAAGGCGGAGCACGAGTTGGCCAAGCGGAACCTCGACAACTTGCTCTCCTGGCGGCGCGACGAGGAAGTCCTGCAGCTTGAAGCCGCGCTCGAAGAGGCCCATGCGGCCAACACTCGCGCGCAGGCCGATTTGGGTCGTGCGGAGCAGTTGCTTTCGACGAAGGCCGTTTCACAGGGCCAGTTCGACGAATCGCGGGCCGCCGCCCAAATGGCGGCCGCCGGGGTGAAGCGCGCCGAGGCGGCGCTAGCCCTCGCCAAGGCCGGCCCAACGGCGGAAGAAGTGGCCGTGGCCGAGGCCCAGGTGGCTGCGGCCGCCGCGCAAGTTGCCATGCAGCAAGAGAAAGTCGACAAGACCACCATCCGCGCGCCCTACGACGCCATCATCTCCGATCGGTACATCGACGTAGGCGATCGGGTCACGGCCATGCCGCGAGTCGAGATCATGCAGATCATCGATCCCCAGATCCTCTTCGCCCAGACGCCCGTGCCTGAGCGATATCAGGGCGTGGTCCGCGTGGACGACGTGGCAGCGATCACGGCCGAAGGCATCGCAACGCCATTTCCGGCTCACGTCGACTTGATCAACGCGAAGATCGATCCGGAAACCCGTACGTTTCGCGTTCGCATAGCAGTCGACAATCGGCAAGGGGTGCTGAAGGCGGGTGGGTTCGTTCGCGTGGCGCTGCGAGTAGGCTCGGCCGCCGACGTACCCGTCGTGCCCCTGGATTCGGTCGTATTCACCGAAGGCCAGCCGGCCGTCTTCGTGCACGAAAAGGGCCATGTCCGTCACGTGCCGATCGAGGTCGGCATTTCCGACGGGCGCGTGTACGAAATCGTGTCCGGCGTGCTGCCCGGGCAGGAGGTGGCCGTCAACCGCACGTCGCTGCTGACCAACGCCATGCCGGTTACGGCGGTCCGCGCGTTGGCTGCCGAACAAGAGGAGCAGTCTCCTTCACCTCCACCGGTCGCCGGAGGACAGTCGCGATGAAGATATCGGAAACGTGCATTCGCCAGCCGGTGTTCGCCTCGATGATGATCCTGGCTCTGGTCGTTTTTGGCCTGGTGTCGTACCGCACGATCGGCGTCGACCTGTTTCCTGACGTCGACATTCCCGTGGTCACGGTCACCGTGTCGTACCCAGGCGCCGACCCCGAAACGGTCGAAACCGAGGTGACTGACCGGATTGAGGAAGCCGTGAACACCATCAGCGGCATCAAGACACTTCGGAGCGAGAGCATCGAGGGCATTTCGCAGGTGTTTGTCGAATTCGAGTTGGAGGTCGACATCGACGTGGCCAGCCAGGACGTGCGCGACAAGGTTGCGGCCATTCGCGGTGACTTGCCACTGGACATCGATCCGCCGATCATCGAGAAGTTCGACATCGACTCAGCGCCCATCCTGGCCATCGTTCTCTCGGGGCCGGTTTCCATTCGCGAGCTTTCGGAGTTCGCCGACAACCAGCTCAAGCCGCGCATCGAGAACATCGACGGCGTGGGAAACGCTCGCCTGGTGGGCAAGCGCGAGCGGGAAATTCGCGTGTGGCTGCGTGCCGATCGCTTGCGGGCGATGAGCCTGACGGCCGACGACGTGACCGACGCGCTGGCGGCCGAGAACCTCGAGCCGCCAGGCGGCCGCATCGAGACACGAGACCGCGAGATCATCGTCAAGACGAAAGGCCGCGTGGAGCGGGTCGAGCAGTTCGGCGACATCATCGTCGCCCGGCGGTCCGGCGCGCCCATTCGCGTGCGCGACGTGGCATGGGTGGAAGATGGCATGGAGGATATGCGCAGCCTCGCCCGGCTGGACGGCACGCGGGCCGTGTCCATCCTGGTTCGACGGCAGTCGGGCACGAACATGCTCCGCGTGGCGACGGCGGTGAAAGACCGGCTGGACGACGTGCGCGGCGCCCTGCCGAAAGGTTACGAACTGACCGTCGCCCAAGACCTTTCGGTGTTCGTCGAGGAGAGCATTGCCGAGGCCGAGGGCGAGCTGCTGCGCGGCGGCGTCCTGGCCGTGCTGGTTATCCTGTTCTTCCTCCGAAGCTTGCGGGGGTCGTTCGTCGCGGCCATGACCATCCCGACCACCATCATCGCCACGTACAGCTTCATGCTGGCGATGGGCTTCACGGTGAACATGCTCACCATGCTGGCGCTGACGATCTCGGTGGGCATGATCATCGACGACTCGATCGTTGTTCTGGAGAACTCCTACCGACACATGGAGGAGGGGTTACCCCGGGTGCAAGCGGCCATTGAGGGTATTTCGGAAATCGGCTTCGCCGTGATTGCCACGTCGCTGGCCATTGGCGCGGTGTTCGTGCCGGTGGCCTTCATGGAGGGAATCATCGGCCGGTTCTTCTACGAGTTCGGGATGACCGTGGCGTTTGCGGTGGCCGTCTCGACGTTCATTGCGTTGACGCTTTCGCCCATGCTTTGCTCACGCGTGCTGAAGATTCCCACGCGCCACGGTCGGGTGTTCAACTTCGTCGAGCATATTCTGGAAGCCATCGAGCGCGCGTACGACCGAATCCTTCGTATGGCGCTTCGGCGCCGGTTCACCGTGGTGGCGGCCTCACTGGCCGTGTTCGCGTCGAGCCTTGCCATCACGCCATTTATCGGCCAGGAGTTCATGCCGGCCCAAGACGAATCGCAGTTCAACATCCAGGTGGAAACGCCCATCGGCACGTCCATCCATGCCACCGGCGAGGCCCTGGCCGAGATCGAGCGCCGCGTGCGACGACTTCCCGGCGTGCGCGATACGTTCACCACCATCGGCGCTGGGGTCGAGGAACGCGTGAACGTGGCCACCGTACTCACGCGGCTGGTTCCCGTGGAACAGCGACGGCATTCGCAGTTCGAAATCATGCAGCTTGTGCGCGACTCCTTGACCGACTTGCGACATCTGCGCATTAGCGTCGAGATCATTCAGGCCGTCGGCGGCGGCGGGTTTCGCGTGGCGCCGTTGCAGTACAGCATTCAGGGGCCCGACCTCGTCGCCCTGGCCCAATACGGCGAGCGCGTCATGGCCGAAATGGCCAAGGTGCCCGGCATCGTCGATATCAACTCCACCTACGACGCCGGCAAGCCGGAGGCCAACGTCGTGATCGATCGCGAGAAGGCGTCTGACTTGGGCGTGAAGGTGCGCGATATCGGTCACGCTGTCCACGCGCTCATCGGCGGGCGCAGGGCGACCGTGTTCGAGGAAGACGGCGAAACCTACGACGTACGCGTCCGCTACGCCGAGCAGGACCGCGACCGTTCAGGCAAGGTGCTCCGCGTGCCGGTCCGCACCACGAGCGGAACGCTGGTCGATCTGGACAGCCTGGTCCACGTGGAGGAAGGACTGGGTCCGGTGCAGATCAGCCGCGAGGACCGCAGCCGCCAAGTGCTCGTGCTGGCCAACCTGGAGAATTCAAAAAAACTCAAGGAGGCGATGGACGATCTGAAAGCGATTGAGGCCCGGCTCGGGCTGCCGCCCGGCGTGCATACGCGATTCGTGGGCGATGTACGGATGATGGAGGAGTCGTTCGCCAGTATCAACTTCACGCTCATGATGGCCGTCGTGCTCATCTACATGGTGCTGGCTGCGCAATTCGAGAGCCTCGTGCATCCGCTGACGATCATGCTTGGTCTGCCCCTTTCCGTCGTGGGCGCCTTGGGACTACTGGCGGTAACCGGCCGCACGCTGAGTATCTTCTCGATGATTGGCATGATTATGCTCATGGGGCTCGTGACGAAGAACGGCATCCTCTTGATCGACTACATCAATCTGTTGCGCAGCCGCGGCATGAGTCGCAACGACGCGGTACTCCGTGCCGGGCCGGTGCGGCTGCGGCCCATCCTCATGACCGCCTTCTCGACCATTGCCGGCATGTTGCCCGTGACCATTGGGCTGGGCTCTGGGGCCGAGGCACGAGCGCCGATGGGAACGGCCATCGTGGGCGGCATGCTCACCTCAACCATCCTGACCCTGGTGGTCATCCCCGTGGTCTACACGCTAATGGACGATCTGGATCTGCTGGCGCGACGACTGGTTTTCGGCACGTACCATGAGAGCGTACCGGAAACGGCCATGCCGCCCAAACTCCACACGGGTGGCGGCAATGGCGAGTCTTCCGGACCCACCGTTTGCCTGGATGGCAGTGGCGAAACGATCCGCATACCGCACCAGAAGCTGAACCCACCGAGGTACCCTGCCTGCACCGCCGACGTGGGCTCGCTTGACAGCGAATAGACAACCCTTGTATATTGCGTGGAAGCGGCCGCTGATGGCGGGCCGGCCCATCAACCAACGAGAACGGGACTGTCTGCCTTGCTTCAGGGTCGGAGTGAGGGTCAGGCCTACACTTTACACTTTTCGGAGTTGCGACAGCAGACGTTCGACGGCCGGCAGGACGTCGATGGTTCCTTCCCGCACTTTGCGACGGATGTTGCCGACGGCCGCTCCGCTGATGCCGCCGTAGT
>CAZASB010000308.1:0-1843 GCA_964487655.1 uncultured Planctomycetaceae bacterium
GTCCCCTTCGCATTTAGCGGCGAAAACTGCCTGCGCCGCCCCGTGAACGGTTACGCGCTTGGCAGACGCGACTTGCCACGTTGGTCGTCTTCAGGTAGGCTTTCCTGCCGAGTTGCCACCGCGAAATCCGCGGTTATGTCGCAAGCCCCATGTAATCATCTGCCCTCCGTTTGACCGCCCGGAGGTCCACATCCATGGACCGTTTCCCCCTACTGCGTCGGCATCACTCCAGCCGCCCCGCGCCGACGCTTTGGTTTCTGAAGACGTTGACGGTTTTCCTGCTCCTCCTCTACTGCTTACCGGCCTCGGCCTTCGCATTGGACGGCCTCGTTGCCGACTTTGAGGGGATCGACGGAGTCGAGTCCCATGCGCCATGGCAATTGCGAGGGGATAATCTGGCGATCGTTTCCGGCGGGCCGGACGGAAAAGGACATTGTCTAAGAGCCGAACGCACGGAACCAGGTTCGCACTGTAGTATTCGGATCGAAAGCCCCATCGTCCTCGAGAGGAACCTCGTACTCCAATCCGCCGATGTTCACTTGGTCATCGACCAGATCGGAGCAACGCCCGAGACTCCAGTACAGCCGCGATTCCAAGTTCCCCGAGCCTCACACCCAAACCATCGAAACCTCCTGGGACTTCCACACTCCTAACAAGCCGCTGGAACCGGGAACCTGGTATTGGCGAGTGTGGAGCGAAGGAGAGCTGTTCGCCGGCTACTCGCCCATTGCCCGCGTAATCGTTCCCGCGGAAGCCCATCGTTTCACCACGCCGGCCGTACCGACCGATCAGATCGCCGCCATGCCTCACCCGAGACTGATTGAGTGCGCCAAAATCAACCAGCCTCCGATGGACGAGAAGCATCGGGCAAGCCTGATCCGTTCCGCGAAGCGCCTTTTCGAGCAAGGCATTCCCGAGCATCCCGGCCCTCACGTCGCGGGCGATCCGCGGTGGCCAACCTGGATCGACTGGTACGGCAAGGTGGCCAACGGCACCACCGGGCGCACGGGAGGGCGGCTGCAACACATGGCCCAATATGCCATGCTCACCGCCGATCCGCAGATGATTGAGTGGACCCGGCAACTGGCGATGGACGCTTGCAAGTGGGATCCCGAGGGCGGCAGCGCCATGCGTTATGGCGACATCGGCGCCCAACATCTGCTGCGCGGCTTGAATTGGTGCTACGATGCCTGCCGCGAGCACATGACACCCGACGAGCAGCATCACTTATCGTCCAGCGTGCCGAGCAGTTCCACGAGCGGCTGAAGCCTCTTCGAGGAAATGAGGCAAACAACCATTCGTGGCTGCAGGCCCTTGCACTGGGCGAGTCGGGCCTCGTGCTCGCCGGCGATCATGAGGAAGCGGCCGAGTGGGCGGAATACGTCAGGCAGCTTTTCGTGGGACGCTTTCTGTGCTGCCTCGGTTACCAGGGAGACAACAACGAAGGCATCTCCTACTGGGGTTACGGGCTCGGATTCGTAATCGACTACGCTGATCTCCTGAAGGCCGTCTGCGCTATTGACCTCTACCAGCATCCTTGGCTCAATCAGACCGCCCGATTCCCCATGTACTGCGCGCCGCCGAACGCCTGGGCCGTGTCATTCGCAGACACCGGCAAGCCGAACCAATCGGTTCGCGACGACTTCCATAGCGGCAAATTCTGCCTGTCGGCGGGCGGAATCGGCGAGGATGGCATGAAAAGAAATGTTCGACCGCTGGCGGTGACCGGTAAAGGACTTCATCGCAAGTGCTTATGTGACAAGACTTTATGGACATGAAATATCTTGACGGCCGCGTTTGGCCCGCCGTTTGCGAAGTCACGTGCGTCCACCCACGGCTGACA
>CAZASB010000308.1:1943-5790 GCA_964487655.1 uncultured Planctomycetaceae bacterium
CGGCCGCGTTTGGCCCGCCGTTTGCGAAGTCACGTGCGTCCACCCACGGCTGACAGTAGATCAGCGGTAGGAAACCCAAGGAGTATCCACCATGCAAATCCAGAGTGTTCTTTCTGGATACACCGATCCGACCACGAAACGGCAAGCGGAACTGGTCGATGCCGTCACCGGACGCACGATCGGCGAAGGCGGCAAATCCGAGGCATCCGCCAACCTCTCGACGGCGAATACGGCCCGGAATATCCTCGACAACTACGACGTAGCCCAAATCACGCCGAGTCAATTCACCGAGATGATCCAGCAGCTTTTCGACACCGGCGCAATAACACAGCAAGAATTCGAGGAGTTGGCGACGATTCGGCTAGACCTGGACTCCGCAGGCATCGATCCAGACGAATCGGTCGATCTGCTCCAGTTCTATCGCGACAAGGTGGACCAGGCGCAACGTCAAAACACCGCCGCGGAAGTGGCGCCCGATGCGTTCGTCAGGCGTCTGGATTGGATCGAGAAGTTCGCCATGATGCAAGGCGACTCCAACTCCCTAGGGATTGACGCGTTCGCCTAACGCGGATGATTCATCGTAGGCCGGAACAGGCGAATCGCAGTTCCAGCGACACGCAGAAAACCACACCTTGTCGGAACTGCGATTCGCTCCTTCCGGTCGCAAATAATCCGACTGGCCAATCAGCTTCGCCCGGCGATCTCGTAGCAGCGTCCCTCGACGCCGGACTCGAAATGCCGCCGCGCCTGGTCGGCCAGCCGACGGCCGCAGAGCGTCGGGTATTCACCGGTAATACATGCCTGACACAGCGAATCCGACGACAGTCCAATCGCCTTCGATACCGATTCAATCGGCAGGTACCGCAACGAGTCGGCGCCGAAGATCTCGGCCATTTGGGCCTCGGCCTCAGCCATCAGCCGACCTTCCTGCACGTAGGGCGGCGCGAACAACTCTTCGATGGTCGACATGTCGATGCCATAGAAGCATGGCGCGATGATCGGCGGACATGCCACGCGCACGTGAATCTCGCGAGGCCGGCCGAGTTGCCGTACTCGCTTCAGAAGGGCCTTCAGCGTCGTACCGCGTACAATGGAGTCTTCCACCAGGAGAACGCGTTTCCCTTCAAGCACCTCGCGAAGCGGCGTGTATTTCGTATTCGCTTTCTGGGCGCGGTTCCGCGCGCCCTCAATGAACGTTCGGCCGGAATACCGGTTGCGAATCAATCCCTCAACGCACGGAATCTTCAGTGCATAGGCCATGGCGTCGGCCGCGGCCTTACTCGTGTCGGGTACGGGCACCACCACCGTATCTTCATCAATCGGCGCGGTTTCCAGCCGTGCGAGTTCCTCGCCTAGCGCCTTGCGCGAAAGGTACACGTTCCGGCCGTCCAGCGTGCTGGCCACGTTCGAAAAGTACACCCACTCGAAGAAGCAGTGCGCCTTTCGCGGGCTGGCGGCAAACTCCTCGATCCGCAGTTCCCCATCGGCAACGATGGCCGCATGGCCCGGCGGGAGGGAGTGAATTGATCCGGCCGAGAAGCCCAAGTTCAACAGCGCCACGCTCTCGCTGGCCGCTCCGAACATGGCTCCTTCGATGGCATAACTCAGTGGCTTGATGCCAAGGGGGTCCCGTGCCACCATCATGTTGCCCAGGGCGTCCAGCATGACGAGGCTGTATGCCCCGTCCACGCTGTTGGCCAAGTGGCGGCATACGTCGCTCAGCAGCGGATGCCGGCTGGTGGCCAGCGTCCGGCTGATCTGGTGCATGAGAATCTCGGTGTCGGTTTCACGGGCGAGATAGTTGTCTTCGTTGTCGAGCAATTCGTCACGGAGTTCCGCATAATTGGTCACTTGGCCATTAAATGCAAAACTGAACCATTTGTGCTTCTTCAGGTGATGCCGCTCAAAGGGCTGCGCGTAGCTTCGATCGTCATGTCCGCACGTGGCGTACCGCACATGGCCAATCGCGGCACGCCCGGAGTACGCTTGCATGAGTCGCTCCGCCGCGTCCCGATGTCCCAGCCGGAACACCTCGCTGACCGTGCCGGCATCCTTGTGCGTGTCGATAAGCTGCCGACGAAGGGGGTTGTAGGTCGTCATCCCGGCGGCAAGCTGCCCCCGGTTCTGTACGTCGAGGAGCATGCGCGGCATGAGCCGAGACGTCTCCTCGGGGTTTTCATTTGGGCAGAGTGGGCTAATGCCCCGCCCGGGGATATGGTATATCGCGGCTATGCCGCATTCATCATGAACTTCGCTCATAAAGGCATTGTAGAGAGCGGGCGAACGTGCTACAAGCAGGTGCAAGTCAGATATCCAAGTCGCCCTGGCAAGCATGCCGCCTTCCGGAGAGCCCTTTCCGACCCCATCGCCGCCGAGCAGCTCCGCCAACATGTCGAGGTTTCCGTGAAATACGAAGTCGAGCAGAAGTTTCCCACGGAGGGGTTCGATGCCGTCCGCACGAAACTGCAGCGGCTACACGCCCGATTCGCCGCCCCGAACGAAGAAACCGACCTGTACTTCAACCATCCACAACGTGACTTCCGCGAGACCGACGAGGCCTTCCGAATCCGGCGCCGCGGTCGGTCGAACCGAGTGACCTACAAGGGCCCCAAGATCGATGCCACGACCAAGACTCGTCGAGAGCTGGAACTCCCCTTGCCCGACGGCGACGGGGTCGCCGAGCGCTGGACGGAACTGCTCGAAACGCTTGGCTTCCGACAAGTAGGACGCGTCGCCAAGCAACGCGGGAAGTTCCAGGTCGATTGGCAAGACCGCACCGTCGAAGGCGCCTTCGACGAGATCGACGGCATGGGAACCTTCGTTGAACTGGAATTAGTGGTCGATGCGGAAGAAGTGGACGCTGCCCGGCAAGTCATCGGTTCGCTTGCCACGAAACTGGGGCTTTCCACCAGCGAGCGCCGAAGCTACCTCCAGTTGCTTTTGGCCAAGTCTTGAGGCGACATGCGTGGGCTGGCGTCGGTGTAGACAAAACGGTGGAAGTGCAAGACGGCAATGGAGATATTGTTGCAGATTGTGATCCGATCATCTTCGTGGCAAGCAATATGATACTCTGTCTTCAAGCCGCCGCCCTCGACCTCTTCCAAATCGCTTCCGACGATCGTTTTCCCATTGTGGGAAACGGGAACCTTTCGCGGTACTTGAATCCGCGCGTGCAGCACGACGCCTGGGATTGCGACGACACGGCCCGGCCGTGGTTGCTTGCGCCGCCCGGTTCCATTGCCCACCAGGGCCGGTTGTCGCTCCGAAAGCAATTCGTTCCGGCAAATAGACACGTATCGTGGTGCGTCGAAGCCGAGCTGGACCACGGTGCCAGCAGCCTTGAGGCCATCGTCGATTTTCCCAAGTTTCTCCACGGTCATTGTAATGGCGTCGCCGATGACTACGCTTTGTCGTTCCCCGCGACTCAGTACAAGCATGTCCAAAGCCTCCGTGACGTGATGCTGGATATCGCCATGTTCCGCTGCCACCCATTCGGTGAATGTCCGTGAAGGTCGATCACGAATCCATGCCTGTTCGGCAAAGCAACATCGCCGCCGAATGTGAATCCCCCGCAGAAGCGCGAGCGGCAGTCTAACAGAGTGGTGGTTTGCACGCAACGGCAACTTACATGCCCCCCTTAAGAAGTAAGGCTCCGCGCGAAAAACGTGGTTGGTGCGCACTCGGCTTCCATTCGGTTCGGGGTAACCGTTCACAGGGGGACTGTCCCAATTTTCGCGGTACATAGGGCGTTTTTGCCCAATGATCCTCCGTTTCCGCCGCGAAAATGGGACTGTCCCCTTCGCATGAAGCGGAGAAAACTGCCTGCGCCGCCCCGTGAACGGTTGCG
>CAZASB010000309.1:0-5788 GCA_964487655.1 uncultured Planctomycetaceae bacterium
TCTCTAGGTGCAAACTGCATTGCTCGGAAGAACGGCACGCGGCGCGTGCCTGCCACATTGGCACGGCCTGCGCCCAGAAACGTAAGAGTCAAGAAAAAGACCCCGGCGCGCGGTTTCCGCGCGCCGGGGACAAAAGCAGGGCTTGGAGTCTTCGTTCAGGACGGTTACCAAGCCGAGGCAATCGCCTCGAGCTGTCGCACGAACCGCTGGTCGCCGTGGCTCAGCCGGTCCCAGTTCACGCGGAAGTAGCGGCCGTCGTTCGCCTGAAGTCGGACGACGCCGGTCTCCATGCTCACGAACTTGCCCTCGAAGGAATACTTGCCCGTGACGTCTACCCACTGACGCATCCCCTGCGAGTCGTTCTGCGAGAACGGATCGTCATTGATCGGCGCAGCGGGTGCAGCCGGCTCGGCCGGCTCGGCCGGCTCAGCAGGAGCAGCCGGTGCCATTGGCTCGGCAGGAGCAGCGGGCTCAGCAGGAGCGGCAGGCTCGGCGGGAGCAGCCGGTGTCATTGGCTCGGCAGGCTCGACTGGAGCAGCGGGCTCAGCAGGTTCGGCGGGAGCGGCAGGCTCAGCAGCAGCGGGTTCAACGGGAGCGGCAGGCTCGGCCGGAGCGGCAGGCTCGGCCGGAGCGACAGGCTCGGCCGGAGCAGCAGGCTCGGCCGGAGCAGCAGGCTCAGCCGGAACGGCGGGAGCGGCAGGCTCAGCCGGCTCGGCGGGTGCTTCGGCAGGAACCTCCGCAGGCATCTCGGCAGGCGCTGCAGCGGGCTCAGCCGGAGCGGCGGGCTCAGCCGGAGCGGCGGGCTCAGCCGGAGCGGCAGGCTCCGGTGCCTCGGGAGCCACGTCGGTTGGCGCCGGGGCAGGTGCCTCCGGTGCTTCGGGAGCCTCGGGGACCTTGTCGTCCGAGAGCATCGGCGCCATGTCATCTACGTACGCGTCTGCGGCAGAGCATGCCGATTTACAGCAGGGCTGCTGGTAGCACGGCTGACAGGAACGCACGCAACGCGAAATCTGCGGCCGGCATCGCATACGGCAGAACAGCCGGTCCATGAAACGGCCTGCCGACGCGGTGTCGGCCATCACCAACACGGCACCGACAAAAGTCAGCAACAAAACTCCAAGACGTCGATTCATCGTACACTCCTCCTGTACCCAGTGAGAAAGAAAAACACCAAAGTCCCGCCATGCACCGTTTCGATTGGCGTATGACCCATGTGAGGTCAATTCCAAGGCCAATCTCTTGCGCGGCGCGGACTCACAACACACAATTGCTTGAAAATATCGGTCGGAAACTCTCGAACGGACAGAGTACCTACCTACCATCTTATCCAAGTCGCCCCGCTCATGCAAACGCACAGGTTCAGCACGACGACAACCTGAAGTTCTAGGCTAATCTGTCTGGATCAGGTTTGCAACAGTTTTCCGCGGAAATGTTGGAAGATGGTCGGGTTAGGCCCTCCCACTGGTCGCGGCTGTGCGATTCCGCCATACTCGTTATCTATCTTTGGGGCTTCGGCAAGGTCGGTTGCTCGCGTAGGGGGTTTGGCTTCCCTCGCCAGTATCAATTCCAAGACAATTCTAGGAGACGAAAGACCATGCGAACTCGTTCCACGACGATCCTGACCGTTCGGCACCGAGGCATCGTTGCCATGGGCGGGGATGGCCAGGTGACCATCGGCAGTTCAATCATGAAGGCCGACGCCCTGAAGATTCGAACGTTGCTTGACGGCAAGGTGCTCACCGGTTTTGCCGGTGCGGCGGCCGATGCGTTTGCCCTGTTGGAGCGATTTGAAGCGAAGCTCAAGGATTTTCCGTCGAATACGCCGCGAGCCGCGACCGAGTTGGCCAAGGAATGGCGCACCGACCGGGCCCTGCGCCGCCTTGAGGCCATGATTGCAGTGGTTGATGCCAAGCACACCCTCTTGTTGAGCGGTAACGGCGATGTGATTCAACCGACCGATGGGATCTTGGGGATCGGCTCGGGCGGGAGCTATGCCGTTGCCGCCGCGCGCGCACTGGTGAAACACGCCGATCTTGGCGCGGCCGATATCGTTCGCACCGCACTGGAAATCGCGGCCGGCATCGACGTATACACGAACACAAACATCAAGGTGGAGGAGTTGTCTTGCGAGAATTGACGCCCAGGCAGATCGTTGAGGAGTTGGACCGCCACATCGTGGGCCAGGACGATGCCAAGCGCTCGGTGGCCATTGCCATCCGCAACCGCTGGCGCCGTCAGCAACTCGAGCCAGAGATACGGCAGGAGGTTGCGCCGAAGAATATTCTCATGATCGGTCCGACCGGGGTCGGTAAGACGGAAATTGCCCGGCGCCTGGCAAAACTCACCGGCGCGCCTTTCATCAAGGTCGAGGCGACCAAGTACACCGAGGTAGGGTACTACGGTCGCGACGTGGAGAGCATGATCCGCGAGTTGGTCGAGAATGCGATCGGATTGGTCCACGAGCAGGAGCGTGCAGGTGTCGAGGATGAGGCGAGCCGACGGGTGGAAGAACGCCTCGTCGACCTCCTGGTGCCCGCGCCTGCCGCGTTCGACGCCTCGCCAAACAGTCCCGATTCGCCCGACCGGTATGAACGTACTCGTGAGAAGATGCGAGCCATGCTCGCCGGCGGCGAACTGGAAGACCGCCGCGTCGAAATCGCCATCGAGCAGAAGTCGACTCCCATGATGTTCACGGGCGTTGGACTCGAACAGATGGACGTCGATTTGCAGGGTATGTTTGAACGCATTTTGCCGAAATCGAGTAGCCGCCGTGAATTGACCGTTGCCGAAGCCCGCAATGTCCTTTTCGAACAGCAATGCGATGCCCTAATCAACCAAGAGAAGGTCCAAACGCGGGCTATCGAACTGGCGGAAAACGTCGGCATTATCTTCGTGGACGAAATGGACAAGGTGGTGGCAAGCGAACATGCCCATGGGGCCGATGTCTCGCGGCAGGGCGTCCAGCGGGACCTGCTGCCGATTGTCGAAGGCACTACCGTCCAAACTCGCTATGGATATGTGCGGACGGACCACATCCTGTTCATTGCCGCCGGCGCGTTCCATCGCGCAAAGCCCAGCGATCTGATGCCCGAGCTTCAGGGGCGGTTTCCCATTCGCGTCGAACTTCAGGCCCTGACGCAGCAAGATTTCGTTCGTATCCTTACGGAGCCTCGCGGGGCGCTCACCAAACAATACGAAGCCCTGCTCGAAACCGAAGGCGTGAAACTGGCCTTTAGCACCGACGGCGTCGATGCATTGGCCAGGTACGCCCATGAAGTGAACCAGACAGCACAGAATATCGGCGCTCGCCGCCTCTATACCATCCTGGAGCGGGTACTCGATGAGCTGAGTTTCGAAGCGCCCAATATGAAGGCTGGTCGGGTCGAGATCGACGCGGCCTACGTCGAGCAGCGGCTCGAAAAGCTCAGTCACGACGAGGACCTCAGCAAGTTCATCCTCTGAACGGTCGATTGCAGCTTACGTACAACAACCAGGGTAGCTCGCCTCCCCTCGTTCACCATACGTCTTTCCGCCTGCATCACGTGCGACAGCGTCACGATACGCCGAAAGCGTATTTCGCGTCAGGTGGCAAGCATCAGGATCAGCACCAGCAAGGCGGTGATCAGCCAGGCGCCCAGGGCCGCGAGGGTCAGGATGCCTGTCAATCGCCAGAACGACCGTTGGGCCGCGAGCGCCTGCTCCAGCTCAGGCGTATCGCTGGTCGCAACGTAGGCTCCGATCCGCTGCGCGTAAACGAACAGATGGAAGGCGGCCCAACCTATCAGACCGCACGTTGCCAACATGACAAGCGATACGATGATGCCGACAACAACGTATATCGCGTCGGCCAACAGGATGAGCGGCACCATCGCGCCCAGCGTGCCCAGCACGCCAAGACCGGCGCAGACGAAACCGACAATGGCCATCAGCAGTACCCAGGGCCGAGTTTCGGAAAGCGTGTGTTCGATGCCCGCCGGGGACGACTTGCCGCCGCCGCGAGCAGTACGGGCCGTAAGCTTCGTATCCGATTGCGTTCCAGCCGCCGCGGCAATGCCCTTGCCTGAATCGCCCGACGCAAAAATCGGAGCATCCTCGGTCGAAGCCTCTTCCGCCAAGTCAGGGAACACCTCGTCGGCCCATCGCCACTGGTCCCAACCATCGCACAAGAGCTGGCACGTGCCATCGATGCGACCTTCCGCTACCCAGGCGTTCAGTTCTTCCCGATCCACGGGGCCGTATTGCTCCCCATCGTCGGTCTGCATGTACCACTGGCCCTCCTCTTCGGCGGAAAGCTGCGAATCGGACTCCGGACCGGCATCATCCGGTTTCGGTTTTGCGGCCGGTTCCGGTTGGTCGGAACGTTTCGACGCGGCCGGCCGTTGAGAGGACTCGCGGTCGGCGGTCTTTCCGAGATCGGACGATGACGTTTTGTCGCTCGGCTCGGCATCGGACGACTGACCGGCTGCCGACTCCGCAGCCTGGACGACAATTGGTTTCTCGCAGTTTGGGCACTTAATGCGCCGCCCAGCGAACTTGTCGGCCACGCGAAACTTCTTCTTGCACTCGGCGCACTGGATGTCGATTGGCACGGCAACTCCCCCAGGTGAACATGTGTTGACTAACTGGCTGCTTTCGACCCGTATATCTTACTTTAATTTTCCGACACTCGCAGCGAAAGGCCGCTTACCGCAACTCAAGGAAGCTGAGGATGATCCAATCGCGAATGGAGTGGCTGACATGTGAATACCTCTTTAGGACTACCCCGCTTCGGGGCGTAGGAAGAAGAAGTAAGCCGCTAACACAAACGCCAGCAGGATCAGCAGCGGCTTTAGCTCGCGATATCGTCCGCTTACCAGCTTCACGACCGGATACGCAAGGAATCCCAATGCCAACCCATCGCCGATTGAGTAGGTAAACGGGAATGCCAATGACGACAAGCCCGAAAACAAACACGAAAACGTCAGGCGAGGTGAAGTACGGGTTGAGTTTCACGCAGGTCTTTGAGTGCGGCGCAATCAGACCAGCGTTCTGAAGGCCAAAAAAAGCAACAAAGACTCCAATACCCACGGCGATGGCGTTCCTCATGCTAGGGCTGATGGCCCCGAGCATCGCTTCGCGCACACCCAGAACGGCAAGCAGCAAGAACAGCATTCCGGCGATGAACACTGCCCCCAAGGCGATTTGCCACGACTGCGTGGCGCCGGTTGCGACGGTGGCGGCCGCGGGCAGAACGGAGAAGACGAAGAAGAAGTTCTCGCCCATGCCGGGGGCCTGGCCGATCGGATAGTTCGCGTACAGCCCCATAATGGCCGTCGCCAACGCGGCGGCGAGGCACGTGGCCGTCATCACGGCACCCCAGTCCATGCCCGTTTCAATTCCGAACAACTGACCGGAGAGGATGGCCGGCTGCAGGAAGATGATATAGGCCATCGTCAGAAACGTCGTCAGCCCGGCCAGTAGTTCCGTGCGGACGTTCGCGCCGTGTTCCTTCAGCTTGAACAGGCGATCGAGCATGAGAGCGAGGCCTTCCCATCAAGCGATGTGGTTTCGGGGCGGTAGAAGCCCCGAGTGCCAGAATCCAACGGCGGTACGCTGTCAATATAGCGATAAAGGCAACTAACCGGAAGTGGGGAGGGCTTGAATGGAAAATAGATGTATAGATAACCGAGCTTAACAAATCGGACGCCGGTTGGCAAGGCAAAAAAACAGGCCACTGCGGGTTGGAAGTTGGGAGCTAGCCCGGATTATTCATCTACGTAGGGTGGGTCAAGGTCGCGTAAATCGTTGG
>CAZASB010000310.1:0-5788 GCA_964487655.1 uncultured Planctomycetaceae bacterium
GGCGGCGGCGATACGCAGAGGAAGACATCGCGGGTACGCCCTTCCTGTAGCTGGGTGACCATGGCTCCGGCGGGACAAGCCCGCACGGTGGCCTTCGGTGCAACTCCGACTTGTGTAAAGCAACGAAGGTACAGTCCTAGGTCAAGGGTGGAGCATGCCCCAGGGTTGCGCCTCGCTCGTTCCTCGCGTTGGCTCCACCCTGGGCTGACTTAGGGGTGCCCCTTCGGGACTTGGATCCGACCGACGCAGGGCCCTCGTTCCCTGTCCCGCATGAGGCGTCTCGGGACTGCTGTTCCTGGGCATGGCGTGGCCAGTCGCCTTCATTACCCGCTGCCCGGTACTGGTAGCGGTAGATGCGAATCGCATTCGCCGCTTGTTGGACTTGCCAGGGTTGGGTGCCGATCCGTTCCCCCACCTGTGCCAGGAACAGGTCCAGTGTCTGCTCGAAGGTGAACCCACCATGTGTTCGGGCAAAGAGGAGAAAGTCTCGCACCTGCCGGACAAGGTAGGGCAGCTCTTTTCGGCTCGATAGGGCTTTCTGGATCAGAAACCGGTTGTACCCCCCCAGTACCTCGTTCAACCGCTCGCCACCAGCCCGCATAACCGATCTCCCGGGATATACGCCGATTAACATAACGCCGGAATACCGGTGTTCTGTTAACTGCGCGCTGGTCGCCCGGCTACCCAGGCGTGAGAATTTTGCCAGAACCGCTAGCAGCAGCCCTTTTGAAGGGCTAGAATCATGGTTTCCGGGATAGCCCTTCCGGGAAAGGGTAATCGGGGTAGAATAACACGTTGGCTTCAAGGAACAAGATGACAAAACAGAAAAGGATACTGCTCATCATAGCCGCTGTTGTGTTGGCGGCACTTGCGCTGGGAGCCTTTAGGGTTTATCGCTTCGTTGACTATGATTTCGAAAGCCCTCGACTCGCAACGTTTGCATCTCCTGATGGAAAGAAATCAGCCTATCTGCTTTGGTATGGCGCACTCATGGGCAGGACTCTTGCGTTTTTCACCTCGCAGACATTATCACCCACGAATGTTCGATGGATCGGGAGTGTAGATGCCGATGACAGTCTTACTTTTCGAGAATTGATTTGGTCTTCTGACAGTTCATTGGTCGTCTCACGTTGCTACGTCAGTGGATACTGTAAACTTCCCGAGGGAACTGTTGATCAATCCCTGCTGACTCACGGAATTGATCTTCTCTCCAACGATCGCTTCGTCCCTGAGCGAGACGTTTTTGACGCAACACCGCAGGATTGGATCATCAGGCACAATAGACTTGAGCAGCTTCTCCTGCAAAAAGGAACCCAGCGCACGGTAGCGTCTCAAGACAATCTGCATGACCATATGAAAAAGTTGACCTGGAGTGAGTGGCGCAAGTGGCGATCACGTCTGACCAAAGCAAAAGAACAGGAAGCCAACAACTGAATGCAGGATATTTGTCGCTAGCGCGCCAAAATCCTGATTCATGACGTTATGTGTTGAACACATCCGTGGTCAGACATGCCGCGGGGACTAAGGAACGACAAGCATGTTCGAACTGATTGAGGTACAGCCCCTTACCGGCCACCGGTTGCGACTCCGGTACGCCGATGGCGTAACGGGGATCGTCGACCTCTCGCACTTAGTGGGTAAGGGCGTATTTCAGTTGTGGAATGATCCTGAGGCTTTTGGCCGTGCGTCCATTGGAAGCAGCGGCGAGGTACGTTGGAGCGACGAAGTCGACCTCTGCGCGGACGCCCTCTATCTTCAGGTCACGGGAAAACAGCCCAGCGAGGTGTTTCCGGGGCTAAGGAAGGTAGCTGCCGATGCCTGAAATCAGTCGCTTCTACGGAATCGTGATCAAGATGTTTCACAATGACCACCAACCGCCCCATTTCCACGCGGAATATGGCAGTAGTCGAATGGTGGTGAGCATCGAGACGCTCGCGGTCATGGCCGGCAAACTGCCCCCACGAGCAATGGGGCTCGTCATGGAATGGGCCGCGGAACATCGCGCGGAGCTGACGCACATTTGGGAGCAGGCTCGCAATCAAGAGCCGCTTGACCATGTAGATCCGCTATCGTGACTGACGGTATCCAATGAAGAGAAACACGTAACCAGGCCGTGAACCGGAGCGGCCGACAAGGCGGTTTGTGAAATCAAAGTCTATGGCGGCCCCCCGGTTACGGCGGTCCGTTCGCGGCAGACACATGAGCAAGAAAGCACATATGACGTATCAAAGGATCCTTGAATTCCACGGACATGAGTGCCCTGGCATCGCCATGGGCTACCGGATGGCATCGGCTGCCCTGGAAGAACTGGCAGCACTGCGAGCTGAAGACGAAGAACTGGTTGCGATTGTGGAAAATGATGCCTGCGGAGTCGATGCCGTTCAATGCCTGACTGGTTGCACAGCCGGCAAGGGCAATCTCATCTTTCGTGACTATGGCAAACAGGTGTACACACTCTATTCGCGCAAGTCCCGGGTAGGCGTCCGCGTTTCCTTTGACAGTAAGCGAGTTCCCGATGGTTTACGTGAGCGGCGTGATCAGTTCACCCAATGGATACTGTCAACGCCGGCTGAAGCAGTGCTCTCGATCGAGAGGGTATCCATTGACGAACCTGACCGCGCTAAGATATGCAAGAGCGTGCCCTGTGCGTTTTGTGGGGAAGATGTCATGGACTCTCGCGTGAGGCAACTGCATGGGAAGCCTGCGTGCATACCATGCTGGATGAAACATCAGAAATGTGAACGGCACGGCGGACGGATATCGTCCGAAGGCGCGCTGAGCGTGGCTCCGAACGAAGCGTCGCCGTGAGCGTTCGACATGCGGATAAATGAAGGAGAATCACTGAAACGGACTTTTGCCATCAGAAGGAGTGTGTTCGATGCGGAAAGGCCGATTCCTTCGACGCCTACCATCAACCTGTCCCTCTCCATGGGAATTACGCCTTTGACCTGACAGTCGAGGTCGGCCTCAGCCATGCATTCTCCGCGCCGAAGACGGCAGATCCGCAGCCCGCGTCGGCGTGAACCATTACCGCTTGAACAGCACGTGCCGCCTTACACCATGCTGTTGAGAAAGATCGTCAGCCTGCCTCAAGGCGTTCATCCAGCCACGTTGCGACGGATTTGGGGTCAAACCGCCATGCTGCCGGTGGATCGGGAAGGGCTTTCTGGCTTGGATGTGCCGCGAGGCGTGTCTTGTGCCGGACGGCGATCTCCACTAACTCCACCATGTTCACCACGTCGGTCAGGTTGTAGAAGGCCAGCTTCCTGAGCGCTCGGCGGTCGCCGCGTCGCCAGCAGTGCCAGAGCCGGACGACTTCGAAGCCATCGACGCCCTGGATTGCCGGGTCGCGGCTGAGCCCCAGGTTCCGTTCAATGGCCTTGAGCCCTCCGCGGTAGCCCAGCGAACTGAGTGTGAACCGAAGGTCGATGTGGGCCTGGTCCAATCGTGCCTTGGGGAAATGCGACCGGAGAAACGGCACGTCGAACTGACTGCCGTTGAAGGTGACCAGAAGTGGGAACTGGGCGACGTACGCCGGAAACTGCTCCAAGTTGATGCCGTCGATGAACAGGGCCAGCTTGCCGCCGCCCAGCGCGCCGATGGTGGTCACCTGGTCGTACTGGGCAGAGAGGCCGGTCGTTTCAATGTCCAAAAACAGCACCTGCTCGGCAAACTCCGGATAGAGCCGCCAAGTCTCCCGCGACGGCAGCAGGCCGCCGAAGAACCGGACATCGCCATCGGCCGCCGCGTCCACCGACTGGCGAACCAAGAACGCGGCCGACTCACCGAACTTCTTCGGAAGGCGGCCATCGTCGGCAGCCGCCAGGAAGCAGTTCCAGTCGAGAATCCCCTGCGTCCACAGCATCCGCTCTCGAACGGCGCCGACGCCGGGAAGGTGTACAAACGTATTGCGAAGCATGTAGGCCACCGCCGAACGGGTTTGGATTTGACTGCCAAGATACTACCCTTTGAAACGGCAGACCAGGGGTGGGCTCCGGCAATGCTGCTGTGGACTTGACCTGCCGCGATATTTGGCTAAAATAGCAAATGAACCCCGGTTCGTCGTTCGGCCCAGTTCGTCCAGCAAAGATGGCCCCACCCCGAGGAATAAGGACTCAGGACTGCGGTATATAAGTAGCTTTTCGAACCGGCCATTTGCCAAAACCCAATCGTGATTTCAATGGACCAAACCACACGCGCCCGTTACGAAGCCCGAGCCAAGATCATGAAGGCGATGGCACACCCCGCGCGCCTGCTGATCGTGGACGAATTGTCTCGAAGCGGCGAACGCTGCGTATGCGAGTTGACCGAGTTGGTCGGCTCCGACATGTCGACGGTGTCACGCCACCTGGCCTTGCTCAAAGGTGCCGGGCTGGTGGAGGACGAGAAGCGTGGGCAGATGGTCTTCTACCGGCTGCGAGTGAAGTGCGTAACGAACTTCTTCAAGTGCATTGAGTCGGTCATTGCATGCAACGCACAAAGCTACCAAGAATTGCTTGCCTAGCGGACGGCGTTTTTTTTTCTTAAACACTTGCCCATTACGCCAAACCGCCTACAAGGAGAACCCCATGAAACTCATCCAAGTGCTCGGAACCAGTTGCCCAAAATGCGAGAAGCTCAAGCACAACGCTGAAGAAGCTGTCAAGCTGGCAGGCATCGAGGCCACGGTTGAGAAGGTGACCGACATCAACGTCATTACCGGCTTCGGCGTGATGATGACTCCCGCTCTGGTCGTCGACGGCGAGGTGAAGTTGGTCGGCAGAGTGCCCTCGCCCGACGAAATCCAGAAACTCCTTCAATAGCAGCAACAAGTTCCGGCTGGAGATCTTCGCGGTGAAAACTATCAACCGTAGAGACGCAATTGCCTCGCTTGGACTGTTCGGGGGCTCGACCCTGCTCGGCGGGTGCGCGAGCCAAGCGTCCGGCGAACTCGGTCCCGCGGAAGCGCCTCGGCAACCGGCCAGCGCGAAGGTTGGGGGCTCGCCACGAGAGTGGCACTACGTCAAGCTCGATCCGTACGCCGTCGGCGAGGCGGCTTACAAGCTGTACCCAGACGGCGGGTGCATGTACGCCGTGGTCGGCAGTGTCATGCAGGCACTGGCGGAACGCGTCGGCGAACCGTTCCGCTCGTTCCCCATTGCCATGATGCGTTACGGTAACGGCGGCGTGGGCGGCTTGGGATCGGTGTGCGGCATTGTCAACGGCTGCGCGGCCTTGATCGGGTTGTTCCAGGACGAGAAGGCGAAAGAGCGCCGCGAGGAGTCGGTTGGCGAGATATGCACCTGGTATGAACAGACGCCGCTGCCGATCTACCGGCCGCGTGAACCGGCCTGGGCCGAGACGGTTGCCCCCAGCATGTCCAATTCCGTGCTATGCCATGTGGCGATTGCCAAGTGGTGCGAGGCGACCGGTCGCGAGGTGAAATGTGCCGAGCGCCGGGAACGCTGCCGCCGCGCTTCGGTCGATGGCGCGATTCGGATCGTCGACCTGCTCAATCAGATCGTGACAGATCCCAGCCACGCACGTACCGGCTTGTCACCCGAGGTGAAGGCGTGCCTCGACTGCCACGGTAGCCGGGAGATGGACGACGCCATGGGCAAGATGAGCTGCGCTTCGTGCCATTCCTTTGACGGAAAACATCCATAACGCGGGCTCTTCCGTTTCTAGGTGCAGACTGCTTTGCCCTGGGGACGGCACAATGGCGTGTACCTACTACATTGGAGCGGCCTAAACCTAGCCCGGATTATTCACGATAGGTAGGGTGGGTCAAACAAGCCGCTTCTCTGGT
>CAZASB010000311.1:0-5778 GCA_964487655.1 uncultured Planctomycetaceae bacterium
ATCGCTCCGGCCGGGCAAGCCGGCACGGTGGCGAGAAAAAGGCCACCGGCGGGCTTGCCCCGCTCGGAGCCGTGGTCAGTGAGCTACAGCCGGCCAGCGAGTCAAGAAGGCCACCGGCGGGCTCGTCCCGCCTGGAGCCGTGGTCAGTCAGCTAAGCCGGCACGGTGGCGAGAAAAAGGCCACCGGTGATCGCGTCACTCCAAGTACGGTTTCAACTGGATGAAGTTGATGGCGAGGTCTTCGCCCACGGCGGCCTGTTCATCGTGGAACGTAACAACCTGCGTGGCGGCGCGGGCGCGGAAGACGACGTGGTGCAGATTGATCTTGCCGACGCGGCCCGCGTCGAAGCGATTGTGGGTCTTGCGCCGGTCGATGTGGACATGGCTTCTTTCCGCAAGCATGTCGACGCCCTCCAGCTCCACGTCGATTCCATATCGGCGCGGGTTGTACTTCTTTTCGACTACGTCGTTGTAGTCGGCCGTGACGAATCGCAGGCAGTAGGTTTTGCCGACCTCTAGTCCTTCAACGGTCTGGCTGACGCGGTTGGGCTTCTCGGCGTGGCGGGTCATTACGCACACCGTATCGCCTGCCGTCCCAGCGCCCCAGCGTGCTTGGCTAGTGCCGCCATAGCCGGCAATGGTCGCCGGTCGGATGGAACCCTCGGTCGCCGGAGCGGCGGTCCAGCCATTCAAGCCGTCGGCGAAATCGCCGTTTGCGAGGAAGCCCGGGTTGTACTTCAATCCATATCGGGCGGACAGCATGTCCTTGTTGCCTTCGACGGCATAGTGGCGCATCAGCATGAACGACCAGCGAGCCAGTTCCTCGTCGCCGTAATACGTGCCCCAATAGCCCGTGGTGGCCAAGCCGGCGAAGTCGGGGCTGTTGGCAATCAGGTTGACTTGCATGTCGAGATAATACTTGAAATCGACGGCCGGATCATGCTCCAGCGAGATGATGGGAATCTGGTTGAAGTTGCCGAAGATAATGCCGGTTCCAGTTGCGGCGTTCGGGAAGTAGGCGTTAAACAGCCGCATGGTCTCGGCCACGTGGTTGTCAAGGTAGCTGGCCGCCGCCGCCTCGTCGGGCTGTGGATGGCAATAGGCTTCGAATAGCAGCCGGCCGCGGCCCTTTGAAGCGTTAAGGCAGGCCGACATGAAATCGGTATGCACGGACTTAATGCCAGGCTTGCCGACAATCCAGGTGTAGATCAGCCGACCCTCGGGATTATTCAACCGCCACAGGGCCTCGGCGTAGTTGGCAATGGTCGCACGGCCGAAGAAGAGTTCGTCGCTGGTCAGGCCGTCGTATTGCGGCTGCGTCATGCCCGCATGTTGTTCCATGCGGCGCCGCACGTCGGCCGGATCGTCCACCGGGACGACGCTGAAGTTGGCCAGCCACTTCAGTCCGAGAGCCTTGGCCTCGGGCAGGGCGTCGCCGGGGAGCCGGCCGCCGTTGAGCGTGGTTACCGCTTGGAGTATATGCCGCTTCATGAAGTCCCAGTCGTAGCTCCCGTTCTCCCGAACGGCAGAGTTCGCGCAGGGCGGGTAGTTGAAGATTTCGGGAATGGAACGCACCAGCAGGCGCGCCTCCGACGTGTTGCCCGCCACGGTAATGCGGTGCTGGCCCATGGACAACTCGCGAAAGGCTTCCAGGCGATCGGTCGTGGCGATAATGACCGGCTCGGCCTCGTCAATCCGCACGCTCAGGCCCGGTGCAGGCGCATCGGTCGCTATCGCCACGAAGACCCAGCCGTCGCGCGGATTCACGAAGGTGAACGTCTGCGGTTCCGGCGTGTTACGAACCGATTGATTGAGCGCCTCGGCCACCAGGTTATTCAACTGCCTCACGCTGTTGAGATCGACCGCCGGGACGTCGATCAGGCTGATGGGATACTCCACGCATAGAATCTCCTTGCGCGTTTCGCGATGGCGCAGCCGGGCCTTGATCGTGTAATCGCCGCTGGAAAGCCCGACGAATCGCGCAAGAATCTGGCCGCCGTCAATCGGCAGTATCTGCTCGGGAATGCGGTCGCCATCCACGCTGACCACACATTCATACGCCTCGCGCCTCTCCGGCAGGGAACCGAGCGCCTTGAAGGTCAGTTCCGGGCGGTTGATCGGAATCCGGTTGAGCAGCGGCTGCATGGGAACCAGCCTAGGCCCCGCGATGGTCGACCACCGGGAACGGGAGCGCAGCCGTGCTTTCTCACTCACGGCTTCGAGCTTGACGTCCGCGAAGTGCAGCTCTCCGGTCGAAGCGATGGCGTACATGGCCACGCCATACTGGTCGTTCGTGGATGGAAATATCTTGAACGTCTTCTCCATGTAGGTCCAATCGGAATCGGCGGGGAAATCCTGCAAACCGGTTGCCGACAGCCACCCGGCGTTATGAACGATCAGACCGCCGGATCGGCATTGAAAGCCCTTGGTCTTGACATACGCGCTGAGCTTGTAGGTCTCGCCAGGCACCAGAATCAGGTCGTATTGGCGCACGCTTACCGTGTCCGTAGCGGGTCCGTCGCCGCGCAGGATGATCGAAGCCTTCTTACCTTCCGGACCGCCGGTCCGATCGTAGACAACGTGTTTCGAGGACGACATATTCCAGAATTCGGGGAAGTCGACCTGCTCGGCGTTGAAACTACCATCGATCAGCAGATTCTCACTCTCGGCCACCGTTACGGACGCGCCAAATAGCAAGACGGCCATTGCCACCGTCACGATTAAGGCAAGCCATTTCCGTTGAGTATGCATCGTATTCTCCTTCAGATGATGGAATGGTCTTGATGGCTCTTCCGTTTCTGGATGCAGAATTGCCTGACACGTGGATGAACCCGGATGCTGAGACATCCGGAACCATCCACCCTACGTCTTTTCACCACGGACTTGCACCCAGAAACGGAAGAGCCTATGCTCGCCGTTGCCCCTATCTTTCCATGTCCACGGACACGATCTTACTGGGGGAATTCGGTCGGCGGCTCCATCATGGGATACTCGCCGGACAGTGCCTTGAGGAACTCGACGATATCGGCCTGCTCCTCCTCGGAAACCTGGCCGCCGAGTCCTCGCAGCAGGGCGGAGAGGTTCGGGTTGTCCTGGCCGCCCTTGGCCATGAAGGCAACAGCCTCCTCGAGCTTCTCCACGCTGCCGTTGTGGAAATACGGATGCGTATTGGCCACTTCGCGGAGTGCCGGCACGCGCATGCGGCCCATATCCCGCTCTTCGCCAGTCGCGTCCATGCGCCCCTTGTCAGGCTCTGGCAGGTCGGCGCCCACGCCAGCGTTGTGGAACTGGAAGTTACTGAAAACGGGCGGGGCATGGCACACGGCGCAGTATTCATCGAAAGCGGCCATGCCGCGTTTCTGGACATCGTTTAGGGCACCCTCATCGCCCGCGTTGAACTTGTCGTACGGCGAGTTGCCGCTGAGGATCGTTCGCTCGAAGGCCGCGATTGCCTTGGCGAAGCCTTCTTCCGTCACGTCCGTGCCAAACACCTTCTGGAACCACTCCTTATAGCCTGCAATCTTGTTGAAGGAGAGCACCACGTTGTCCATGGAGCTGCCCATCTCAATCGAGTTCCCCACCGGGCCCACGGCCTGCTCCTCAAGCGTGGCGGCTCGACCGTCCCAGAACTGGTTGGGAGCATAGGCCGAATTGATAATGGTTGGCGAGTTGCGCCCACCCACTTGCGGATGGCCGTCCGCCCCGACGATTCCCGCGCTGGTGGCAAGATGCTCCGTCCACGCCATTAGCGGATCGTGGCAGGTAGCGCACGAAATGGTGCCGTCACTGCTGACCCGTTTGTCGAAGTAGAGCAGGCGGCCCAACTCGACCTTCTCGGGCGTCATGGGGTTGTCTTCGGGGATTTTCACCTCCGGCAGCCCAAGCGGGATGACCGGCAGCGCGGCGGTTGGTTCAGCCGGGGCCGCTGGTTCAGCCGGGGCCGCTGGCTCAGCCGGGGCCGCTGGTTCGGCCGGGGCCGCTGGTTCGGCCGGGGCCGCTGGTTCGGCCGGGGTCGCTGGTTCAGCCGGGGCTGGTTCAGCCGGGGCCGGGGTTTCGACGGGCTCCACCATGGTCGGGGCCGAGTCCCCCGGCTCGTCGGCAGGTTCCTCCGCAAGTTCGTCAGCGGGCTCTTCGTCAACCGCTGCCGATTCCTGCCCAACCGCAGGCTCCTCGTCGACCGCTGCTGGTTTTGGCGGCTTGGCAGGACCTTCGCAGCCGACTTGAAGGATCAGAAGCGCCGACAGTAGGGGGCCGCAGGCGCACAGCCAAGACAATCGGGTCACGCTCATCGTACCTGTCTCCTTGTCAAGTGAAGGGTTTATCGGGAACGGCCACATTGCCAGTACCCATGCCATGTCGGCATTCTATCGCCGCTGTCGGCCGCGTACAACCGAGGGCAATGAAGGCGGATTACCGCTCTGGCTGGACAAAGCAAGGCCATTCTGAGTCGTCCCTAGCCCGGATTATTCATCTACGTAGGGTGGGTCGAGGTCGTGTAGATCGTTGGTGGGTCCGCACAAGCCGCAACCGAGCTGATTTGTAGCCCGCCGCCTAGAAAGACGCCGGTATTAGCGACCGATGACCCACCAAGGAAGTGGCTTGTTTGACCCACCCTACCTATCGTGAATAATCCGGGCCAGTCCCGGAAAGACTTTCTGGCGAATGCAGAAGGGTAATCTTGCATAGGTTAGGCTGCCTACGGCGAGTGATTCGCCGCCGGGGCGAGCCCGGAGGTGAGCATTGTGCGCCCGCCAGCCCAGGTAGAACTCATCCCGGGCTTGAAACCGGCGTGCATCGATGCCAGAATCATGGGGCGCGTGGGGATCGGCGTCTCCACGGGATTATGCCATACGCCTTCGCAACGACATTGAGATACCTGATGAACATTCGACGCACGATTGCCGCATTGCTCCTCCTGACGCTAACGCTTCCGATGGCCGGCACGGCACGCGCTGAGCACGAGGGAAAGGTCCAGATTCTACTGTTGGGCGACAGCACGACGGAGGCCAGTATTCCTCGCAACCTGGCGCCCGACGAACCGCAATTGGAAGACGTCATCCGTGTCTTGCTGGCCGCGGAAGGAGACCTGCCGCCCGCCGACGTCATCAACCTCGGACTGAGCGGCGAGTTCATCCGCCGCCTACTCGATTCCGGACGCTACAACAAGCTAGTTGCGGAACTGCCCGGGCTCGACTACGTCTTCATTCGCTACGGACTGAACGACGTGGCAAGGATCGAGGAATTCGACACCGCATTTCCAAAGGATTTCCACGAGTTGATTGCGCGTTTGCGCAAGGATCATCCAGACGCCATGCTGATTCCAATGACGGTCATCCCCTTTTCCGCCGATCTTGAGGCGAACGCGCCCCGCGCGGCGCGTATCAATGACTTGGTTCGACAGGTTGCCGCGGAAGAGAAGCTCACCTGCTTCGACATCTATCCTCGTTATGCGGCGGAGCAGGCCAAGGGCCCGAACATGCTCAACTACCGCCGCTACCCGCTAGCAAGGATTCCGGAGAATCTCCACGAGGTTGCGAAGCCTTACGTAAGCGAGGGGCGTGGAAGCTCGACCGTTGTTGTGCTCGACAATCGTCTTGACGCTCACTTCGGCCATCTCGAAGGTTGGTATGGCGACCGTCACCCGAACTTGGCTGGCTATCGCGTCATTGCGGACGAGACGGCGAAGTTTCTCGGGCCGATCATTCGCGAGCGCGGCAAGAAGTAGTGACGCGAGCCCGCTGATCTGGTTGGTCAACGGAGTGAATCGTTTTTTGTCGCG
>CAZASB010000312.1:0-5760 GCA_964487655.1 uncultured Planctomycetaceae bacterium
CGCCCATCCGGTCGGCATCCACGTCGGGCCGAGTTTCCAGGTAATCGAGCGCGCGGATGCCGTTCCATACCTCGGTGCCCACGGGCGTATAGCCCCGGCTGGGCCAATCCCATCGCCCTTCGTGATACGTACCGTGGTGCAGCCCCTGCGACTCGCCAAGCTGGATCGGGTCGAGCACCAGCGCTACGTAGCCATGCTGCCCAAACCATCGCGGGTTGGCCTGGTACGTCGGACTGACCTTGCCCTTGGTATGCCCGCATACGTAGAGCACCGCAGGTAGCCGGCCAGCTACCTTTGCTGGTCTGTAGAGGTTGCCCACCACGTGGGCACCGGGCACGCTCTGGAAGTGTATCTTTTCGACCACGTAATCGCCGCGATCGAGTACGCCCGTTACGGTTGCCTTGAGCGGCGTACGTTCCGGCATGGGCAACAAACCGAGCATCTCATGCCACATCGCGCGTCGCTGGGCGACCGTAGCCTCCCATTGTTCGCGCGGCATCGGCTCGACTTGCGAACTGCGCGAGATGTGTTGGGCTTGCGCGCATACGCTATCGTAAATCGTTTGCGCTAGGGTAGGAGTCGCAACGGCGGCAAGCGCGCCGCATAGAAGGCATGCGGTTGGAGCAATGTTGGTTCTCTTCATGACAACCTCGCTTCGGGGGGGTGGGATGGTTATTCCGAGCCGGCAGGCTCATTTTGGCCAATTGCCGATATGGCGGCCAAGCGTGAGTATAACACAGCGTCGAGCCGGGAGCATCCTTTTCTTGGCCCCAGACTTGTGTGCAACAACGAGGGCGGAGCGTGGGGCCGTAGGCTCGGATTATTCCGGCGCAAGCCCTTACGCCAAATCGTCCCAGTGGGCGGCGTCGTGAATCGATTGGCGAATGAGCATGAGCAGGACGTTCGGATCGTACGGCTTCCGAACAAAGAACTGGCAGCCGGCCGCGCGGCAGCGACGTAGGATGTCCGGCTGCTCCATTCCACTCAGGATGATGACCGGGATTGCGCACGTGTCCGGTGAGTCGGCCAACTGTTGGCAGATGTCGAACCCATCCGCATCGGGCAGACGGAGGTCAAGCACGATCAGGGCAGGCCGTTGGATCCTGGCCCTTTGCAAGCCCTGCCCGCCGGTCGACACGGTGACTGTTTCAAACCCCTGCTTCTGGAGTCGCACGGCAAGCACGTCGGCCAGGGCATCGTCGTCGTCGACAATCAGAATGGTCGGTCCCTGTTCGACCCGTTCCGGTTGCAGTTCCGGTTTTTCAATGAGTTCCGCCAGCATGATCCAGTCTCGCCCCGATTGGGTTTGGTCTGGGCCTTGGCTGTTCGCAAGCCTCCGTGAGGCTACATCGCCACGAATACCATCGACGCATTTGCCAAGGTCGCCTATAACGCTACCCTGTCGCAGCAACCTGGGCAAGTTATTCCGAGCACTCCGATTCTTTGCGATTGGGTAATGCGTTCCGGTTGTGCCGGATATCACGATTACGGCAGATTTCGTCCGGGCTGGATCGGCGCGGTCGAGGGCGGCAAAGAGTCGTGGTCTGGCGGAGGTGATTCCCCGAAACGAGCGTTCCAGGCGTCGCGGAAGGTGAGCGCCGACACGGTGAACATGAACACGACAAATACTCCGCGGAGGACCTTGCGCGGTAGTCGGTGCGTCAGCACGCCGCCAGCATAACTGCCCAGAATGGCCGTGGGAACCAGTAGTGCGGCCAGTTGCAGGGAATCGACCGGTGAGAAACCGTGTTCCGGAAGCGTGAGGTTCTTTTGCACGGCCCCGAGCGAGGAGATGAGCACAATGGTGGCCGCCGAGTTCGCAATCGCCTGACGTAGCGGAATACGAAGCACCATCTGTTGCAGCGGCACGCAAATGGCGCCGCCGCCAATGCCCAGCAGGCCGGCAAGCAACCCCATGGGCAAGCCCACGGCCAGTATCCTAAAAGACGGCAGTTTCGCGTCGCTATCGAAGTCTAAGGCAAGGTTGCTCTTGTCCACCAATCGCCATGCGTTGTACCCGGCCACGTACAGCAAGAAGGCGGCCAGCAGCATGGCTAGGTACGCGCCATTCTGCCGGGCGAATGTCGAGGAGTTGCTGAGCATGACCCCCAGAACAATGCCTGTCAACGCCGAAGGCGCCAGCCAGGCAATGACGTGTGGCATAATGGCCCGATTCCGCCAGTGCGCCACGGCCGCCGGTGCGGCGATGAACACATTACAGATCATGGCCGCGGCCTGAATCAGATGCTGTTGGCTGCCGTGGTATTCGCCTGAAGCACTCATCACGAGAATCAGACCCGGAATGATGAGTATGGAACCGCCAATTCCGAGCAGTCCACCCAGCACGCCGGCAAGCAGGCCAATAACGGCGAAAATCAGTACGGCCATGATTGCAGGTTCGCGGTGTTCAATATATTTGAAAAGCGGCGCAACCCGCTGTAACCAACCTATTGGCATTCTAGCCGGATCGCCCTTTCCACGGAAGGGGTAGCCGTTGCCCGGGTGCCTTCCCGTCGTTCAACTCGAGAGGGCGAGGCCGCGGCCGAGCCGCAATCAGGCCATGGCTCGCGTCCTGAAGTTTAGCTTGCTGCCGGAATTGCGCTTCGCTTGTTCCGGCCTACAGCCTCTTGACCCACCGACTTCGTGGGGTAAACTCAACACATGTGAGAGGCCACGTTTTTTTCCGACAGGAGCCGGTGCCATGCTTTCATGCACGAGGTCTTTATTACGCCAAGGGAATCTTGATTTGGCACGCTTGAGCCTGGCGGGCCGCGCGTATGCGGCGGCAATCGCGGGGGCAATCGCGGCGGGAATGGCGCTGCTGGCAGCCCTCTCGACGACGTCCGGGGCAGACTGGCCGACATATCACGGTGATGGGAGCCGTGGCGCCGTGACGGCCGAATCGCTCGCCTTGCCGCTCGACGAGGCCTGGGTTCACCAGGCATCCACCGGCCCAAGCCCCGCTTGGCCCGAATCGCCGGCCAAGCAGGATGTCTGGCATCGCCTCGTCTGGATGAATCCCGTACTGGGCTACGATTGGGCGTTCCAGGTGGCTGCGGCCGACGGACGGCTCTACTTCGGCTCCTCGGCCGACGATACGGTCTATTGCCTCGATGCGACGACGGGCGAGACCCTCTGGTCCTTCACAACCGAAGGGCCGGTGCGCCTGGCCCCCACGGTGGCCGACGGACTCGTGTATGTCGGCTCCGACGACGGCTGCCTCTATTGCCTGCAAACTGACGACGGTTCGCTCCGTTGGCGGCATCGGGCCGGCCCAGAGGATCGTCGGCTGCCGGGCAACTGCCGAATGATCTCGCTCTGGCCGATTCGTACCGGCGCGGTGGTCGAGGGCGGCAACGTCTACTTTTGCGCCGGACTCTTTCCGGATCAGGGTACGTACCTGACAACGCTTGACGCTCGTGACGGAAAGCTGCTCTGGCAGCAGCCGCTGGGCATATCGCCCGAGGGCCACATGCTGGCCTCCGTGGATCATCTCGTGGTTCCGGCGGGCCGCACGGCGCCACAGCTTTACCAGCGTTCGGATGGCAAGGATCTGGGCAGCGTTCCCGGCGGCTTTGCATCGCGGGCCGGCGGTACGTTTGCCCTGCTGGCCGGCGAGTGGCTCGTTCACAGCAGTGGCGAGGATGGCATGCTGTTCTTTGCCGATACGGCCACGCGAAAGAGGGTGGCCGCGATGTCCGGCCTGCGCCTGGTGGTGCAAGGATCGGTTGCCTACGTGCTCGGCAAGGACCGGCTTCAGGCGATCGACTTGGTTGGCTACCTCGACGCGCACCGCGGCGGCAAGACGCCCGAACAGCAGAAACGCCGCGGAGAACTCAACGGCAAGGAGTATGTGAAGTGGGACGTCGCCTGCAAGAACCCATTCGAGCTGATTGCGGCCGGCGAAACGCTGTTCGTCGGTGGCGAGGACCGCGTGGTCGCCTACCGCGCGGCGGACGGCAAACGGGTGTGGACCGGTGTGGTCTCCGGCGAGGCGCACGGTTTGGCCGTGGCCGGACAACGACTATTCGTCAGTACCGATACCGGCGCAATCCACTGCTTCGCGACCGGCGAGGGAACCACGAAGACCGTGCAAGACACGCCCGCCGAGTCGCTTCCCTCGCCCTACCTGGACGACGAGCGGGGCACACTCCTGAAACGGTTGGCCGAGAAGATCGTCGCGACGGCCGACGTGGACCGGGGGTACTGTCTCGTCCTTGGAGCGGGAGACGGCCGCCTTTCTTATGAGATTGCGGAATGTTCCAACCTGCAGGTGATTGCGCTGGAACCCGATGCGGCGAAGGCTCAGAACGCCCGAAAGCTGCTTCGGCAGGCCGGTCTTTACGGCACGCGAGTGAGTGTTCATTGCGGCACACTCGATACGGTTCGCTATCAGCCGTATTTCGCCAATGTTGCTACCTTGGGCGAAGCGGCGGCCATGCCGGACCCGGCTGAAGCTTGGCGCGTGCTCCGGCCGTGCGGCGGTACGTTGGCCTTCGTCCTGCCGCCGGACGCGGAGGAGGGGCCGAAGCTGGCGGCGTGGTGTGAGGAGGCAATTCCGGGCTGGACGGCGGAGAAGGACGCAGACGGCTTCTGGACGGGCACGGCGCGCCGCGGCCCGTTGCCCGGGGCAGGCGAGTGGAGCCACCTCTACGCCGACGTCGGCAACTCGGCGTGCAGCGGTGACCAGCTTGCACAGGGTCCGATTTCCGTCCAGTGGTTCGGCCGGCCGGGGCCCCAGCACATGCCGGACCGCCACGACAAGACCTCTGGCCCCTTGTGCGTGGCCGGACGGCTGTTCATTACGGGCGACAACTACATCGCGGCGATCGACGCCTACAACGGCACTGTGCTCTGGGATTGCGAGGCACCCGATTCCATCCGGCTCGGCGCGCTGAAGAACTGCGGCAATATGACGGCGAGCGACGACTGCCTCTACGTGGCCGCGGGCGGACGATGCCTGGCGCTGGACGCCCGAACGGGCCGGCAGAAGTTCGCCGCCGCTTGCAAGGGCGAATGGGGCTACGTGGCCACCGTGGACGACCTTCTGCTCGGCAGCGAGACTCGGCGGTTTGCCTCCTACCGCTACCAGACGCTCGATACCGAGGTGCTCATCTGGCGCGACTACATGCCCGTGGTGTGCAGCGATAGTCTATTCGCGTTGGACCGTCAGAGCGGCGAAAAGCAGTGGGACTATGCGCCCGCGCCCTCTCGCGGCGTAATCATCAACCCAACCATTGCCGCGGGCGGGGGACGGGTGTACTTCATCGAGAGTGCCAACCCCGAGACGCGCGAAGTCGCCAATGGCCGAGTCCGACTCAACGCGCTCCTGGGCAAGGGAGCCAACCTCGTCGCGCTCGACCTGCGGAGCGGGAAGCCCATCTGGTCGAAACCCGTTAGCCTCGAACAGCTCGAACACGCCATCTACCTGAGCCACGCCCAAGAGACCCTGCTCATTACCGGGACACGAAACGAGATGATTGGCGATCAGCAGCGCGTGCGTTACGATCTGGCGGCCTTCGACGCAACCACCGGGGAACTCCTTTGGAAGAACACCCAAACGCCCGTGCCGGATCACATCCTGCAGGGACCGCACGGCGAGCAGGTGCAGCATTCGGCCATCGTCGGCGATACGATCTACAACACGGGATTCGCGTGCTTGTTGCGAACCGGCGAGCCGGTCCCAGGTTGGAAATGGCAGAAGGGCCCAACGTGCGGCACCGTCACCACGTCGGCCCGCTGCGCGTTCAGTCGCTTTTC
>CAZASB010000313.1:0-5751 GCA_964487655.1 uncultured Planctomycetaceae bacterium
AACGATCTACGCGACCTCGACCCACCCTACGTAGATGAATAATCCGGGCTAAGCAGTTGCGTGGAATCCGACCAGAGGGAGTAGCCGTCCCCCAATACGCGCAGTTCGTAAGACGCGAGCCCCGTGGTATCGACCAGGCCACTGCTCTCGGCGTGGGTGAACAGGGCCTCACCTGGATCCAGCAGATTCGGCCCCGATTGGGCCCAAATCTCGTTGGTCCAGAAGCCCAGCTCGATCGACCCATGGCCACTTCCAACAACCAACGCGCTGAATCCTGCGCGATTCGTGCTTGCATGGGTTTCCGTGGGCACCGCCACGGAGAACTGCAAGGTGTAACCCGTCTGCCGATCGAGCGCTGGCAAATTGGGATGGATGCTGGAATACGCGAAGAACCCGGCCGAATCGTTCATGGTTGCCGTACTGTTGAGGCGGGTTGCTCCGCCGGTGAACGTCACCTGCGACTGGGCACCAAAAAGCGGATTAGTCAGGTACAGCCAGCCCTGCTGGTTGAGCGTCGTTCCCAGGGACGCGTCGTACAGGATCGCGGCGTTTGCCGGCGCCACCGCGCCGGCGACGGCCAGGGCCAAGAAAGGAAGAAGATATTTCACGGATGCCGCCTCTGGTTGCTTTCTGCTTTTGTAACCGTTCACGGGGCAGCACAGGCAGTTTTCGCCGCTAAATGCGAAGGGGACAGTCCCATTTTCGCGGCGGAAACGGTGGATCATTGGGAAAGAACGCCCTTTGTGCCGCGAAAATTGGGACAGTCCCCCTGTGAACGGTTACCTGCTTTTTGCGTCTGACTGCCGCCACGCGGCCGCTTGCCCTGTGCATTTCAGGATACATGGCAACGCGGACGAAAGCAAGACAACGGCAAGAAAAGGCTCCTGTGTTGTTCCCGCTTCGGATACGATAATACAAGGACAGGCAATGCGCGCTCGTACTCAGCGAAGCGGCGTTCGTAGCCGAGAACGAAGTTCTCACAGCCACCACAGGAGGGCCAAGCCACCAGCCATCGGAATGGCGAACAGCCAGGCAAGCGACGCCAGGAGACGCCGGCCGCCCAGCACGCCTGCCATGGCCGCCTTGAATGGCATGTTGGCTATCACGGCTACCAGGATCAGCCGCCAGCCGTTCTGAGCCAGATGGCCGTCCTCAAGCGACATGTGGGCGGTCGATAGCGTGATGGCGTCCATATCAGTCAGACCCGAGAAGCCGGCAACCCAATACATACCCTGCACACCGATTTCCGACTGGAAGTGCTCGGCCGCCGCCAGTCCGAAGAGCACGACGGAGTACATGACGGCGAACACGACGGCCGACTTCAACTGCGTAGGGTTCTCCGGGTCGGGCAGTTGGGCCGTATGCCGCCGCACGCGGAACCAGAGAACCAGGGCTGGTAGAAGGGTGAGGGCCATCATCGCGGCGATCGGCAAGGCCGCGCCGCGCAACAACTCCCTGGAACCCACCACGGTAATCTCGACGAGAATACGAACGTAGGTAACGGATGATGCGATGAGGATGACAATCGCCGCGTTCCGCGCGGCGAAGCCGCTGCCACGGGCACGCCGCGCCGAGCTAACCGTCGTAGCCGTGCTCGAAACGGCGCCGCCAAGCGCTCCGGCCAGCAAAATGCCTGCGTCGCGCCCAAAGAACTTGTAAACAATGTAACCGCCCAGGCTCATCCCCACGATCAACACGACCATGAGCCAGATTTCAAACGGATTCAACACATCATAGGGGCCAAAGGTTCTGTTGGGCACCACGGGCAGGATAATGCAGGTGATCAGCACGAACTGCATGATGGCCTTCAGATCCTTCTCTCCTAGCCGGCTGGCGAGTCCGTGCAGTTCGCCCTTGAACTGCAAAAGCACGGCCACTCCTCCGCCCAGTGCAACTGCCACCACGGTCGGTCCCAGCACGACCAGCGCGCCAACGGTAAACATCAGCAGCGCGGCAAAGTCGGTGGTCGTGCCTAAGTCGGGAGCCGGCGAGCGAATCTTCAGCAGATGGCCAACGGCCACAATGGCCACCACGGCAAGCAACCCGGCGGCCAAAACCCACGCATCTCCCAGAGCAACGGCCATCAATGCACAGACCGTGCCCATCAAGGTAATTAGCGGGAATGTCCGCAACCCGGCCACCGTGTCGGGCGTGCGTTCGCGCTGGAGCCCGACGAGGAGGCCGAGTACGGCGGAGATTCCCAGGTGCTGGAGCATAATAGGTGCTTCGGGCATACCTCAATTGTAGCATCTGGCGTTGCATGTATGTAGTTCGATCGCCTCCCCCGGCGATGAATGTCCACAATACGAGCCCGACTCTGGCAATCACCACCCAGCGGTGTTATAATTGAGCGGTGTTGGACGTTAGGCGGAACAATGCCCCTGCTTGGGGTGTCTTCCTGCCCAGTTATTTTGGGTTGCAGTGCTCGTAACCTAATACTGAAGTCCCATTTCCAAGGAACGTGATGACGAAGCGTGGTGTTCAACCGGAGACCGACGACTGGGCAGCCACGGCTCGCCCAGGACGCGCGCCGCGCCGGCCCAGGCGTTGGTCCCCGGTTGCGATCGGCCTAGTGGTCGCTCTGGTCGCCTACCTGCTCCTATGCTTTCTGATGCTTGGTCCAGAACGGCCTGCGGTCGTCCAGCGGCTTTTGGCACTGGTGTTCGTGGGGCTTTCGGTGGCGGTCTACGTGGTGGCGACGCGGCCACTGGAGTCGCCCGAGGATGCGTTGCTGCGACTGCGTCGCGGCCGTCACGCCGATTTTGGCAAGCAGCTTCGGGCAAGGCAACAACGGCACCGTACCGTGAACCTACCTGGCATTGGCGAGACAAGCTACCGTTTTTGGGGTGGGGCGGGAGTGTTTCTACTGACCGCCGCTTGGTGGCTCACTCCCTTGGCGCCGGTTCGCGTAAAGGAGCGGGAAGTCCAGGATCTGACCATACCCTTGGGGCAGGCAATCGCCGTGGCCGAACTGGTCATGCTCGACGGACAGACCGCCGTATGTCTCCCTCCGGTGGTTCCCGAGCATGCCAAGGAACTGGCCCTTCTCATTCCCGAGACGGCCGGTAGTTACCAGCTCGCATTGCGGGCGATTGCCGAGGGCCGCTTCGACGATGCGGACGAGTTGTTGGCCGAGGCGCATCGCGACGGTGATTCCAAACTGGAACAGGTCGCCGTGGCCCGTGCCCAGAACCACATGTATGCCGGGCGATTCCTTGACGCCGTGACCGAGTACAAGGGCGCGCTCGCCGTGCAGTCTGACGCCGTGTTCATCCTTTGCCAGGCGGCAGCGGCATGTATCCAGGCTGGCGACCTTGCTCGAGCGGAGCCCTTCGTTGCCCGCGCCGGGGAACTCACGGGTTCCGATTCGCACGCCGAGGACAGCGAGCGGGGGTTCTATCTGCACGTTCGGGCCTTGCTCAGTATCAGTCAGGGCCGCCGATACGATGAGGCCGAAAAATACTTCAAGCAATCGCGTGACACGTGGGAAATCACACTTTCCGGCAGCGATCGACTAGCGGACGTCAGCCGCAACAATCAGGCGATTGTCAATTTCCTGCGAGCACGTTATTCGGCCGCCCGCGAGCTGATTGACTGGTCGCGCGAGGGGCGCCAAACGCCGCTCAGTTCGGCGATGGCCCTTGGGAATTTAGGTGTATTGCGATACGTCCAGGGGGATTTCAACGGCGCCGGCACCCAGTTCGAGTCGGCCCGGACCGCGATTTCCGATGGTGCGCTGGCGGTCCCGCTGCCCATCGTCGCGATCAACCAGAGCCAGCTTGCCCTCTTGGATTGGGCGAGATGGAACTATGAGTCGGGCAAGAAACATGGCGAGGCGGCCTTGACTCATTTTAGTGAATCGATCGGGCCGGAACACCCGCTTGCCGCGCCCATCCTGGTTACCCTGGCCACGCTCTACCGCGACCAGTCGCTGTACGCCAAGGCAGAATCCTACTACTTTCGGGCGCTAGGCGTTACACGGAAAACATACGGCGAGCAGCATCCGTATGTCGCGGCAATCCTCGCGCGCTTGGCCGGTTTGCATCTGGCCAGGAGAAATCATCGGGAAACCGAGTTGGCCATTGGCCAGGCTATCGAACTGATCGAAAAGGCGTTTGGCTCGGAGCACCCGGCCTTGGCCGACATGCTCAACATCCAAGGCGAGTTGGAGTTGGATATGGGGCGTGCTCGCGACGCGCGACGGCCGCTCGAAAGGGCCTTGAAAATTGTCGAAAGCGCGTACGGTAGAAGCCATCCGTCGGCGGCGAGCATCCTCGGAAACCTAGCCATGATTGAAATGAGTCCTCGCACGTACAAGCGCGGCATCGTGCTGTGCGACGAGGCCCTAGCCGCTCTGGAGGTAGTGCTTGGCCCGGAACATCCAGAACTGGCCCGCATCCATTTTGCGGCGGCAACGATCTACCTGAGCCAAGGCGAATATACCTTCGCCCGCCCCGCGGCCGAGAAATGCCTGGCCATTCGGGAAAAAGCTCTTGTGCCCTTCCATCCCGACGTGGCCGCTGCCTGTGAACTGTGCGCAACCGTGCTTGAGAAGCTTCCCAAGCCCGAAACACAGCCTGCCGCCGAACTCCGCGCCCGCGCGGACGCCATCCGCCAGCGCCACGCCCGGGAAGACCGCGTCGACGCGCCCGGGTAGCGGTTCACGAAATCGTCCATGCCCTTTACCCTCCCGCTTGCGGGAGGGTCGGGCTCACAGGCCCGGGGAGGGTACTTGCCATAGCAAGCTACGAGAAGCAAAGACGCGGCACGCAGTGCGCCCCACCCGGCCGCTACCGCGTCCGACCTCCCTGGAGGGGAGGTGAAGATGCCGGCCACGACTTATGTACAACAACGAGGTCAACGCCCCCCGTGAACGATTCACGAAAACGGCCATGCCCGCCGGTCAACCGACAATCTTGCTGATGTCGAGCAAGTGCAACTGCCGGCCCTGGTCGGCGTGTGGCGAATCGATGCACACGAGGCTCGCGTTGCGGCTGAGCCGAGGGTGAGTGTCCACTCGCCATTCGCCGGTGTACTCCTTCGGGGCGTGAAAATGCCCGAGGTCGATTCTCCGGCCGCTTGGCACGTGGTATAGGTGCGGCGTTTGAAGCCGCTCCGGACCCTTCGGATACGTGTCGCAGACAATCCACTCGTTGCCCGGTAGATAGCTGGGATGCCCGCCGCCGTCCAGTATGTCGCGGCCGATCTCCACCGGCTCGGCCCCTTCCTTATCATCAAACAGGAAGTTGCTCCATTTCGGATTGCCAAGCCAATCGCGCGACTGGATCAAGATTTGCGTCGAATCGCGCCAGATGAAGTGCGACGCGTACCCGTTGTCCACCACGATGCGCACGTCGCTGCCGTCCGGGTTCAATGTGATCAATCGCGTAAGCCGGCGCCCGTTCGGATACCGCCAGCGATGCAGTGCGATGAACCGCTTGCCGTCCGGGCCGTAGAGCAGGTGATTGAAATAGTGCTTGATGCCCGGCTCCTCGTTGGGGATCGTTCCACGCCGGGCGATGTCCGCGATGGAGAGGATCAGCCAAGCCTCGCCCGTCTCCAGGTTGATGTGGAAGAGGCCCGAGTCGGCGGGCGTCAAATCATTGGCACGCGGATCGGGCAGGCCGGCATAGCCGTAACCGGGTCGCACGTCGTGGATGCGTCGGAAGTCGGCCGAAACGGCCGACTTGCCGTCCGGACTGACGGAGTAGACCGGATGCGGAATAGTTCTCCGCTGGCCGGTCTTTACGT
>CAZASB010000314.1:0-5744 GCA_964487655.1 uncultured Planctomycetaceae bacterium
CGTTAATGCCGGCGTCTTTCCAGGCGGCAGACTGTAAGTCAGGTCGGTTGCGGTTTGTGCGGATCCACCAACGATCTACGTGACCTTGACTCGCCCTACGTATATGAATAATCCGGGTTAGGGTCAAGTTTTAGAACACAGTCTGTTGCAATACGGCCCTCACCCTCGGCCCCTCTTTCGAAGGGAGAGGGGAGCATTTCAAAACGCGTTCTCACTTCGAGCCGTTCGGCTTCGGCACATGAAAATTGTCGAACACGTTGGTTCGCTCCGAGGCATGCACGGCCTGCTGGGGCGTGGCGTGGGTGGGGAACCAGTTGTGATGCACGTCGCACTTGTCTTCTGGTACGCCGCGAATGGCAATGGCCGTTTGCGGAGCGCGAAAGGTGTTGTTATGAATCTCGATCGATGTGCCTGCTATGTCGGTATTGTCATCGCGGTCGCGGCCACCGTGCATATCGAAGCAGTGGCTCAGGGAAGTACCCAGCTCGACGTTATGTCGGGCGACATATGTGCAGCCGGGACGGCCCGTGCCGGCGATCGAGTGGCGGTTCGAGTCGAACAGGTTGAACTCGATCAGCGACGATGCCCTGTCGTGCGAAACGCCGTAGCCCAGCCCGTTGTACTGGCAGTGGTGAATGAAATTGTGGTGAATGTGGTACCCCTTGCCCTTGGTCAGGAAAACGGCCGCGTGCCCGAAGCCCGATAGGTCGCAGTTATCGACCTCCAGATCGTCGTGCTCACATAGGATGCCGTTTTGGGTGGGAAATTCGTAATAGTACGAGTGCCCGCCGCCGCCCGCTTTGAACGCGCGACGATGATGGTCTAGGTACCGTTTGGTGTTGGGGCCCCTAAGTCGCAACCCGGTCAAGCGCGAGTTCGCTCCCCTGACGCGGATCATCACTGGTGTCTTGAGCGCGTCGCTGGTCAGCAGCGCGCCTTGCGATCCCTTATGGCCGCGGTCGCTGGCAAGCGTAACGCCCTCGTTTACCTCCAGCACGATTTGTTCGATATAGATTCGGGCGGTCAGGTCGATTTCCACGTCGCCGGGAATGAATACCACCTGCCCCTTCGTGGCTTTCGACAAGGCGTCGAGCAACGAGTCGACATCCTTGGCCGTAAGATCGCCACCGGTGACGATACGCTTGTAGTCGGCCCCGCCACCGATCGGCCCTTGCTGGTCGGGCTTGGCGCCGAATACCACGCCGTCGACCTCCAGCCAAGTCGGCTCGTCGGCCGCCACGCAGCATGGCATCAGCAGAAAGCCCATCAGTACGAAGACTAACGCGCGCATAGTAACACTCCTTTGGCACAGGGTATTGCCACGTAATTCCAAAGGCGGCGGGGCGCCCTTGGGCGCCGGCGTCTACGGTCGCCGCCACGGGCCTGATAGAACATGGCTTGCAGGCCGGGATGTTTCTCTTGCAGGTTGCAGGGCGGATCGAGGAAGGAAACCCACGCGGCCTTACCTTACCAATTCAATCGCGTTGCCGCCGAGGATTTTGGCCTTCACGTCGGCCGGCGCGTCGAGCACCTCCAGTTTCAGCAGGGCCGCATCGGGATACTTAAATGGCATTCCGGTACCGAACACGACTCGCCCCGGCCCCAGCCGCGAGACCAGCGTTCCAGTCTCGTTGTCGAGCGTGGCGCTTAATCGCGAGATTTCAATATGGTAATTGGCCGGTAGGCCGTTATTCTCCTTACCCAGGGCGGATTGCGTATAGCCGCGACCGTTGAGTAGTATGAATCGGGCGAGGGGACAGGCCTTTACCAGGGCAACGATCTCGGCCTGGGGTACGTCGGGCACATCGACCAACCAACTTCGCTGCCGGCTGTCGACCGCGCGGATCGGGATCGATACAACCATGTTCCGCCGAGTGGCCTCTTCAATCAGGTCGAGCAGGCACCCATCGGCCAGCGAGTAGTTATGCCACTTCGGGTATAGCCGGAGCCCTTTCATGCCGAACTTCTCGTGACAGGTTTTCAAGTCGTCGAGCCAGCCGGCGTAGAACGGGTTGATCACCGCGAACGGTATCAGCCGGTCGCCGTGCGACTCAACCTCGGCCGCCAGTTCTTCGTTGCCCGACTGCGTGTTGCGGTACGTAATCGCGGCGGCGCTTGAGACCATCGCCCGATCGATTCCCTTTTCGTCCATCAACCCAAGCAGCCCAGCGGCCGTATTGTAGCGTAGCTGGCGGAAGGCGAAATGGCCCAGATAGGCGTTTACATCGACGATCATCGTTTACCCTCGCATGTTCAGGATTTGCAGCATATTCTCGCCAAGTATCTTTCGCTTGACGGCCGGATCGAGCCGCGCGCCGCGGATCTTCCCAACGCCCGGCGTCATTGACATGTCGCAACCGAACAGCACGCGGTCGACGCCCAGCACGTCGACTGCCATCTCGATCATCCCTTCGTCGATAACGCTTCCGCTGGTGTCGAGGAAGACGTTTGCCGAGCCGTGGCGCATGGCCTTGATGGTCCACTCCCAATCGCCGCCGCCGCCGATGTGCGCACAGATGAGCCGGGCTTCGGGGTAACGCCGGCCAAGTTCCACCAGGTGCCCACCGTCGGAAATGTTTGGCTGATTTGATACCGGATAATGGGAATGGCCCGCATGATGCAGAATCGGCACTCGCAACTCGATGGCCAATTCGACGACCGGAAACACGATCGGATCGGTACACAGATGCTCGTTGTAGAGCTTGACGCCCATGAAGCCGCGATCCTCGACGCAGCGGCGGATATCGTCCAGCGCCGCTTGGCCGCAGCCCGGGTTGACGTAGCAGTACCCCAGCACCCGGCCCTTGAAGCGTTTCATGGCCTCGGCCGTCCAGACGTTGCACTCGCGAAAGCTTTCGGCGGTAGCCGGCCGCTTGAGTGTAAGCAACGAACAGCACAGTTGGTCGATCCCCAGCTTATCGGCGGCCTCGATCAACTTCTGGTCGCGTTCCTTGTAGTTCGCCGAACTGTGATGCACCAAGTGCGCATGGCAATCGATGACCGGTCCGGCCTTCAGGCCGGACTTTGTATCTGAGGGCAGGGCCTTGGTGTCGGCGGCCTCAACGCGCGATTGCGAAGGCTCCAGATATCGGCCGGCCAAGGCCACGCCGGCAGCCGTCGATGCCCCCAAAAAAGTCCGTCGCGTAACCGAGTCGCTCATGTAAAGTGCTCCAAATGTTTGGTCGGGTATTGGGCACAGGGGCAAGATATTTGATTTCCATCCAACCCAAGGGTAGTCAGGAGAAATTTGCATGTCAAGCCGTGACGATCGTAGTCGTGATCGTCGGGTTGCTAGACGGCGTCGGCCTTCGGACAGACGAAGCCTTCGCGGTACTCGCGGCTAATCAGGGCCGTGGCCTCGGACGAGTCGGGAAATACTTCTCGCTCGGGATCGAACTTCAGCGCCGGGCCCATGGAGATGGGATACTTCTTCAGGTCGACGCCGTTATCGGTCAGGTGCTTCGCGGTGCGAGCGAGGGTGGCTTGGTTGTCGTCGAGGCTCTTTACGCCGGAGAGAACACGCCCAGCTTCTTCGATCGAAACCTTGTTCTGCTCACCCAGGTAGTAGCAGATGTTGCCCAGATGGCTCATGCCGGCCGAGAGGTGTCCCTCCCAGGCGTCGGCATTGAGCTTCCCGCCGTCGCGGCTGACGCAAGCGTCGATGAAGTTCTTGAAATGGTCGCCATCGCCCTTGAACTCCTTGACCATCTGGCCGGCCTTGTCGTAGGCGACGCAGTTGGCATAGGACCGCTGCACGAGCATGCCGTCGGCACCGTAGAAGATCACGCCGATCTTGTTGCCCTTGGCGCTGCCGAATATCCGGTTGATCTCCTCGTCAGCCGAGTCATCAACAGAAAGGCCGCGGGTTTCGAACACGATGCACTTGTCGCCGTAATCGTAAACCGTCACTTGCGTGTTGGCCGTATCGCCGGCATCAACGTAGTTCGGGTCGTTGCGTTCCGCCTGGTACCCGAGTCGGCCACCGTAGGAAATGACGCTCACCGGGTGGCTGTTGATGCCGAGGCCCCAGCGGGCGATATCGGTCTGGTGCGGCCCCTGGTTGCCTGAGTCGCCGTTGCCGTACAGTCGCTGCCAGTGCCAGTCGTAGTGGAACTGGGGACGCGTGACTTTGGGATCGGTGAACGCCGCCGGGCCGCTCCACAGGTTGAAATCGATCCCGTCCGGCACCGGATAGTTGCCCTTTTGGCCAATCGACTTGCGCCGCTTGTAGCAAAGACCGCGAGCGAACTTCACGTCGCCGATGCCTCCCTGTCGGATGTACTCCATCGCGTCGATCAACGCCTGGCTGGACCGGCACTGCGTACCGACCTGGCACATGCGCTTGTACTTCTTGGCGGCGGCTACGACGGCCGAGCCCTCGGCGATGTTGTGGCTGACCGGCTTCTCGACATACACGTCCTTGCCGGCCTGCATGGCCCAAACGGCACAGAGCGAGTGCCAGTGGTTTGGGGTAGCCGTGGTCACGATATCGACGTTCGGGTCGGCAATTGCCTCGCGCATGTCGCGGTATAGTTTCGGCTTCACGCCACCCTGCCGCTTGGCGGTCGCTTCCTGCCGGCTGTCGCCGACTTCCTGATCGACGTCGACAACCGCGACAATCTGAGTTCGCGGGTCGCTTGAGAAAGCCGAGAGGTGGCTGCCGCCGCGTCCTCGCAGGCCGACGACGGCCACGCCAAGCTTGTCGTTGGCGGCTCGAGCCCGTGAAATGTACGGGGCAGCAGAAAGCACGGCTGTGGCCGCGAGGGATTGACGCAAGAAACGACGGCGGGTGACAGTTGACATAGGGAAGGTTCCTCGACTGTAAAGGCGGGTGAAACAGATGAATCCAATAAGGTCTAGTGTAAGCGAATTAGGTGGGAAGTCAAGAGATTGCCTGCTATTCGCTAATTCTAACCCACCCGCAAGAGGTAGGTTTTCTAGGAGCCCACGTCCCGCTTGGCGTTTCAATGACAAACTTGGGGATGAGGGGATTTGTACCCCAGCCAATCCAGCTCTACGTGCCAGGCCAACCTGTTCGGAACGTCTTGCGGGCAGTGTCGCCGCAACCCGCCAGGGTACCCCCTTGTGTTCCCCGGTCGAATGTGGTAAACTACTTTCAGATGTGGGAGTGATGCGGAGTTGTGAGCCCTAACCTCCATGGGAGTGTTCCTCTTCGCCTCTGTAGTTTTGCGGACGGTCAGGCCTTTCCGAGGCCGCTTTCCGTGGTACCGGCAGGTTGTTTCCCCGTCGTATTGTGTGGCCGAAGCCGTTTCCCATTGCAAAGGGCTGTACGGAGTGGCTTGTGGCCAATGTGAATGTTTGTTGTTCTGTTTAGAAGGAGTGGCAGTATGCCGCAAGGGACGATCAAAAAGCTGATCGCCGACAAGGGGTTCGGGTTCATCGAGGGAGGGCGGGGCGACCTGTTCTTCCACCACAGCGATCTCGAAGGAACCAGTATTGAGGCGCTTCGCATTGGTCAGCAGGTGACCTACGAAGAGGGACGCGGCCCGAAGGGACCACGTGCCGAGAAGATCCAGCTCGTCGACTGACGCGCCGATCCTCGAAAGGGCCGCAAGCCTGTTTGGCCAACGCCCTAAGCTGAAAAGACAAGACGCCCTTGGCCCGCAACGCGGACCAAGGGCGTTGTCGATGGGTACCGGCCTTCGCGCTGGGCGATTACCATTCGACATGCCTTAGCCCGGATTATTCATGTAGGGACAAGGTCGCGTAAGTCCTTGGTGGGC
>CAZASB010000315.1:0-5713 GCA_964487655.1 uncultured Planctomycetaceae bacterium
CGTCGCGGTAGCCTTGTCCGTGGAATTGAAGCCGACTGAGCCAGGGGCCGAACCGTTGGGCGATTTCCGGCCTGGTCGTTGCGTTCATGCCGATGGATTCAAGGCGAAAGCCCCAGTTCACGCAATAGATGCAAACGTCGGCCGCCTGCACCGCGTAGTTCATGTCCGAGGCGACGAAAAACGGGCTGGGAACGATCCATGTGGTTCGGTACTGACTTGGAGCGGTCTTCGTGAAGTAGCGTTCCATGCGTCGCACGAACCGACGATCCTCGGTCTTCTCGGCTTCGTCCATCACGAGCAACCCGAATTGCTGCTTCTCTTCCAGCAGATAGAAGAACCGCTCGAACAGGAACACGTGGTCTTTGTGCAAGTATTCCTTGATGTGCGGAGCGACATGCCGCCCGATGCTGCACGGTACCACCGCCGCGAATAGCTTGGCCCCGTTTGACTGGAGCAATTGCATGATGCCGGTGGCCATTTCCAGGCATGCCTGACCGTAGGCGGTGAACTCCGCACGGCTGGGGTTCTTTTTCTCCAGCCCTTTGGTGAGAAACGCGCGGCACTGTTTGCGCCGGGCCTCGTCGTCCATGATCGCGTCTTGGCCGGCAAATCGGAACTGCTTCTTGCCCAGGAGCGTACTGCCCTTCAACTCCTTCTTGTAGAGTCCCAACTGACAGCCGAAGCAATCGAGTTCCAACCGTTGCACGGCCTGGATGAAAGGCCAAAGCTGACTGGCATGGATCGCCACCCCACCGCGCACTTCGTAGGGCATCTGCTTGTGGTCGTGCCCACCTTCGTCCAAAAACAGCAGCCAACTCATGGCCAATTCGTCCTTCGTTCTGCGAGCAAGGCGTTACCCCGCGATTGCCGATGGTCCTTCGAGTCTAACCGGTGCCCTCCGACGAGTGAAGCCCCGCATTGGCGGAAAGAGGTGTTCCCCTTGCTTCTCACACGGATTATCAGGAACACTAATCTTCACTGATCGACGCTAATCGGGAGAAACCCTGGGGACTAGGCCGCACGATAACCGCCAGTCCTGCAAGGGCGCGACTCAAGTCATGCCTGCAACCGAATCGGCCGCCTCAAACATGAACCACGAAATGATGGCAGGGTCTTGACCGGCAACGGGTTGCGGGCCAGAATTGGCGTTGGCCCAGGGGTTCTTGTCCCGCCGAACCGGCGGGCCTAACGAATTAGTACGGCCACAGGTCGGCGGGATAAATACAAGTCATGCCCGACAGGTGCGCGGCCGATGCGTACTCGGCCTGACGGCGGAATGGGGAATCGTGCGGTCGGCACGTTCGTTCGCGCCGGCAACCCGTTGTAGTTGTTCGCCGTCTTAACCGTCCAGCCGTGTGTCCGGCTACCTTGGTTGTCAGGCACGTGCGGCGTACAATGGTAATCAACATCTCCCACACAGCCGTAACAAGCGGAGACTCTGCGATGGTTGACGCAACGATTGACAATGAACTATCGACCTGCTTGGGTCAACTGCCGATCGAACAGCAACGGCAGGTGTTGCAATTCGCCCAAACACTGGCAATGCACCGAATTCGGGGCGTACACGGATCGAGCCTTCTGCAATTCGCGGGCACCATTGGCGAATCTGATCTCGAAGCCATGTCACAAGCTATTGAAGACGGATGCCAGAGGATAGACGCGGATGAATGGTAGACACCTGCTTGATACAAACATCATTGTTGCATTGTTCAGGGACGACGAAAACGTTCGGAATAGGATCGTTGCGTCGCCCGAAATATTCGTGCCAGCGATCGCTGTTGGTGAATTGTATTACGGCGCGAAGCACTCCGCTCGCGTCAATAAGAACATGAAACAAATTCGCGAATTCGCGGAGAATTCCGCTGTGTTGGCGTGCGACATTGGAACTGCAGAGCACTACGGACAGATCAAGAACGAGTTGAAGACAAAGGGATATCCATTGCCGGAGAACGACCTTTGGATTGCGGCCATTGCCAAGCAACATTCTCTGACGGTTGTAACTCGCGATCAACACTTCAAGAAGATTGATGCGTTGATGTTGGAAGAATGGTAAATATCGCCGGGGGAGAAGAAGCGTGACAGGCACCAAGATTGGCGAGTCTAGGGGGTTTGGGTAGAACATCTGGATGCCTCGACCGCTGTGGTACGCGCTCCCGAGGAATGGTGTTCCACATCCTGAATCGGGGCGTGGGCCGAAGGACACTTTTTGATAAGTGATAAGAAGGACGACTTCTGCCATGTCGTCCGGCATGTTGGACGCTGGCGCTTTGCGGCGAATCTCGTGGAGAGGGCGGAACTCTGGCGGTGGTCGAGTTTGGGCCGCGAACGAAGCAAGATCGAAGAAGCAGCATTTCCGATTTCCCCTCCCTCTGGTCCAAGCGGCTCGGGTTCGTTGACGTAGCCTGCCAATTCATTACAATGGGGCCGCTTCGTCGCGGCGCGGTGAGCCGGTTCACTGGGCAGGGGAGGTCGGAATAGGGAGTTCGCACGATGAATGTTTTGGTGGTCGGCAACGGGGGTCGGGAACACGCCTTGGCATGGAAACTGGCGCAAAGTCCCCGCGCGGAGCGGGTGTTCGTGGCCCCTGGCAACGCAGGCACGGCACTCGACGCGGAAAACGTGCCGCTCGATGCCTCCGAGCCCGACAAACTCATCCAGTTCGCCCGCGAAAACCAAGTGAAACTTGCCGTCATTGGCCCCGAGGCGCCGCTTGCCGACGGCATTGCCGACCGGTTCCTGGAGGCGGGCATTCGCGTATTTGGGCCATCGAAGGCCGCCGCCGAACTCGAAGGGAGCAAGGTCTTCTGTAAGAAGACGCTCCGGCAGGCGGACGTGCCCACCGCCGACTACCGAACCTTCGTCAACGCCAAGGACGCCCTGGCCTATCTGAACGAACGCGAGGACACGCCCGTGGTGGTCAAGGCCGATGGCCTGGCGGCCGGCAAGGGGGTGATCGTGTGCGCCAACCGGGCCGAGGCGGCTGCCGCCGTTGGAAAGATTGCCCTTGAAAAGGCGTTCGGCGCGGCGGGTGACCGAATGATCATCGAAGAGCGGCTCGACGGCCAGGAGGCCAGCGTTCTGGCGCTGACTGACGGGCAAACGATCGTCACCATGCAGCCGGCGCAGGACCACAAGCCGGCCTACGACGGCGATACGGGGCCGAACACGGGCGGCATGGGCGCTTATTGTCCAGCCCCGCTGGTGGACGACGCCATGCTGCGCTGGATCGAGGAGCACGTGCTCGTCCCAACCGTCCATGCCATGAAGCGGGCGCGGCGGCCGTTCCGTGGCGTCCTCTACGCCGGGCTGATGATGACCAATCAGGGGCCCAAGGTGCTCGAGTATAACGTGCGTTTCGGCGATCCCGAATGCCAGCCTCTCTTGATGCGGCTGAAAACCGATCTGCTGGACCTGCTGGAAGCCGTTGCCACGGGCAAGCTGGACGAGGTCGGGCCGCTCGAGTGGGATCCGCGACCGGCCGTGTGCGTGGTCATGGCGTCGGAAGGATACCCGGACAGCTACACCAAGGGCCACCCAATTCGCGGCCTCGACGAAGCCGCCAAACTCAGCGACGTGAAGGTGTTCCATGCCGGCACGAAACTGGACGCCGACGGTCGCGTGGTCACCGCGGGCGGCCGCGTGCTGAACGTCACCGCGCTGGGCGACAGTATCGCATTGGCCAAGCGCAACGCCTACGCGGGCGTGAAGTGCATTCGTTGGGAAGGCGCCTGGTGCCGCAAGGATATCGCCGATAAGGCACTCGGTTGACAGTATCGCTGTCGTTCTCTGGCGCCACCGCCGTCCCGGCAGTGCTTCCTTTTTCGTGCTTCTCTACCTGGTCAGACCGTCATTCGCCATTCTCTTCAAGCAGGTCTTCCCCGTAGCCGTCCGGAAACGGGTTGGCCAGCGAGTCAGCCTCGGCGCCGGACGGCTTGTCGGACGAGCCGTCCATGGATGGTTCCGTTGCGAGCGTTGCTTCGGTAGGCGAGGGCGTTCCGCTTTTGAGCGTCGCATGAAGCCACGCGTCGATGGCCTCCTCGCCGCCGAACTGCCGCAGCCAGTAGTTGACGTCCTCCTCCAAGAGCGGAACGGGCGGACGCGGATCGGGTTCGGCGGCTTCACCACGCCGCGATTGCCGGGCGGCCACGAGTTCGCCATACCAGGCGTCGCTATCGACCGCTCGGGCCCTCCGTCGCCGGGCCGCTTGCTGTATGCGGTGATCACTCGAGACAACGGTCAAACGTCGTGGCGACGAATGCCGCCGAATGAGTTCCTCGATGAGCGTATCGGCATCGGCATAGCCTGCGGCAAAGAGGACTTTCAATCCGCCATGTTCCATCTCGCGGGGCAGTCTCGGCAGGCGTTCGCCGGCATCGAATACGACGGTCGTGCGCGGAAGCTGCTCCGGCTCGATTGACGCCGCCAGGAAACCCAACAGGGCCAGCCGAGCCCGCCCGAGCGTTCCGGGCCCGAACCCGCGCGCCACGATGCCCGTGGCATGCAGCAGGTTATAGCCGTCGATAAGAACGAAGCCGGGCATGAGAACGTGTTTCCATCAAACCATTCAAAGCAGGGCCGTATCATTGACGAAAAGCGTAGCGAAGTCAAGGACTCGATCACCTTCCCCTCCGGCTCATTTCAGAGCTAGTTTAGCGGAGAACAATGAGTGCGCGGGGACGAGTCTGGTAGCTGGCCATTCATGGGACCGGCGGGTACTAACGCCGGAACTTGATCTTGCCACCGACGATTACGATGTCGGCCCGTCCACGGAGTTTCCAGCCGGCGAAGGGGGTGTTCGTGCTCTTCGAGCGGAACTCGGCCGGGTTGACAGTCCATTGCGTCCGTGGATCGATGATCGTGACGTCGGCGTTGGCTCCGATGGCGAGCGTCCCCTTGTCGAGCCCGAGGATGCGCGACGGGTTGACCGACATCTTCTCGATTGCGGCCGGCCAGTCGAGATGCCCGGGCTCGATCAAGTGCGTGACGACCAGCCCCAGCGAAGTCTCCAGCCCGATGATGCCGAACGGGGCACGGTCGAGTTCCTGCATTTTTTTTTCTTTGGCGTGCGGCGCGTGGTCCGTCACAATGCAGTCAATCGTGCCGTCGGCCAAGCCCTCGATGCAGGCTTCCACGTCGCGCCGATCGCGCAGGGGCGGGTTCATCTTGTAGTTCGAGTCGAACGTGCGGAGGCATTCGTCGGTGAGTGTGAAGTGATGCGGGGTGACCTCGGTGGTGACCCGCACGCCGCGCCGCTTGGCTCGCCGCACCGCGTCCACGCTACCAGCGGTGGAAACGTGCATCAGGTGGAACCGGCCGCCGGTCGCCTCGGCCAGCGCGATGTCGCGGCTGGCCATGACGTCTTCCGCCGCGGCCGGCATGCCCGGCAGCCCAAGGACGAGCGACGTCTTCCCCTCGTGCATGACGCCGTGCTCGGTCAATTCGCGGATTTCCGAATGGTTCAGCACCGGCTTGTCGAACATCAGGCAGTATTCAAACGCGCATCGCATCAGCTCGGGATCGGACACGGGCGAGCCGTCGTCCGTGAACCCGACCGCACCGGCCTCGACAAGCTGGCCGATTTCGGAAAGCTCCTTTCCTTCGCGGTTCTTGCTCACGCAGGCGAGTACGTACACGCGGCAGTTGTCGGCGCGGGCGGCTCGGTCGCGAACGAACTCGACCGAGCCTTGGGTGTCGATGGGCGGCTCGGTATTGG
>CAZASB010000316.1:0-5708 GCA_964487655.1 uncultured Planctomycetaceae bacterium
CCAACGATCTACGCGACCTCGACCCACCCTACGTAGATGAATAATCCGGGCTAAAGGGCTCAAAAGGACGATAGACCGAAACTTGGATGTGTCGCCGCATGGTTGTCGCGCGGCAGCAATGCGAGGTGAAACATGCGGAAATTGGTTTGGCTGCTCATTGCCGTGGCGGTCGGAGGCGGTGGATGGTATGCCTTGCGGCAGTTTGACGCCCGTGTGGAACGCGACCAGGATGGTCGCGTCGAGCGGATCACCCTTGAACCCAAGGGGGAATTGTTGCCGTCGTTCCTTCCCGGCGGGGCCGACAATGGCGCGGCGCGGACGGCATCGACGGTCAAGGCCACGATCCGCGTCGCCAGCTTCCACCTGGACCAACTCGACGAGCACCGATTCGCCCGGCCCGTTGCAGGCGATCTACTCGTGAAACTGGTGCCGGAGTTCGACCTCTGGGCCTTTCAGGGACTCAACGGCAGCACTCCGAGCGTGCTGCTACGGCTGCTGGAACGTGTCAATAGCGGCGGGCGGCAGTACGACTTCGCCGTGTGTCCTTCCGTGCGCGAAACACCCACGGAACACTACCTTGCCTTCGTGTTCAATCGGGCCACGATAGAAGTCGATCTCGACACGGTCCGCACAATTGAAGATCCAACGAACCAGTTCCGGCGCAAACCGCTGATCGGACTGTTCCGCGTACGCGGGCCGAAACCCAACGAGGCGTTCACCTTCAAGCTGGTCAACGTGCAGGTGGATCCGGCCTACGCGGACAACGAATTACCACGACTGGTTGAGGTGTACCGCGCGGTTCGCGACGACGGGCTGGGCGAGGACGACGTCATTCTGGCCGGCAACTTCGCAGCCGTGCCACGCAAGATCGACGCGACCTTCGAGCCGGTTCGGCTCACCGCCTGCGTTACCGACCCCCTGACCGCCTCGGGCCTCTCCACGTCGAACAATCTGGTCATCTCGCGTCGTGCCACGGCCGAGCACACCGGCCGCGGCGGCGCCTTCGACCTGGTGCGAGCGTACGAGGTGAATCCCTTGACCCTCCAGTCGCTCTCCGCCCACCTGCCCGTCTGGGCCGAGTTTACGGCCTTCGAGGGCGGTACGCCGGGGTTCGTTCCGTAGCGGACCTTCATGCGAAACCGGCGGGACTCTGCCGAAGAAGAGCCAAACGCCATGTGCGATAACTTGACGTACGGCCGCGGCAGTGATACCCTTGGATTGAGGCACACCCGTCCGCTTTCATGAGCCGGCTGAGCCGGTAGCAGACGACAAATGGGAGGCATTGCAGTGATTGTGTTGGATACCCACACGTGGATTTGGTGGGTGCATGGTCATGCACGGCTCCCCTAGACACACGCCCAAGAACTCTCGCCATGAAACTCCACTTTCTCTTCCCGTGCTGCATTCTTTGTGGAACGATCCTTGCCTTGCCGGCTGGGGCCGATAACTGGCCGCAGTGGCGAGGGCCCAATGGGAATGGCGTTTCCGAAGAAACAGGGTTGCCGGTCGCTTGGAGTGAGAATCTGGGCGTCGAATGGCGGTGCCCGCTGCCGGAATGGGGCAACAGTACGCCGGCCATCTGGGGCGATGCCGTGTTCGTCACTAGCCACGTTGAAAACCGCGACCTGATACTGATGCGCATCGACAAGGCCACGGGCAAGCCTGTCTGGCAGCGCACCGTGGCGACGGCCGAGACTCCCAACTTCGAAGGTTGGGGTAAGAAGGGCGACCGTCGCCGGCGACAGGAGTTCCATCGCGACCAGAACATGGCGTCTCCCTCGCCCGTAACAGATGGCGAACTGGTGATCGTCCACTTCGGTAGCGGCGACTTGGCCGCCTACGATTTCGACGGCCGGCAGATATGGAAACGCAACCTCCAGGACGACCACGGCGTTTACACGATCTGGTGGGGACACGCCAATAGCCCAATCCTCCACGGCGACCTGCTCATCTCCGCCTGCATGCAGGATTCATGCGCCGACCTGCCCGGCGAGCCGTCCGTCAGTTATCTCGTGGCCCACAACAAGCGCACCGGCCAGCAGGCGTGGTTCACCAAACGCATGACCTCCGCCATGGCCGAACCTTGCGACAGCTACACGACGCCCTCGCTGTGGAACCGCAACGGTCGGTCGGAACTCGTGGTGATGGGCGGGCAGACGCTCGACGCGTATAACCCGCTTTCCGGCCAGCGGCTGTGGTGGCTGCCCGACCTGATTGGCAACCGCGTGGTTCCGACCCCGGTCGCCGGGAACGGAATGGTGTATGCAATCCAAGGGATGCGCGAAGCACTGCTGGCCGTCCGGCCAGACAAGGACGGCCTGCTCTCTCTCGCGTCGGTCGTTTGGTCCGACGACCAGGGCACTTCAGACGGCCCCTGCCTGCTACTGGCCGGCGAGCTGTTGTTCATGGTGAACAACCAGGGCATCATCCGCTGCCACGACGCATTGGACGGCCGATTGAAGTGGAAGGAGCGGCTGAAGGGGAGTTACCGGGCCTCGCCCATATTGGCTGAGCGGCGCATCTACTTTCTGAACATGGACGGGCTCTGCACCGTCATCGGCGCGACCGATCGCTTTCAGCGTCTATCCGAGAACCAGCTCGACGACCGCACCCTCGCCTCGCCCGCGGTAAGCGACGGCCGCCTCTTCATTCGCGGCAATAAGTGGCTGTACTGCCTCGGGCGGTGAAGGGCGAAAGAACTGTACCCCCCTTTCACTCGCCTACCTCCACAAGGCGAGGCGATTCGAAACATGCCCCCTCAGACGCAGCAACCATGATCCCACCATAAGTGGCCCTTTTGTGAGATTATTTCCACAAAATGTAAGTTGAATTTGCTTTAGCCCGGATTATTCATCACTCTGGGAATGAAAACGGCTAGCACTGGCGTCAGTTGGCAAGGTTACGATCAAGCCCGAATTGAGAGAAGCGGGCTTTCCGCTTGTACGTGAATTGTTAGATTGTCCGCCAACTCCCGGCCGTCGCCTTTCGGCCTGTATGCCAACAGTTCCACCTTTCCATTCCAGGCATCCGTTCACGGGGAACTGTCCCCTTCGGCCGGCAAGGGGATAGGTCTATGTTTTCGGCTTGCGTGTTTTCCCGTCCGTCGAGTCTGTTGACCGAAAAATGGACCAGTTCCCGGCCGGCCCGTGAACGGTTATCATTCTAGGGAACCGTCGATGAGAAGAGTCTCGGATCTGAACATTGCCTCCAACATCACACTCCAAAGTGGCTGCTCTCACCCTACGTCGCCCAGTTCGAGCGCTTTGCCATAGCGGCTGAGCACTTGGCGGCGGAGGCGGGCGTGTTCCGATTGGGAAAGGCCGGGGTCCGAGGCGATCAGCGACATGGCGTCGCGACGCGCTTCGATAAGTAGTTCCTGGTCGCGAAGTAAGTCCGCAATACGGAACGGCGGTAGGCCATGCTGCTGCGTGCCGAACAGGTCGCCCGGACCTCGCAGGGCAAAATCCTGCTCGGCCAGCTTGAAGCCGTCGGTCGATTTAACGAACGCGTCGAGCCGCTTCTGACTGGCCTCGGTCCGCGGCTCGGCGAAGACACAGCAGAAGCCCGGATACCGGCCGCGGCAAATCCGGCCGCGAAGCTGATGAAGTTGTGCTAGGCCGAACCGCTCGCCGCTTTCGATGGTCATGAGCGTGGCGTTCGGAACGTCCACGCCCACCTCGACCACCGACGTGCAAACAAGTACTTGGTACTCGCTCCGGCGGAAGGCGTCCATGACGGCATCCTTCTCCGCCGAGGTCATCCGGCCGTGGACCAAGCCCACGCGGAACGCCTCCAACTCGCCATTGGACAGCGTCTCGAACTGCTCCTCGATGCTGGCCACGTCCAACTGCTCTGACTCGTCCACTAGCGGCGCGACGACGAATCCCTGTCGCCCTTCTCGAAGCTTGTTGCGGAAGAACTCCCACCAGCGCTCCCGCTTGCCGTCGTCTGTCAGGTACGTGTTCACCTTCTGCCGTCCCGGGGGCATGTCGTGGAGGACGGAGACGTCCAGGTCACCGAACAACGTCATGGTGATCGAGCGGGGAATGGGCGTGGCGGTCATCACCAGGTAGTGCGGATCGGGTCCGGCATACTTCAGCTTCGCACGCTGCCGAACGCCGAACTTGTGCTGTTCGTCAATCACCACCAACCCGGGTTTTGCGAACGATACATCTTCCTGGATGATCGCCTGCGTGCCCAGCACCAAGTCCAACGCGCCGGTGCGAATCTCGTTGAGCAAGGCGGCCCGCTGTTTGGCAGGCAGGCCGCCGGTGAGTAGGCCGCTACGGACCTCGCTGCCGATGAGCAGTCGGCCGAAGGTTTGCGCATGCTGCCGCGCGAGCACCTCCGTGGGCACCATGAGTACGGCCTGATAGCCGTGGGCGACGGCCAGTAACATGGCATAGACGGCCACGATCGTCTTGCCGCTGCCCACGTCGCCTTGCAGGAGTCGGTTCATGGGCTTCGAGCGGCCCATGTCGGCCGAAATGTCGGCAATCGCCTGCCGTTGCCCCGCAGTGAGTTCAAACGGGAACAGCCGCTGGATGCGGGCGTCGATCTTGGCTGAGGTAGGCAGTTCCGGGGCGCGGCTGGCGTCGTCCTGCTGCTGCCGTCGCACGGCCAGGGCAAGCTGCAGGATGAATAGCTCCTGGTAGACGAACCGGCGGCGGGCCGCGGCTAGACTCTGCTTGGTGTCCGGGAAGTGGATTTGCGGCAGTGCCTGGGCGATGGGCCACAGCTCGTGCCGCTGGAGATACTCGGGCGGGAACGTCTCTTCGATGAGCGGACAGAAATCGTCGACCGCCTGACGCACGATCCGCCGCATTTCCCACTGGTGCAGGCCTTCGGTAAGCGGATAGACGGGTAGGATGCGTCCGGCCGGATCTTCTTCCTCCTCGGCCAACGGCTCGACGCGAGGGTGATTCATCCGCCAGACGAGGCCTTCGTACTTCGGCTTGCCCGAGAGCATAACCCGCTGACCAAGCGTGAACTTATCACGCATGAACGGCTGATTGAACCACATGGCGCGAAGAAACTCGCCACCCTGCCGTACCAGCACACCGAGGATGGTCTTGCCGGTCCGCGTCCCTCGCAGCTCAATGTCTTCGACCACGCCACACACGGTCTGGAGCCGGCCCTCTTCCAGCTTGGCGATTGGTCGCTCGTCGGTCAGATCCTGATAATCGCGAGGGAAGAGGAAGAGTACGTCGGCGGCCGTGTGCAGTCCAAGTCGGTCGAGCAGATCGACCCGCGCCGGCCCCATCCCCTTGAGATACTGCACCGGCGTGGCGAGCGATTGGGCAGGGGTCTTGTCGGCGGTGTCCATACGAGTATCGTAAATGGAAGACGACCGGTCGGAAAGGGGCCGGGCCGTGGCGAAACCATGAAGAAACGGAAGACGGGATATTCTACAGCACCCGGGAATTGACGAGATGCCCGGCATTCAGGCGCTCGAGCGGATCGTCGAGACGATTCCGAATTGAGATTGTGTTCGGGATCGTGGGGCGACGCGCAGTCCGACGTGGCAACTTCAAGTCGTTGACAGCCTTAAAGGATCGCCTGCTGGACTTCATTGACTACTTCAACCGCACGTTTGCCAAACCGTTCCGTTGGACATACACCGGACGTCCCACCACCGCCGCAACGACCAAACGGCCGGCGACCTGGAAGGAAAGCTGGGCAAGATGCCCGGAAAATAGGCAAACCTC
>CAZASB010000317.1:0-5690 GCA_964487655.1 uncultured Planctomycetaceae bacterium
GATCATTGGGAAAGAACGCCCTTTGTGCCGAGAAAATTGGGACAGTCCCCCTGTGGACGGTTACCGTTTTTCTTCCATCCGCTTTACAGGAACTCGTTCCAACCGCGTTGCTTTAGTTCGTCGACCACGTGGCGGATGCGCTCTTCATGATCTTTGTGGGCAACGAGCGTTGCGTCGGGCGTGTGGACCACAATGCAGTCGGTCATTCCGACGGTCACGATGAGGTGCTCGCGCCCTCCGCGCACGATGGCGCCGGACGTCTCCAGGCCAAGATGCTTCGCGTCGATGGTGTTGCCGTCTCCGTCGATCCCCTGCAGACGCGCCAGGGCGCGCCAACTTCCGACGTCGTCCCAGTCGAAAGGCGCTTCGACCACCAGGACTTCTTCCGCCCGTTCCATGACGGCGTAGTCGATGGACTTGCCCTCGATTGCCGCGAACTCGCGTTGAAGCGTTTTCTCGAACCGGAGCGTGCCAATGCTCTCATCCACCGCGGCAAGCCGCGCGTGCATCTTCGGCTCGAATCGCGCTAGCTCGTCGAGAATGCGTTGTGCCTTCCACACGAAAATGCCCGAGTTCCAACTGTAGCGGCCCGCTTCGAGGTACTCGCGGGCGGTCGCCCTATCGGGCTTTTCGCGGAACCGTGCCACGTGGAAGGCGCCGGGCGGGTTGGCGAACTGTTTTCGTGCCGCCGTTTCGACCGCCGGGCCGCGCTCGATGTAGCCGAATCCTTCGGCCGGGTAGGTGGGCGGGACGCCGAACGTGATGAGCCGCCGCGGGTCTTCCTCGACTAGGGCCTTGGCGTAACGAATCGCGTGGTGAAAAGCGTCTTCGTCGGCAATTACGTGATCGGCCGGCATGACGGCCATGACGGCATCCGGATCGCGGCGAACGATTACCCGCGCCGCCAGGGCGATGCACGGGGCCGTGTTCCGCTTGCACGGCTCGGCCAGGATCGCGCCGCCGGGAAGCTCGGGCAACTCCTGGGCGACAGACGAGGCCAGTTCCGCCGTGGTCGCCACGAGCAGTCGTTCACGCGGAATCAGCCCTCGCAACCGATTCACCGTGGCGCGGATCATCGTCGCATCGCCCAGCATGGGCAAAAGTTGTTTCGGGCGCAAAGCACGACTTTCCGGCCAGAATCGCGTGCCTGTGCCTCCGGCCATGATCACGGCGTAAAGCATGATTCGCTCACGGTTCGAGTGGCTCCCGCAGTTTGCGCCGAACCGCTTCGCGCAAGGCCATTGCCTTGCGCAGCAAACCCTCTTGATACAGGAGCATCAAATTGTGCCATTGTACCAACTAGCTGCCCGCTGGGCAACCGTTTGCGGGCGGGTGGAAATACGTGTCGCGTGTGACTTGCGTATCTGGGGCGATCTTGGCGGCGATTTCGCCGGCATCAAGTGCGAACAGGGGGCTGATTTCCACTTGGACATCGTCGGCCATCTCGGCGCCGGCCGCGGTGAGCCAGCGGCGATGCTCGGCGATCATGGCCGCGCGGACGTGCTCGGGCGTATCGGCCGGCGCGCCCGACGCGTTCTTCAGCGGTGCGAACCCTTGCGCTGGGTCGATCTCCACGACCAGCGAGTTTTTGGCCGAGGGGATCAGATCGAAGATGAACCGCTCGAACTTCAACGCGTTCGGTTCCGACGGTTCGACCATTCGGCCGTCTTCGGAGAGGTGGGCTACCTTCTTGTGCGCCCGGTGGAACGGCAGCGCGTCGGCCTGCCCAGCCATTCGCTGGAGAAAGGATACCTCGATCAGGTGGACGGCGATACTGCCTGCCCAGATGGCGAGCGAGCCGTCGCTCGCGCGCCGCTCGGCCACGTCGTCCGGCATGTCGCTGTATTCGATCACGCGCAGCCGTCCGTCCACCTCGACCACGTTCCCCACCCGGTCCAGGGGCGATTGCTTGGCAATCACCTGCGTGGAAAGTTCCGAACCGGCCAGCCGATGGTAGCCGAGGAACTCGGGCGATCCGAACTGGACCAACGGATTATCGACCTGGAAATAGAACAAGGTTCGAATGCCGCGCTGGGCCAGTTCGTCGAGCACGCCGCTGCCAGTGATGGCCGCGAGCATTCCGCCATGCCCGTCGGGGCTCAGGGCAAGCTGGTCCTTCGCCGCCAGGAGCACCTTCCCGGTCTCGGCATCGACCGCAGGCATGGTCCCTTGGCAGAACAGCAGAAGGTCGTCTTCGGGCAGTCCGAAGCGGTTGTTTTCGGCGAAGAAACGCTGGAGCGGCTCGTCGGTAGCCGGGCTGGTCATGACGGCTAGCGGTATGCGCACGCCAAACTGCGAGCTGACGGCCAGCAGCTTTTCAAACAGAATCTGGGCCAGCGTATGCCGCGAGACGGGGCCAATGGGGTACATGACCTTCGGCTGGTCGAAACCCAATCGCGTTCCCTGCCCCCCGGCAACTAGCACGGCGGCAACCTCGCCAGTGGCTAGGGCCTCTTGGCCGCGTCGGCGGGCCTCCTCCGGCGTGAAGCGGTTCCGGGCCGTGTCTAGCAATCGGATTGCCGGGGGCGACTCGGCGCGGGCGGCCATGGCTCGAATGGAGGCGTCATCGCTCTCCTGGCAGATAAGTTGATCCAGTAGCGGCAAGTCCAGACAACCAATTTGGGCAGCAAGCGATTCTTGGCTTGCAGGTTCCAGTTCATCCCAGAACCGCAGGAGTTCCGCTTGTTCGTGTGCGGCCAGTTTGTCGAGGAGTTGCTGTTCCATTGTATTCACGCCGGCTCTTCCGTTTCTGGGTGCAAGTCCGTGGTGAAAAGACGTAGGGTGGATGGTTCCGGATGTCTCAGCATCCGGGTTCATCCACGTGTCAGGCAATTCTGCACCCAGAAACGGAAGAGCCTTCACGCCTTACGCGAAAGTTTTAGGCCGTCACAGGCCCACGCAAAGCCCATCGTACGCCAGTTCCATGCCTGGTGGTAGGTCCCGGCTCACCTCGGCGTGCTTCAGGTCGTGGGCAATATGCGTGAAGAGGGTGCGACGGGCGCCCAGATCGCGAGCGACGGCGATGGCTTCGTCGAGGCTCAGGTGGGTCGGATGTGGGCGGCGGCGGAGACAGTCGAGAATCAGTACGTCGAGGTCGGTCAGCCATTCGCGACTTGCAGGAGGGATGCCGTTGGTGTCGGTGCAATAGGCCACTTCGCCCACACGGAATCCCAGCACGTTAAAGCGCCCGTGCGGAAGTGGAATCGGCCGGATGGTGGCCCCCAAGATTTCCAGCGGGGTCGTGTCAATCCGGCGCAAGTCGAGTCGGGGAACCCCGCCGGCCGGCCAGTCGCGCGTGATCGGATCGAATGCGTAGTCAATCACGTGCCGAATGCGCGCCTCGGTTGTACGGTTGCAGTACACGGGCAGATCGTGCCCGAGGTACTTCGGGAAGATTCGCAGGTCGTCCAGCCCAAAGGTGTGGTCGGCGTGTTCGTGGGTGAACGCCACCGCGTTAATCCGCCCAATGCGTTCTCGGAGCAACTGGATGCGCAGTTCGGGCGGCGTATCGATCAGCAGGTGCCCCTCTGGCAGGCCGAGGAGTACGCTGCATCGAGTTCGGCAGTCGCGCGGATCTGGGCTGCGGCACGTAGGGCAACCACACCCGACCATGGGAACCCCATGCGAGGTGCCCGTGCCGAGAAACAGGAGTTCGTTGTGCAATTCAATGAAGTCTGGCAAGGCTCTCTTCCGTCGCTTGGCGTATGGGGTATACTGGCGTCATGAGCACACGATTCACCTTTTCCCCGTGGATGGCCCCATTGCTCCGCTTTGCCGGCGGATGGAACTTTTTGGCCGGTTTTGGGATGATCGTGTTTTATCACGAGGGTTTCAAGGCCCTGGGGGCCACAAAACCGAGTCCGGCGTTGTCCATCCAGGTTCTCGGCGTGCTGGTCGCCCTTTTCGGGTGGGGCTACTTCCTGGTCGCGGCTAATCCGGTGCGCAACCGCAACCTCCTGATGCTCGGCTTCTGGAGCAAGGCGGCGGCGACCCTGCTGTCGGTGACATACGTCGCCTTGGGCAGGCTGCCCTGGTGGTTCAGCCTGGTGGTGTTTGCGGCCGACACGATCTACCTACCGCCGTTCTTTGCCATCTTGCGCCGGATCGATCGCATGGCCGACGAGCGGCCCGTGTAGCCAGCTTCAGACTGGGGCCAGTTGGTGGGAAAACTGTAACCGTTCACAGGGGGACTGTCCCAATTTTCGCGGCACAAAGGGCGTTCTTTCCCAATGATCCACCGTTTCCGCCGCGAAAATGGGACTGTCCCCTTCGCATGCAGCGGCGAAAACTGCCTGCGCCGCCCCGTGAACGGTTACGGAAAACTCAATCCGCTTCCACCGTCTTATCTCCCTACCTTGTCCTGGGACCGGTAGATCCAGAAGACCTCGATCAGGCTGCCGACGATCCACAGAACGCCGCATCCGGCCATCGACCACCAGAAGAACTCATTCCACACGACTCCGGCGAGTGCGACTGCCACACAGATCATCATGAACGAGAAAAACCACATTTCGCCACCTCGGTAAATAGGCAAGAGTATGAGATGTCCCGCAATGTCGCGAGCGCCGCGGACGATTACGGCTCTTCCGCCGACCGCGTGAACGGTCGGTGGCCATGGCCGGCGCGGTGGGCATCCGCCTAGGTTTCTTGACTCCATAGGGGATGTCCACAATGGTCGCACAATCTGGTGGGGCTCAGTGCGATGCAAAGCCACATCGGAAGCCACAAGCCGAGCGTGAAGACCGCCAGCAGGAGTTGCTTCCAATGATTGACCGGATCATAGTGAAAATGGACGTCTTTCTTACATTGACTGCAATACGCGGTATCCGGGGGATTCATGAGTGATCTCCTAATGCAACGCTAGCCATTGTGCCGGTTTGCGGCCACGAGGCGCGCAGCCCAACGGCTGGCCGCCACGGTTGAACGCAATCCGCCGGAGCAAAAAAGCGAAGCGGAAAGTGGATGGGGAATTGCCAGAAACTCCGAGAGGGCCGCCCTCGTCAGAGTCGGCGAATCAAATGACCCATCGACAGAAGAGAACTTGGAGAGACCAGCGCGAGGACACTCGTGAAAACGCCTCGGACCAACGCCGCCTTCTCGACAGCCGTCGGTCGGTAGACGTTACCTCGGAGCCAGAGGAAAAGCCGAACCTTCCGGCCGGTGAACAGATGCCCGTTTGCGTTACCCCTTCGGTAAGCTGGGCTTCGGGGGTCGGCCGACGTTCCGTGGGCGCATGTTCCAGCGGTTCCAGGCTTACGTCGGAATCGGTGCTGGTTACCGCCTGCCCGCCGTACCCGGTGACGGACAAGGAATACGTCCCGACATGGTCGCCAGGCGCGCCCAGGGCCAACCATGCCGATATTACCCCAATCGCCACTGCCGCAATGGCAGGAGTCCAACAATCGAGAAACCGACTTGGGAACGGCCGGCTAAACATGGTACGGTTAGCGAATCCAGATTCAGACCCACGATCAACCATCATTGTGGCATTAAAGATGGGGCCGTGTCAAGCCCTGACGCGAGGAACCCACGGGCACGGGCTGGCAAGAAGTCGTGCCGCCCACCAGTCGGCGGAAGCGTTCGGCCCTGGCGGCGCTGGACCGGGATGCCGCGCGACGGTGCAACTTGCCTGCACGCCGCACGAGGGTCATGTGACAACGACCGGTAACCGTTCACCGGGGGACTGTCCC
>CAZASB010000318.1:0-5643 GCA_964487655.1 uncultured Planctomycetaceae bacterium
CATCGGCGTACGCACACCGCCCGATTCAGCCCACCGCCCCCGTCGCGTTTTCGCCTCTCGAAGAAACGGAAGAGCCATGATGAACAATCCGGCCGTGGCCAGAGGCGTCACTGCGCAGCTTGCCCATTGCCGGCCTCCCAACGTCCCACTATAATCGGACCCAACAAGATGTGAAAAGAAGACGATTTTGGCGATTGAGGAGAGAACAATCGGATGCCTGAACTCCAGCATACCTACGTGCTCGACGTCATGGCCGAGGACCATCCGGGCATTGTCGCCTCGGTGAGCCAGGCCGTCGAGTCGCTCGGTGGTAATATCGACGCGTGCAGCCAGACCGTTCTGAGCGGTTATTTCACACTCATTATGACCGTGAGCCTTCCGGAGCAGATCGCACCGAATGAGTTGGCTGAACGGGTTCGAACGGCCGAGAGCGCCAGCCGGCCCTATCAGGTACTGGTGTACCCTTGGAGACCGCAGCCCAACTCGGCCGTACCCGAACCGACCGAACGGTTTGTCATTACGGCTTTCGGCGACGACCGGCCTGGCATCGTCCGCCAGTTCAGCGAATACCTGGCGGGGAAGGACATTAACATTGTCGACCTGTACGGCCATCACGAGGGGAACGAGTTTGTGCTCATCGGCCAAGTGGAGGTTCCCAAGCGGTGGGATGTACGCATGATGCAGGCGGACCTGGAGCAACTGGGCCAGGACTTGGGGTTCACCGTGAAATTACAGCACGAGAACGTGTTCGTGGCCACCAACCAGTTGCGTTTCACCCGATCGTCGTGAGCCGCGAATAAGGACCAAACCATGCTTCGAACGGAAGAAATCCTCTCGACCATCGACATGCTCCACGCCGAGCACCTCGACGTGCGCACCGTTACACTAGCCTTGAACCTGGATGATTGCGCAGCGCCCAGCATCGACCACGTATGCCGCAAGGTGCGGCAGAAGATCCTTGCCCGGGCAAGCCGGCTCGTGGAAATATGCGACCGCGTGGGCGCGAAGTACGGTATTCCAGTCATCAATAAGCGGCTGGCCATCTCGCCCGCCGCAACCTTGCTGGCCGGTCACGGGCGTAGCGCGGCCATACGGCTGGCGCAATCACTCGATACGGCGGCCGACGAATGTGGCGTCGATTTCGTCGGTGGGTTCACCGCGTTGGTCCACAAGGGCATCGGTACGGGGGACGACGTCGTCATCCGCTCCCTGCCGGAGGTGCTGTCGCAAACTACCCGCGTGTGCTCCTCGGTAAACGTCGCTTCGCGCAAGGCCGGCATCAACATGGACGCCGTGCATCAGATGGGCCACACGCTGCTGGATATCGCCGCCGCCACGGCCGATCGCCAGGGGTTCGGCTGCGCGAAGTTATGTATTTTTGCCAACATTCCCGAGGACAACCCCTTTATGGCCGGTGCCTACATGGGATCGGGCGAACCCGAGGCCACGATCAACATTGGCGTTTCTGGTCCTGGCGTGGTTGGAAGCGCTCTGCGACGCCGCTTGGCCACCGGCGCCAAGCTGACCTTAGGCGACCTGTCCGAGGAGATCAAAATCACCAGCTTCCGCGTGACGCGAGTAGGCGAGTTGATTGGCCGCGAGGTAGCGGCGGAACTCGGCCTTGCGTTCGGTATTGTCGACCTGTCGCTTGCCCCCACGCCGACCGTCGGCGACAGCGTGGGCGAAATCCTCAAGATGCTCGGCATTGCCCAGATAGGGGCTCCCGGCTCGACGGCCGCCGTGGCCATGCTCAACGACGCGGTGAAAAAAGGGGGCCTTTTTGCCTCCAGTTCGGTAGGAGGCCTGAGCGGCGCTTTCATTCCCGTCAGCGAAGATGCAACCCTGGCCGAGGCCGTGGCCGAGGGGCACTTGGTGCTCGAAAAGCTGGAAGCCATGACGAGTGTCTGTTCCGTTGGGCTCGACATGATCGCCGTGCCGGGCGATACCCCGGCCGAGACCCTCGCCGCATTGATTGCCGACGAAATGGCCATCGGCGTGATCAACGACAAGACCATGGCCGTGCGGCTCATTCCAGTACCTGGGGCGAAGGCGGGCGATATGGTCGACTTCGGTGGGCTGTTCGGCAAGATGCCGGTCATGGAAGTGCGCAACGCAGGCGCGAGCGAGGCATTCGTCCACTTCGGCGGCCGAATCCCTGCCCCGCTCCAATCATTCGGCAACTGACGCTCCCATTTGTGGGAACTTTGCAGGCTATCTGCCCGTCAAACCAGAAAGTTCATGGCTATTCATGCAGGATGGGCCGAGGTCGCGGAAACCCTTGTTGGAACTGCGCAAGCCAGGGTCAGCCCATTGATTCCTTCGCAGCAAGCCCTTTTCCCCCACATATCGTGCCGGACCGTTTGGGTCAGCGGGTATCGGTTGGTTCAGTGTCCATGCAACGTCGTGTATGGAGCAATTCGCCCGGCTCGATTCGTCGGACATCCGCCGCGTCCACGGCTCCTCGGTCTCCATCATCCCCGCATGAGCAGCCACAACAGCAGAATGACCAGCAGCAGCAGACCCGGCACAACGCCCCAGAGCAGGACCGACACGAGCACGACTCGCGACTCGGCCGTGGGCACAACCTGGCTGGGACTGTCATCGTCGCTTTCCAGGTGGATGTCGTCAATCGTCGGCAGTCGGGCGGGTGGCGGGGCGAGCGGCGGCCGCGTGGCCGGCGATGGCATGGACCATGGGCCCGTGGCCCAGGGCGACAAGCGCGCCATGACCTCCCGCGCCGAGGGAACGCGTTGGGCCGAGTCTTTCGCCATCATATCGGCCATGACGTCGACAAAGCCACTGCTCAAGGCCGGATTCAATCGCCGCGGATCCAGCGGCCGAAATTCCTGGTGTGCCCGTGCCTTGTCGGCCGTCGTACCACCTGGAAATGGAACGCTTCCCGTAACCGCGTAGTACAGCGTACCGCCCAGCGAATAGATGTCCCACAGGGGCGTCGGATCCCATGGGCTCTTGATGTGGTCGGGCGAAATGTAGTCGGCCGTACCGACGATCTTTCCAAACCTCGGGTCGGTACTCTCGTCGGCGTCTATGGGGCCGGCAAGCCCCAGATCGGAAAGCTTGGCGTGGCCGTCCGGCATCACGAGCACGTTGCCCGGCTTCACGTCGCGATGGATCAGTCCCTGCTGGTGGGCATGGTACAATCCTTCGGCGACGTCGCAGATGATCCGGGCCGCCGTTTGCATATCGAGCGGACCCTGGCGGCGGACCAGTTTGTGCAGGTCGCTTCCGGGCACGTACTCGGTTACCATGTAATGCACGTTGCCGTCGCGCCCCGCGTCGATGGCCTCCACCAGGTTCTTGTGGTCGAGACTGGCGAGTGCCTGAATCTCGCGGGTGAAGTTTTCGATGGCCTCGGGCGTCGACTTCGCTCGCGGCAACACCTTGATGGCAACCACTCGCCCGAGCATGTTGTGTTCCGCCTTGAACACCTGCCCCATGCCACCCTGGCCGATAGAGTCGATAATACGGTACGGGCCGAGCGTGAACTTCGTTTGCCCGTCGAGCAGTTGCTTGGCCTGCCAGACGTTCAGCTTGCCGGTCTCGACGAGCCGGTTGGCGAGTTGTTTGTCGGTGGGCGGGGCATCGCTGCGATCCTGCCCGTCCGACCAGCGGATACCGGCGCGGGCGTCCAGGAGATCCTGCTCGGTAAGCAGGCCGCTCTGGATGGCACACCGCTGGAATTGTGAGCCCGAGTTCGATTCTGACACGAAAAGCCCTTATGCCTTACAACTAGAGTCCCATGATACGACGCTACCGTGAAATATAGCTCTCGGCAAGGGGCCAGTAGTTCGGAAGGGGCGCGACCACCTCCACGGGATACCCTCCCACCGGATGATTGACGATTAGCCGCCTGGCATGCAACGCGATGCCGGAAGAGAACGCGATTTGGCTGGCGTACTTCCGATCGCCCACGATGGAGAGCCCGCGATGGGAAAGCTGGACGCGTATCTGGTGTTTACGCCCGGTAAGAAGCTCGATTTCCAGCAGCGTACGACCCTTTATCAAGCGCAGAGGTCGATATCGCAGGCGTGCCTGCTTGCCGCCCTCGAAGCCGGGGCCCACGATTCGAACTCGCCGATGCCGCTCATCGGGGGCCACCCAGTCGGCACACTCTTCCCCACCGGGTTCCACCGTGCCTTCGACCAGCGCCCAGTAGACCTTCTCCACGTGGCCCTCGCGGAATTGCTCTGTCAGCCGGCGAGCCGCTTTCGAGGTCCGTGCGAATAGGACAACGCCCGTCACCGGCGCATCGAGCCGACTGACGACCCCCAAGTACACGTTGCCCGGCTTGCGATATTTGTCCTTCACGTATTGCTTCGCCAGCGTCAGTAGCGTTTCCGTGCCTGCGGGCGTGCCCATGGTCGGAAGCATGGCCGGCTTATTGAGCACCAGCAGGTGATTGTCCTCGTATAGGACGTGCAGTTTCGCAGGTTTGGGGTAGGCAGGCGACATGGACGGCGGCTATCAGTTCCCGGTTGGAAGTGGTTCATGATAACCGATCTGGCATCGTTCCGCCGGGGTGGATTGCGTTCGCTTGGAGCATAGTATATCCGAATGATAACGATTGCTAATACGGTTTGTACAGTCCAGGAATGGGCTGTGGGTAGTCGCCGTTCTCGTCGGGCAGGGCCTTCGGCTCCGCGTCGAAAGCGAGCCGATCCGGCATCTCGCTTGGCCCCTTGGCTACCGCGTCGTCCCAGTTGACCTCCAAACCGGAATACGTTGCCATGCGGCCCAAAACGGCCGTGAAGCTGCTCGTCGCGCCGTGCCAGCCGTCGTTGAGTTTCTCGTTATTGCGAATCGCATTGACCAGATCGACCTGCTCTCGGAGGAATCCATCGTGCCCACCGCCCGGCAACTCCTTCATGCCCTTGACGCCGTGGGCGAACTGCGTGACGATGTTCCATGTGTTCGGCTGCAAGCGGCACTGACTGTAAAGCTTGGCGCCGTCCTTGTACGTGAACTCGACAAAGTGATGGTCGTATATTTGGCTCACGCCGTGGTTGTTGCGCACCTGACAACTCCCCATGCCGTTCGCCGCCACGGGATGATCGTCTTTTATCCAGTTGCACATGTCGAGATTATGAACGTGCATCTCGCAAATCTGATCGCCGGAAAGCCAGGCGAAATGGTACCAATTGCGCATCTGGTATTCCATTTCCGACTGGTTTGGCTGGCGTTGGCGAACCCAGATTCCAGAGGTATTCCAGTACGCTCGCAACAACAGCAACTCCCCGAGTGACCCGTCGTGAATCTCCTTGACCGGTTCAATGAATTGGGCGCTGTGACGCCGCTGGAGACCGACACACACCTTCAGGCCCTTCTCGTCGGCCAGCTTATTGGTTTCCATTAGGGATCGGAAACCGGGCGCGTCAACGCAACAGGGTTTCTCCATGAAGACGTGCTTTCCCGCGGCGATGGCGGCGGCATAATAGAGCGGCCGAAAGCCGGGTGGCGTAGCCAGCAGGACGATGTCCGGCCCGGCATCAATCGCCTTCTTGTACGCGTCGAAACCCGCGAAGCGCCGCTCGGGCGGAACGTCGACCTGGTTGGAAAAGCCCTCGGACGTGGCGTGTTCAGTTTGTGCTTGTCAAGGCCAACTGGCTTGATCCCGTTTTTGTT
>CAZASB010000319.1:0-5578 GCA_964487655.1 uncultured Planctomycetaceae bacterium
GCCCGGCAGTACGATGAGCAGGCCATCGACGAATTGTGCAGCCTTCGGCGACCGAACGGCTTGCCGCTCCATTGGGGGCACGCCCACTACTTGCTCACCTCGCCGCCTGGGAAACGACGACGCTTTGCGAAGAAGGCAGCGAAGGAAGGCTGGGGAGCCCAGCAACTGCGGGTTGCCATTCAGGCAGAGTGCCGTCCTGGCGGGGACAAGAAGAGGTCTGGCGGCCGAAGAATGAAGGAGCCCGTCAGCGCCGAGGCTGGCCTGCTGCAGTTGATCGCCGACAGCGAACTCTGGCGCCGGCGGGCCGACATAGCGCGAAGGAAAGTGGCGGAGGAAACACCCCCATCGGCCGCGCTACGGAAGCGAATCGAGGACACGGTCAACAAGCTTCGGGAAGTCGAGAACGCAGCCAAGCAAGTTCGCAAGGCGTTCGAAAGCATTACCCGATCGGGCGGCGCACACCGATAGGCCAGACCGCTCCGACAATGCGTTTGCGGGCTTCCTGGAATGGCTGGGGCACGATTGCTATTCGCCGCGGGTCTGAAGCTATCCCCAGAAGACGCCCATTGGGTTCTTCGCGACGTACTCCAGGGCTTCGTCCAACGGCATCACCATCGGGCCGAAATCGCCGATGTGTTCCCACGTGTCGCGGTAGCTTCTCCGCATGACCGCCACCAGATCGTCCTTTCCCGTGGGACGCAGCCTGGCGATCGGCCTGCCGTTGTCATCGCGGAGAAGACAGTATCCCTTGGATTGCTTCACGACGAGAACCCCTCCACCCTTGGCCTCGTTGAATGCCTCAATTCGGGCCATCATGGAATCCGCCTGTGCCAAGGGTTTCTTCCCGCTCGTTTTACGGCGTGACATTCCAGACCTCCAGAAAGCGCCACCCCTTGGCCGTCTTCGCGACGATCCCGCCGATGTCCCAGCCCACCTGACACTGCTGGCTCACTTCGTGAGGCACCGGGACCGGACCGATCTTGCGGTCTTCGGAGAGGAGCGGCTCCAGCCAGAGCTTCCCCGGTTCGGTCCGGCTAATGATGAAGTGGTCTTCAATCTGCCGGGAGTAGCTCGCCGGGCTATTCTCGTCAATGTAGGCGTCCAGCCAATCGGCCACTTTGCTTGCCGCCGGCAAATCCCGGGCAGCCTCTCCGGCACGCTTCTCGGCCCTTTCAAGGGCCTCCTCGTCCTTCACGTAACCCTTCTCCGCCAGCCACTTCACGAGTTTCTTCATTACCGTGCCGGCGGCCCTCATGATGTCTTTACCGGCCGCCACCTTGCGCGGCATGAAATAGCCCAGGAACTCGGAAATCCCACCCGTGATCCCGTCCGGGCCGAGGGCGCCACAATAGGTGCCCCCGGCACCCGTGATTCGGCCGTATTCATTCTCGTCACAGTCGGGCCAGTAGCTCTCCAGGTAGGAACCATACAGGTCGATGATGCTCTCGTATTGCCGTAAGGTCCTCTCGCTCAGCCTGGCCTCCTGGTCCGCCAGGAACTCCGCGAATACCTCATCGATTGTTTGCCCTTGCTTGGGCGTGACACGGGCCGTTGTTTCGCCGGCCTTCTTGGCCGGGATGGGCGATTTGGTCTTCTTTCGGGCCATTGGGGTCTCCCGGTTGTCGTTATGCTTGCCGAACGTCACGGGCTCCATTCTGGCATTTGATCTGCTGATGGAGAAGGGCGGGGGGACCACAATCTGCTTTCGGCCTACGCAGATTGCCAGCCTGGTAATCCCGCACGCTACCACAAGCCAGACACTTGCACCGCCAATAGGTTCGCTTGTTCCGCCAACCCGCATAGGCAAGCACAAGCAGTTGGCCGAAGGTCTGCCCAGTCAGGTCCATCACTTGCCTGGGTATCTTGGGCATGGCGTTTCTTTTCCTTGTCAGGTTGCGCTGGAGTCCTCATCCTTACCCGACTCACCTGCCACTTGGTCCCTTGCATCGCCGTCTGCCGGATCTGGCGGGCCGTCCGTAGGGAACAGGTCTTCTTGTCCAGGCTTGCAGTCGAGTCCGCAAAGCAAAACCTTCTGACCTGGAAGCGGGCGTTTTGATGTCATTGATTCCATCCTTTCGATGATGGGCATTGGCGACCCACTCACTCCGCTTCCTCCAAATGATTCGTCCAGACGAACGCCGCTTGGTTCAGTACGTTAGTGAAGGGAACTTCCTACAACCTCCGCAACCTCCCATTCAATGCCGTATACCGCTTCGCCGTATCCTGCCGTCGCACCGCCATTCCCAACGCCTTCTTCGTGCCAACCAGGATCACCAGCTTCTTCCCTCTGGTGACGGCAGTGTAGAAGAGGTTCCGCTGTAGCATCATGTAATGCTGCGTGTGGACAGGGATGACAATGCACGGGAACTCCGAACCTTGGCTCTTGTGGATCGACAGGACGTAGGCCAGCGACAGTTCATCCAGGTCACCGAAGTCGTACTCCACTGGCCGTCCCTCGAACAAGACCATCATCGTCTGTTCGATCCGGTTGATCTTTTCAACGATGCCCAGATCGCCGTTGAAGACATCCCGATTATAGTCGTTTTCGGTCTGGATCACCCGGTCCCCGATGCGGTAAGTCCAGCCGAACCGCTGCACTTCCGGCCCACCGTCGCCGGGGTTGAGAGCCTGCTGGAGGACTTGGTTCAAGTTTCTGGACCCCAACAGCGTCCGATTCATTGGGGAAAGCACCTGGATGTCGGTCTTGGGACTGAACCCAAACCGGGTCGGGATACGTTCTTTGACCAGCTTCACGATCAAGTCCTGGATGGCCTCAGGCTCGTCTGACTCAATGAAGTAAAAGTCAGCCAGTTCTTCGGGCGTGGTCAAGTTGGGTATCCGTCCCTGGTTGATGGCGTAGGCCACCGTGATGATCCGGCTCTCGGCGGCCTGCCGGAAGATTTCAGTGAGCCGAACGACAGGGACGACGCCCGATGCAATCAGGTCGGCCAGCACCATACCGGGGCCGACCGAGGGAAGCTGATCCACGTCGCCAACCAGGATGACGCAGGCGTCGGCTGGAACCGCCCGAAGGAACTGGTGCCCCAGGACGACATCGACCATGGAGACTTCATCGAGAACGAACACGTCGCCCTTGAGCGGCTTCCGCTGGTTCCGCTTGAAGTCACCCGTCGTCGGGTCGAACTCCAGGAGCCGATGGACGGTCTTGGCGGTTTGTCCCGTCGTTTCCGCAAGCCGTTTGGTCGCTCTGCCGGTGGGCGCAGCCAGGACGCACTTGAGCTTCTTCGCCTGAAAGATCTCCAGGATGCTGCGAACCAGCGTGGTCTTGCCGACGCCGGGTCCGCCTGTAATCACCAGCATCTTCTGACGGCACGCCTGGCGAATCGCCTCCTGCTGTCCAGCCGCCAGTTGGATGCCCAGCTTTCCCTCAACCCAGCCGATGGCCTTTTCCACGTCAATCGTCGGCATGGGATGAGTTTTGGCCTGGACAAGACGATGGACTGAACGACTCAGCCCCACCTCGGCCCGATGGAGGGCCGTGAGGTAAAGCCAGGGTTCCCCCCCGATGTCCTCCCGAACAATCGCCTTTTCCACCACGGCTGTCCTGACGGCCTCCTCTACGATGAGTTGGTCGATTTCAACGAGCTTCATGGTGTGTTCAACGACGCCCGGTTCCGGGTAGCCCACATGGCCCTGGCTCGCCAATTCCCGCAAGGCATATCGCACGGCGGCCCTGGCACGATAGGGACTGTTGCGGTCGATGCCTAACTTCGCAGCCAATTCGTCGGCGGTCTTGAAGCCGATGCCCCGGATGTCGTCGGCCAGTTGGTACGGGTTCTCTTTGATCTTGGCTATGGATTCATGGCGGTAGGTCTGGTAGATCCTCAGCGCCCGGCCGGAAGTGATGCCGTGTTCCGTCAGGAAGAGCATGATTTTGCGGATTCCCTTCTGCTCTTCCCAACTTTGGCTGATGCGTTTGAGCCGCTCCTTCCCAACTCCCCGTATGTGGATCAGCATGTGCGGCGCTTTGTCGAAGATTTCGAGGGTTCGTTCCTTGTAGAGGGCGACGATGTTCGCCGCCAGTTTCGGACCGATGCCGCGGATCGCACCGGAGGCCAGATACTTTTCAATGCCCTTGGCAGAGGCGGGGTGGGTGGTCTTCAGTTCTTCGGCCTTGAACTGCTGGCCGTGTTGGCGGTCCACGACCCAAGTGCCGGTCGCCTCGACATGCTCGCCTGGTGTGACCGAGGTGGTGCTGCCCACCACGGTCACAAGGTCTCGGCGGCCCTTGACGACAACCTTCAGAACGGCGAAACCGTTCTCCGGGTTGTGATAGGTGACCCGCTCGATCAGTCCTTTGATGGTTTCGGGCATGGGCATATCGGGGCGAAGGGAGTGTCTCAGACCATTCTATCGCCGGTTGGGGCGGGCATGGTAGGAGGATGATAGCCGGCAGCCGCCGAGACACACTGAACTCGATTAGATTGGTCGGCTACCGAACGACGGTCCGACCGGCTAGAATGGTTCATTGCTCCGATTTGCATGAGGGCTCCTTCCGCTTTGTAGGCGTCGTACTGTCGGTCTGGAACGCTATCATTGTCGGAAGAACCGGCTGGCTTGCCAAGCCAGTCGGTTTTGGCGCCCACCGAAGAAGGTATCCAAAGAGTTCAGCCACAGGGAAACAAACCATGACCGTTACCTATCAGCAGGCACAAGCCCAACTACACGACTGGACGAAGACGGACTCACTGTTGAAGCATGCCCGAGCCGTGGAAATCGTCATGCGGGCAGCGGCAGGCGAATACGGCGGCGAAGAAGCCGACCCTGACACTTGGGCAATCGCCGGGCTGTTACATGACGCTGACTACGAACAGTGGCCCGACGAGCACCCCAAGCGAATCGTCGATTGGCTGCGGGAACAGGACGAAGAGGGCATCGCCTACGCCGTTTCGTTCCACCAAACCGCCTGGGGACTGCCGCCAAAGACGATTATGGACAAGTGCCTGCTGGCGTGCGACGAACTGGCGGGTTTCATTATCGCCTGCTGCCTGGTCCGTCCCGATGGAGTTGTTTCCCTGGAACCGAAAAGCGTCAAGAAGAAGCTCAAGGACAAGGCATTCGCCGCCAAGGTGGACCGGCAGATTATCCATCAGGGCGTCGAGTTGCTGGATGCGGACCTTGCCGAACACATCCGGTTCGTCATTGAGGCGCTAAAGCCACATGCGGAGGAGTTAGGCATCCAGGGGAAATGAGTCATTTCACGGGGGAACTACCGCATGATTGACTGGCAGGCATCCATATTCTGGACCGTTGTCCTGACTGCTGCGCTCTGGAGTATCACTTGGCTGATACGGCGGTTTTCTCGATAAGGCGACCGGCAGATTGAAATATACCCAGTGTAGAACAATTGTCCCAATTGTTTGGGAACAGTTGGGACAACTGTTCTACATTCGGCAGGTAAGCTCGAACCTGCCGATCGCCTAAGAGTTGTGATTGGTTTTACGCCCCCTATTTCCCACCTCCCCGGTAACCGTTCACGGGGCGGCGCAGGCAGTTTTCGCTGCTGTATGCGAAGGGGACAGTCCTGGCGTGTTCAGTTTGTTCGATTTTGCCGGAA
>CAZASB010000320.1:0-5564 GCA_964487655.1 uncultured Planctomycetaceae bacterium
ACAGTTGGGACAACTGTTCTACATTCGGCAGGTAAGCTCGAACCTGCCGATCGCCATAAAGACGTTCATGGCGATCACGGCCTGATTTTTACGCGGTTCCGTGGAGATATCTCTGCTGTTGGGATCTATCCGGTGGCACGTCGTGCATCTCGGCCTTGGTGCGGCGAAACTGAGGGCCGTTGCCGTTCGTGTTGCTACCGCCTGTCCGGCTGAGGTGAACTGCGATAGACTATCGGTCGCGGAGTACCGAACCGTCGTCGCCATCGCAATACTGCAACAGGGGGGGGCACCATGGCCGCACTCAAACGGATTCTCGTCACCGGAGGCGCGGGGTTTCTTGGCTCACATCTATGCGAATGGCTGGTCGACGCGGGACACGACGTGATTTGTCTGGATAACTTCTTTACCAGCCAGAAGTCGAACGTGGCCGGGATGCTGGGTCGGCCCAACTTTGAACTGATTCGCCACGACATCACCCTGCCGATTTTTCTTGAGGTCGACGAAATCTACAACTTGGCTTGCCCGGCGGCCCCGGGGCATTACCAGTACAACCCGATCAAGACGATGAAGACCTCCGTTATGGGGGCAATTAACGTGCTGGGCATGGCCAAGCGTTGTGGCGCGAAGGTGCTGCAAGCCTCGACGAGTGAGGTGTACGGCGAGCCGGAAGTCCACCCCCAACCGGAAAGCTACCGCGGTGCGGTCAACCCGATCGGCCCCCGCGCCTGCTATGACGAGGGCAAGCGAGCGGCGGAAACCCTGTTCATGGACTACCACCGGCAGAACGGCGTAAATGTGCGGATCGTGCGAATCTTCAATACCTATGGCCCGCGAATGCACCCATTTGACGGCCGCGTGGTATCGAACTTCATTCGCCAGGCCCTCCAGGGGGAACCGATCACCATCTTCGGCGACGGCTCGCAAACGCGCAGCTTCTGCTACCGCGACGATCTGATCGAAGGCGTCGTCGGCATGATGAACAGCCCGGACGATCTGATCGGGCCCATCAATTTGGGGAATCCGGATGAGTTCACCATCCACGAGTTGGCGGAATTGGTGATCGAGCAGACCGGCGCGGCCTCGGAGCTTCGGTACGAACCTCTCCCGCAAGATGACCCCACACAACGGCAGCCCGATATCTCCTTGGCCCAGAGGAAGCTGGGGTGGGAGCCGACAATCCCACTCCGTGAAGGCCTGGAAAAGACGATTACCTGGTTTCGCTCAGTCGATCTTGGCCACTATCGGCCGCCAACGCCCAACTATTGACACACGTACTTGGCCCGGGCGACGGAACAGGTTAAGATATGCTGATCGGGAGGGGGCCACGATCTCCCGTTTCCCGCTTGAAATGAACAGGCCATCCGGCCGGCAGCGGTCCCCGACCAAAGCAGAACTCGGCCCTTTCGGGGCGGGGTGACCCGAGTTCGGCACATGTATATATGGACACCAACCTGACACGGAACATTCTGGTCCTCGCGGCCAGATTCTTCAGCGGTACCAGTGTTCGGTGGATCGATTCGCAGCCGGATACGTGCCAGCGGGTTTATTTTGCCAACCACACCAGTCATCTCGACTTCCTCGTGCTCTGGTCGGCGCTGCCGCAGGCGGTTCGCCTGTTGACGCGTCCGGTGGCCGCCCGGGATTATTGGACTGCGGGGCCCGTTCGGAGGTACCTGTCCAGGAAAGCGTTCAACGCAATTCTCATTGACCGCAAGGAGATCAAGGTTCACCGGAGCCCCGTGGAGATGATGGTCCGCGAGATTGGCGACCGGTATTCGCTCATTGTCTTCCCCGAGGGCAGTCGGAGCGATGGCGATGAAATTCGTGAGTTCAAGAGCGGCTTGTACTATCTTTGTAAGAGGCGGCCCGACCTGGAGCTGATTCCCGTCCACATTGATAACATGAACCGTATCTTGCCGAGGGGCGAGGTGCTGCCCGTTCCCTTGCTGAGTTGCATCACCTTCGGATCGCCCATCTGGCTGGAAGTGGGTGAAAGCAAGAGCGAGTTTCTGCATCGAGCCCGCAACGCCGTCCAGTGCCTTAAAGAGATTTGATTCGCCCGTGAGATACCACCGTGCCTGACGTTCGCACCCTAGCACTGCTTGGCGGAGTACTGCTGCTGTTGGCCGCGGCGGCCGGGGCCGTGCGTTTCCTGAAAAGCCGTACCGACAGCGGGTTGGACGCCGCCGTACTGCATACGCTGGGCAAACGCATTAAGGCCTGGTTTCTGCTATTCCTCGTGCTGGCCGCGGCGTTCCTCCTTGGCCGCGCAGTTACGGTCGCCATGTTTGGGCTGCTCGCCTTCTGGGCCCTCCGCGAGTTCATCACGCTAACTCCCACACGGCCCGGCGATCATCGCACACTGTTTTGGGTATTCTTCCTGATCACGCCCTTGCAGTTCCTCTTGGTGGCGCTAGACCGCTACGAATTGTACAGCATCCTGATTCCGGTCTTCTCCTTTCTTCTGCTGCCGGCGCGAATCGCCCTGGCCGGCGATTACAAGCGATTCCTCGAACGGACGGCGAAGATCGAGGCCGGCCTACTCATCTGCGTGTATTGCCTGAGTTTCGCGCCTGCGCTGCTCCTGTTGCCTTACCCGGGCGAAGATCCTTTTGCGGGGCCGCGGCTGCTGCTGTTCTTCGTGCTGATTGCCCAGCTTGGCGACGCACTCCAGTACGCCTGGGCTCAGTTGCCAAGCAAGCACGCCATCGTGCCGACGATCAATCCCAACAAAACCTGGGAAGGCCTGATCGGCGGTGTCGGAACCGTGACCCTCCTTGGCGCTACGCTCTGGTGGGCTACCCCCTTCGGCGGACGATGGTGGTGGATGGCCGGGCTCATGGCTCTGTTGATCGCCCTGATGGGATTCGCCGGGTCCCTTACCATGTCCGCCATCAAGCGAGACCGCGGCGTGAAAGACTATGGCACGCTGGTCGAGGGCCACGGCGGCGTGCTCGACCGCATCGACTCCATCTGTTTCGCCGCACCGGTCGCTTTCTTCCTGACGAAGCTCTGGCTCGGGTGGCTTGCCGCAGGATAATCGGAGCGATTCCTCGCCACGCAGGGTAGTGACCTGTCCCAAATGCACTGGAACCAAAACCCAAAGACGAACGTAAGTCCTTTGCTGGCAACCGCTAACGCTTCCTCACTGCCGCAATTTGCGTCGGCGTATTGCAGGAGGTTGCCCTGAAGGATATACTAGACATTGATAGCCTGCCTTCAAAGTACCCCACAAAAAATACCCCACAACAAGCCTCGGTTGAAACTCGGCCACTGCAATAGCATTCCCGGCGATACGTCTTTGAACTGACCCATCCGGCAAGGTCATGATGGAAGGCCCTGCCGCTAAGACTTGCGTTTGAATATCGAGATACACTGTGATCCGCGCCACCGGAGGCCGCTTCCTGCATGACGAAGGGCTCCACGGATGTTGAGGAGTTCCTTCCCAATTCATTCCCTAGGGGATTTCTGATGAGCACCAAGATCGTTCTCCCGTTTGCGATTATCCTTGCGATTCCTCTTTGGTTTTCGGCGCGCGCCGCCGAGGAACCGAAGCCGGTCGTCGCGGAGGCGGAAGCCAATGCAAGGGCCGCCTACGAGACGGCCGAAAAGGCCGCCAAGGAGGCGGAAGCCGCGGTTGCCCCCTTCCGAACTGCCATGCAAGAGGCCAACTCGGCCTACGCCAATGCAAGGAGCGCCGCCAATGCGAAGCGGCAACAGGCGACGGATATGGTGAATCTGGCCGGTGAGCAAGGCGCGAAACGGTTGGAGCAGGCCGAGGCCGCCGTGCCCGCCGCCATCCAGGCATTGACCGACGCTACCAACGCCAAGCCAACCTTGGAACAGGCGCTGACCGAGGCCAGGGCCGCCGCACTCCCGTTGCAGCAGGCTTACGATGCGGCGGAGAAGGCGGCCAAGGAGGCCGAAATCGCGGCAAAAGCCGCCTCGGACGCAGCCAACCAACTCGACGACGACGTCAAGCGGGCCGCGGCCCAAGCCGCCGCTACGCGAAGGGTGGCTGACGCCGCCAAGACCGCTTTGGAACGCATTCAAAAGAGCGAGCAGGCGGCGCAGACGCAGGCCAATGCGGCCGCGCAAAAGCTGGCCGAGGTCGATACGCGAAAGAAGGCCGCCGACGAAGCACTGGCCAACGCCAAAAATCAGGTGGCCTCGGCCACCAGCGCTGCCCAGGCGACCGAGCAAGCAGCCGCGGCCGCGGAAGCCAACGCCAAAGTCGTCTCCGAGGCCGAGAAACAGCAGGCCGCGGACAACGCGACGGCTAAACGCAAGGCGGCCGACGAGGCGAAGGCCGCACTGGCCCAGGCGCAACAGGCCGAGCAGGCGGCACAGGTCCAGGTTGCGGCCGCCGCCCAGAAGATAGCCGACGCCGAATCACAAAAGAAGGCGGCCGACGAGTCGCTGGCCAATGCCAACACTCAGTTTGCTACTGCTGCCGGTGAGTCTCAAGCGGCCGAGCAAGCGGCACAGGCAGCAGAGACGGCGGCGAAAGCCGTTGCCGAGGATGCCGCCAAGCCCCCGGAGGAAAAGAAGGCCGCGACGGACGAGGCAGCCGCCAAACGCGAGGCAGCCAACGCCGTAAAGGCCGCCCTGACTCAGACCCAACAGAACCAGCAGCAAGCTCAGGCCCAGGTTGACACGGCCGCCAAGACGCTGGCCGATGCCCCGGCCCAAAAGAAGGTGGCTGACGACACCTTGGCCAACGCCAAGAACCAAGTAGCCGCGGCTACCGGCGCTTCCCAGGCCGGTGAGCAGGCTGCACAGGCCGCCGAGGCCGCCGCCAAGACGATGGCCGAACGTGCTGGCAGGACCGAGGAACAGAAGCAGCAGGCAGCGGCTGATGCAATGGCCAAACGCAAAGCGGCCGATGAGGCGAAGGCCGCACTAGCCCAGGCGCAACAGGCCGAGCAGGCGTCACAGGCCCAGGTCGCGGCGGTGGCCAAGGAATATGCCGAGGCGGAGGCCGCCAAGAAGCCGGCCGACGAGGCCCTGGCCAGCGTCAAGAACCAAGTTGCCGTTGCCAGTTCGGCGGCCCAAACCGCTGAGCAGACCGCCCAGGCCGCAGCCAAATTGGCCGAGGAGAAGAATCAGGCCGTAGTGCAAGCATCCGCCAGTCGCAAGACGGCCGCCGATACCGCGGCAGCCCTGGCTCAAGCACGGCAGGCCGAGGAGCAAGCACAACCCCAAGCCGCGACAGCCGCGCAGAAGCTGGCTGAAGCGCAGGCGCAAAAGAAGGCCGCGGACGAAGCCCTGGCGAACGCCAAGAACCAAGTTGCCGCAGCCGCCACGACTTCCCAGGCGGCCGAAGAGGCGGCTCAGGCCGTCGAAGCCGCCGCCAAGCAAGTCGCCGAGGATGCCGCCAAGTCGGATGAGGAGAAGAAGCAGGCCGCGGATCAGGCCGCCGCTAAACGCAAGGCGGTCGAAGAGGCCAAGGCCGCACTAGCTCAAGCACAGCAGGCCGAGCAGCCGGCGCAGGCCCAGGTCGCGGCCGCCACCCAGGAGCTGGCGGAAGCCGAGACGCGGAAGAAGCCGGCCGACGAAGCCCT
>CAZASB010000321.1:0-5537 GCA_964487655.1 uncultured Planctomycetaceae bacterium
CCAGAACAATCACGAGTTTCTCCGGCTCCTCTTCGACATCATAATAGACTCGAAGCTCCCCGACTCGCAACTCCCAGGGCGCCAGAGGATTGGGACGCATCGGTTTGCGGTTTTGCGTCTCCACGGTCGGTTGGTGAGCGAGTTGTTCATCCACGGCATCGAACACCGTCTATCGCTGCCGAGAAGTCAGAACCCGCAAGTGCTGATCCGTTTCCGGTGAATACTCGATTCGGTAAGCCAACTCTCCCCAACCTCCCGTCGTGCCGAACGTGTAGGGTTCTATCGCATCCTCACGCGACGATGACCGACATAACCTCGCTGAACCGAAGCCGCAGAGCGTGGCGCGAGTGTGCCACGGCTGTGTCTTGGAGATTGTATCTTGTGGGGAGGGGAGTGAGAAGTGGGTCAGGGAGTCCGTTTGAGGGGGGACGCTGGGCCATTCGGCTCAGTGGGGGGGAAAAGGGAAGGTACCCGCTCACGCGAAGTGCTCGCCAAGACGCCGCAACTTGGATTGATGTCCGTGTTCCATCCGTGGCGAACAACTCCATGAACCCCGCCATGGCCCGAAGACGCAACGCAGGCTGTCACCAGGGTACTCCGAAAAGGTCGCGAAAGATCGCGAAAGATCGGGGTCAGGCTTTAAATGTTAAGTGTTGCTCGGTTTCGGCTTTCGCGATGGCGGTCGCCAAATGGTTGACGGCCGACGCGAGGTCGTATTTCCCCTCTCGAAGTTTGTGGCGGATCGTGCTCACCGCGGCGGAACTGATCCCGCCGTAGTGCGCGCCCACCGCGCGACCGCTCTGGCCCGTCAGGCGGCAGGCCAGCTCGACCGCCACGTACTTGGCCACGCCAGCCCGTTTGCCGCGCGCTTTCAGACCTTCGAGCTCCGATCCGATAATGCCTCGCCACGTACGTATCCACGGTCTGGATATCGACGGTCACCGTAGGCAAAGCAATATCCTCATCCCGAAGGCTGCCCGTTCGCTGCTGCTCCAGACGCTTCTGCGTCTCCTCGACAAATGCCTCGCCGCCAATGGCATACCGGCTCTCACGCATGGCGTCCATGGGAAAGACCGACTCGGTCTCGAGGCTGTCGCAAAGCTGGCGAAGGAAGCGATGCCGGTCGGCGTCCTCGAAGAAGATCGTGGCACGCCCGTTCCCTCTCGCGGTCACGTGATACACGGCATTCGGATAGTTCACTCGCGGCAATCGTGGCATGCCACCACGCTATCACATCGACCGGATCCTATAAAGTTAACATTTAAAGCCTGTCCCTGACTTTCCTGTCCCTGACTTTCCCCGCAGTTTGACCCACCCTAAACTGAAGGCCCGCGTTAGGGCTCTGCCAGATCTGCCCCGAGTGTGCGCAATTGCCCGGGCGGCAGTTCCACGCGGACCACCTTCTTGCCATAACGCAACACGGGGTTGCGCCCCGTGATGGCTCGAATCGTGGCCGAGGCAAGCCGCCCGTCGCTCCACGCAAGGTCGACCTCGAAACCGCCGCGTGTCCGCAAACCGGCAACCGAGCCGGTCGGCCATGCCTTGGGAATCGCAGGCAGCAACTCGATCTCGCCCGTGTGCGATTGTAGTAGCATCTCGGCGATGCCGGCGGTCCCGCCCAGGTTGCCGTCAATCTGGAATAGGCGACCAGGGAAGATGCCGTCCATGAGGTTCGGCAGGGCATTCTTGCCAATCAGCCGGCTGAGATACCAGTGTGCCTGCTCGCCGTCGCCGAGCCGAGCGTAGAAGCACGTCTTCCATGCGTTGCTCCAGCCGACATCGCCGCCAAATCCACGCCGTTCGATGGTCTTGTTCGCGGCGGCCCAAAGCTCGCCATCATCCTCGGTAATCAGGGAGAACGGATACAGGCCAATCAGGTGCGACATGTGCCGATGGCCTGGCTCGTGTTCCTTGTAGTCTTCAATCCATTCCTGGATCGTGCCGTCCGCGCCGATTTGCATGGGCGGCAGTTTTGTCATCGTCGTCTCCAATTCTTTTCGGAACGCCTCGTCGCAATCGAGGATTCGAGATGCGTCAACGACCGCCTGAAACATGACCCGGACGATGCTCGTGTGATAGGTCGATCCGCGAGTGATCCGGACCGGCTTGCCCGTTTCCGGATGGATGTACTCGTTCTCCGGCGAGGTCGATGGCACGATGACCAGCGTCCCGTTGTCGTCCACCAGAATGTCGAGCAGAAATTCGCTCGCTCCCTTCAGTACGGGGTAGGCCCGCCGCCGAAGATAGTCTTCGTCACGCGTGAACTCGTAATGCCGCCATAAGGTCATGGCCATCCAGGCTCCAGCCAACGGATCGAGCACGCCGTTGACGAATTGCGACGACCGGGTCGAGGCGTTCGGCGTGGTGCGGCCGAACGGATTGGTCGCATGGAAGCAGACCCATCCCCGCGCGCCATACAGCCGTTTGGCCGAAACGCGCCCCTTCTCGCTCAATCGGCCGAGCCAGTCGACCAACGGATCGATGGCCTCCGATAGGTTGCACGAATCGACCGACCAGTAGTTCATTTGCAGGTTGATGTTCAGGTGATAATCCGACTCCCACGGGGCCCATGTCTGATCGTTCCAGATTCCCTGCAAGTTCGCAGGCAGGCGTCCTGGCCGCCGCGAGCTTGCCATGAGCAGATATCGGCCGTACTGGAAATACAGAGCGGCCAAACCGGGTGTCGGTTCGCCGCGCTGCGCCGCGGCCAGACGCTGGTCCGTGGGAAGCGAGTCGTCGCGCGACTGTCCGAGGTCCAGCGAGACCCGGTTGAAGTAACCGCGGTGCTCGGCCTCATGGTCGCGTAGAAGCTCCGACCAGGTCTTCTTCGCGGCTGCTTCCAGTAGGCGGTCCGATTCTCGTGCAGGATCTTTCGCGCGGTCGAAGTCCATCCTGTCGAGGCTATAGTCGGTGGCGGCCGTGAAGAGCACGACCGCTTCGTCCGTTCCATCGACGACCAGGGCATCGCCGTCGCCCCGAATCGTGCCGCCGGTGGTCGTCACCAGCAATCGCCCGGCGAACTTCATGTGCTTGCCGCCCGGCCCCGATCCGCCAGGGTTATCGTCGTGGGCGGCAGGCGCTTCCACGTCGATAATCTGGCCGTCCATATGAAGCCGGTTCTGGTCGGCCACGGTCATGACGGCGTCCTTCGGGCGAGTAAGTCGAATCGTAGCGCGAAGCGCCCCCGGCTTGTCGACGCTCAAGCGAACCGCGAGCACGTCGTCTACCGCGGAGATGAACGCCTCGCGCTGGAAACGCACGCCGCCGGCGCGGTAGGTTACCCGGGCCAGGCCCGTTTCGAGGTTTAGTTCCCGGCGATAATCGTCCACCGAGTTGGCATGGGGCATTTCAATCCACAGGTCGGCCAACGGTTCGTACGACCGGAACGACGTGGGCGACTGGGTAAGCCCTTGCAGGCCCAGTTCGTGGGCTTCCGCAATCCGGCCTTCTAGCACCAGTGATTGCACCTTGTAGAGGTTCTCCTTGAAGTGCTCGGGATACGTATCGAACGGTTCCCCGGCCCAAAGGCTCTCTTCGTTGAGTTGGAGCCGCTCCTTCCCAGCCTCTTTGCCGGTCCCGCCAAACACCATGGCCCCCAGACGTCCGTTGCCCAACGGCAGCGCCTCCTCCCACTTCGCGGCAGGTTGCTTGTACCACGGAGTCACACCGTCGTTAGCGGCGTCGGCCCATTGGGACATTGCGGCAATCATGAATAGAGAGATCGGTTGGAACCACGCGATGGATTGAAGTCGGATCATGATTCCTCGCTCGGAACACAAGGGGAGGAAAGTCGCCTTCGAGTGGCGGACCATTTTTAGGAGTAGGTCCCTGGCCACACGAAGCCGGGAAGACCATCTGCGTCAGACGCACTGTCAACGATCGCCTCAATATAGCCCCCACAATGCGCGGGGGCAAGCTTTGGCCGGAACTGTTGACGACTTTCATCCGCGTGTGTAAAAACGGCCAGTGCTGGTAGAATAGTCGCATTAGCCACCGGGGAAGAAGTCCATGACCATCGTCTATTCCGTGCTGTTCATTCTCTTTCTAACGGCATGTTGGCTGCTGAACGTGTTCGGCATGCCAGGCAATTGGCTCGTGCTGGCGGCGGCTGCCGTGTACGCCTGGCTGGCGCCTGCCGAGTCGCCCATCGCATTCGGCTGGAAGCCAGTCGTGGCGCTGCTTGTGCTGGCCGCCTTGGGTGAACTCGTTGAATTCCTGGCAGGCGCGGCCGGGGTGAGTAAGGCAGGGGGCAGCAGGCGGGGCGCGGTCCTGGCGATTCTGGGATCGATTACCGGCGGGCTTGTTGGCGTGGTCGTTGGTGTTCCGATTCCGCTGGTCGGCCCCATTATCGCCGCGTTACTCTTCGCCTCGCTCGGCGCGATGGCCGGCGCCGCCGTGGGCGAAATCTGGGTGGGCCGCGACGCCGGCGCAACCTGGCGCATCGCCAAGCTCGCATTCTGGGGCCGATTGGCCGGTACGCTCGGCAAGATCATCGTCGGCGCCGCAATGATCGCCGTCGTGATCGCGGCCATGCTGATGTGACCGGCCGTGGGGCGAAATCGCTCTTCTTCCATGCCGAAGACGCAGCCCCATGCCAGGGGCCTGCTCGTTTAGTGCTCCGCGCCCTTGTTCTCTGCCGTGCTTGCGCCGGCCTGACTGACCATGTGTGGTCTATTCAGGAGTGGCTGACCTACCCGGTCGTGCAGCGAGAGTAGGACACTAGGAAAGATCGGGGTCAGGCTTTAAATGTTAAGTGTTGCTTGGTTTCGGCTTTCGCGATGGCGGTCGCCAAATGGTTGGCGGCCGACGCGAGGTCGTATTTCCCCTCTCGAAGTTTGTGGCGGATCGTGCTCACCGCGGCGGAACTGATCCCGCCGTAGCGCGCGCCCACCGCGCGACCGCTCTGGCCCGTCAGGCGGCAGGCCAGCTCGACCGCCACGTACTTGGCCACGCCAGCCCGTTTGCCGCGCGCTTTCAGACCTTCGAGCTCCGATCCGATAATGCCTCGCCACGTACGTATCCACGGTCTGGATATCGACGGTCACCGTAGGCAAAGCAATATCCTCATCCCGAAGGCTGCCCGTTCGCTGCTGCTCCAGACGCTTCTGCGTCTCCTCGACAAATGCCTCGCCGCCAATGGCATACCGGCTCTCACGCATGGCGTCCATGGGAAAGACCGACTCGGTCTCGAGGCTGTCGCAAAGCTGGCGAAGGAAGCGATGCCGGTCGGCGTCCTCGAAGAAGATCGTGGCACGCCCGTTCCCTCTCGCGGTCACGTGATACACGGCATTCGGATAGTTCACTCGCGGCAATCGTGGCATGCCACCACGCTATCACATCGACCGGATCCTATAAAGTTAACATTTAAAGCCTGTCCCTGACTTTCCTACAAATCTTTCCCCTATCGACGACGCAACCAATCGCTTTGGAGTGCGGCGGCTTGACGCCGCTTTCTCTTTTTGTGATAGCTTTGTTCGTTTTGCGGTAACCGTTCACGGGGCGGCGCAGGCAGTTTTCGCCGCTAAATGCGAAGGGGA
>CAZASB010000322.1:0-3535 GCA_964487655.1 uncultured Planctomycetaceae bacterium
TCGTCGTCCACGGCGAAATCCCCACCGGCATCGAGCGGCTCATCGCCGCCGCCCGATCGGGCAAATCGCTCACACCCGAAGAAGTCCGCCGGGGGGACGAAAAAGCCCGCCTTATCCTCATGCTTGCCGATGTGTACCACGAGGGCGAGCAATGGCAGAAATCGCTTGACCTATGCACCGCCGCCATCGCTGACAAATCGCGCACTGTCACGCCCGGTCAGCGTTCGTACGCCCACTTCCGTCGCGGGCGCAACTACTACTGTCTTGATGGCGCGGAGTTCAATCCGGACGCGGCGCTGAAGGACTACATTACTGCCGTCAGTATCGCCCAGAAGTCGCCTTGGGCTCACCACGCGATGTTTCTCGCGGCAAATGTCATGTGGAATCACAATAGTGACGGCGACCGCGCCATTCTGGTTTGGCGCCGACACGCTCATGATTATCCCGACAGTGAGTGGGCGCCGAGTTCCACATTCTTGATCGGGGTCGTCTACCAATGGACTCACCGTGTTGTGGAATCCCGACGCGCATTTCACGAGTTCTTGGACAAGTATCCCGATTCACGGCTGTGCGGCGACGCTCGCCGACGACTTCAAGAGCTGGACACGTTGGAACAAGAGCAAGGCAACGCAAGCGGTGCCGTGCCGCCGTCAGCCGTACCGCACCGCTAGGAAGGCTGATGCCAGGTTCGTGCCTCGACAATGCGAGGCGCATAGTACGAAAGGGCTGAAGAATGAGAACTCCCATGCCGGCACAGTTGCATCGTCTTGGGCTCGCGTTCATGCTCGCAATCGTGGCTGCAGTGGTGCTTGGCCGCGGCCTCGCTGTTGGGCAGGTTCCACAGATTGACGCAGGCCTGAAGGCAAAGGAGAATGTTGGGGTCGGTTTCGACCTCCTCCAGGAGGCAACCACCACGGTTCGTGTTCGTTTGAATGCGAGCCACCCTTGGAACATCGTGAAGGACGGCACTTCCTCGCGGCCTGTTGCGAAGGAGGGCACAGTGCTGTGGAATCTCGAGGAGTGGACTGTCGTCCGGCACACCTGGGAGGGAACGAACGTCACGATCAACCCCGGCCACGCGGTTCGTTTCGAGGGCAAGTTGACAAGAGCGGGGACCGAAGGGGGTGCTCCGCCTGCTTTTCAGGCATCCATAGCCGATCTAGATATGGACGGAGACATGCTGCACGCACACACCGAGCCGCACTGGCCTCCCACGGGAGGTGATCTCGAAGACACGAGAGAAGCCGCGCCCGGAGAAGCTGGCGGTTATATTCTCCCCGTGCTGTATCCGGGAGGGGCTTTTCCAGCTAACGCCGCCGGAACCGAATACAAGATCATTCGCGTGCAGATTCGCCCGAAATGGGGCGGGGATCAAAGTCTCTCACGGGTCGGTACGCTCTTCTTTGTCACCGAGCCCGGGATGAAACTATACGAACCGAATGGCGGGGCGGCAATTCCGATGTTGGGAGGCTCCTATGTGACGCAGGCCATCGACGTACCCACCGAGGGTCTCACCCGCGACTATGGTATTCTCACCAACGACGGTTTCGCCCTCTGGGGCGCCAGCGGCCCAACGCTCTCAGCGCGCTTTCAGTGGGACGAGAGTATTCGCGGTTCCTCGAATGTCTGGGAGTATCAAGCGCGGGATGATATCCGACTCCGTCCCATCAGCCTGAAACTCTCGAGCGCCAACGGCGGCCACGAGTTGGGCAACGGCCTGGAGGGAGAGACCGGCGAACAGGGCAGTTCCGTGGACGACGACAAGAAGCTTTCCGAGGGCGCCTATCTCCTCGTGAACTGGGACGACGATGACGGCACAGGCCAGATGAACCCTGACGGCAGTTGGACGCAGCTTCCGGTTCCCGACTTGGAGAAGACCGGACACGTTGAAAACGAGGACAACCTGGCAAAGCTGACCATGCACTTGAGCCCATACTCGAGCATCGGTGAGATAGAATTGGAGGTAACCGAAGGTGCGTACAACATCAAGCTGTGGACCCACGGCACGAAAGGCGAGGAGATCGTCCTCACTGACGGAAAGAAGACCTGGGATCTCGCCGATCCCACCGAGAGGGCGAACTTCATACAGAGGTGCGAGAACGGGATATGGATCGAGGGCGTGAAACGAAGCATCGCGGAGCGCGACGTGGAGATTGTACTCAGATACAAATTAAGTGAGCTGGTTGTGAGCGATACCGTGAAGGCCACGGTGGTGATGATTAACCTCGCAAATGCAGTTTACCGGGATAATCAAATGGGGCTCCAGACTGACAGGGGACATGCCGCGCTGGTAGCCTATTTCGATGGGCCCGGGCATGGCGCCAGCTTTAGAACCGCCCTGGAGCACGACAGCCGGTTCCGCATCATTGAGATGGATGGCCCAACAGGCGACAGGTCGCTGGACACGATGACCGGTCCGACCCAGTATGGATGCTTCACGAATCTGCTTGGCCCTCCATGGGGTGAAGGGATAGACTATGTAGCGCGCCTCAGGATTCTTGCAGCGGCAAAATCGCTGGTCGCGCGCGCAGACACTATTGGATACACCGCGTCGAACGCTGTACGCCCCGCAGACTGGAACGGGCGGCTTGATACGATTACCCATCTTCGCTGCGAGGGCTTGGTGGAGGTGTGTTATGAGATGAACGGTGTTGACATATGGGCAAAGCTCAGGATTCCGGATAACAACACGTACCACTTCGATATCACCGACCCGGGCGACGCGTGGACGTACAACGGTGTGCAAACCTGGGTTGTCGGAGCGAATAACATTCGGGACAATTTGGAGGAGCACAACGAGTTCCTCGAACTAATGTGGGAATTCACCCTCATGCCGGCGACACAATGTAGACAGGTAGTGCCAGAGGGTGCGAAGACGACATTCACAATGCAGAACCTTTGCCAACCCGTTGGAACCCCAGGAGGAAATCCATGAAAACTGCAATGCTCTCTCTAGGTATTATCGGTGCATTTTTCCTCACCGCCCACAGAGCGGACGGCGAGAACTACTGGGAAACCATCGTCCGCCTGAACAAGAAGGGAACGCCCAGTGGCAACCCCGAGTTGGAAGCCTATCTGAAATCACTCACGCGAGACCAGATGCTCGCCGCCGCCCGACAATACTCCACCATTGCGGAGCGTACGGTTCCACCGGACGATTGGGCCGTGGCGGCATTCAATGTGATATTCCCACTGGCATACTATTCCGAGCCCGGAGGCGGCCTTTCCGATGAGTCACTCGACAAGCTCTTAGCAATCATTGCGAACCGAGACGAAGGGGACTACTTTCGATTTGCGCTGGCGCACATCGTGTCGGACAAATACAGTTCGCGCGTCACGGCGGCTCAAGAGCAACGTATCACAAAGACGCTGTCTCCGATACTGCGTAACAAGACGGCGCCGGAGTGTTTGCGCCACGCGTGCTGTGACGGTCTGCGAACGCTACTCCCGCAAGCGTACAGAGCGGTTGTTTACGCCGATCCTACCGTGCGAGAGCTGCAGCGTACCAGTCCACGGGAGCGATTTCAGAATGCAT
>CAZASB010000322.1:3635-5530 GCA_964487655.1 uncultured Planctomycetaceae bacterium
CCTACCGTGCGAGAGCTGCAGCGTACCAGTCCACGGGAGCGATTTCAGAATGCATTCTCGCTGATCGACGCCGGCGAAGTGCAACTTGCCGAGGAAACGAAGGCACGGTTGATCGAGCCGCGCAAGCGGCTTCACGCGTTCCGAGACATCCTGACCGCCATCGCGCAGGACGAAACCGAACCGGAGCGGCTTCGCCGTTTCTCGCAGGCGTGTCTGACAAGCACGGCAACGCTGCCCCTGCTGGAGTTGGAACCCAAGGAATCGAACGAACAACAGCCACATCGCTGAGGTGCCGTGCGCACACGGAAATCCGTGTTGTCCATATGGCGAGCTGCACGAACACTTGCGCCACATTTGAGAGGGCACTCATGTATAGAGTATTCGCTATGTGTCGTCGGCCTCTGTTGTGGCTCATCGTTACCGCTGCGTGCGTCGCTACACAGCCGGCGGCTGCGCTCGCGCAATCGGATGTCGACTGGGTGCAGATCGAGGGCTGTTGGTCTGCATTGCCACTTGGTATCGCCCTGTCGCGCGAGTTCAACGGAACAACCGATGGTATCGCGACGGATTTCACTGCTCGTGGCAGCCAATTGGTGGCGACGCGTCTCCTGGATCGCCACTGCCACGTGGGGCTCGTACTCCATACTCTCGGGCCGTCTGCGGAAGACGACTTAGGCGGCAAATGCGAGGCATTCCCCTTGGGACGGTTCGCCGTAGGCGTGGCGGTGAATGCGAAGAACCCCGTGCGAACGATGACTACCGAGGATCTCGGGAATGTGTTTCACGGGAAAGTCGATACGTGGGGGTCGGTTGACGGCGCTCACGGCGCCGGACGTATTGTGCTCTATTCGACGGACATCGCCTCAACCGAAGCGCACATCTTCAAGCACACGGTGATGCGCCACCGCTTCGCGCCGGCGCTGGAACGGTATGAGTCACGCGAGACTTCCCATCAGCGTCCCTCGGCAGACGGCGTTATGGGTACCGTCATCAAGAACGCAGGAGCGATCGGATTTTTCATGGTGGGACCGGATAGCCGTCTCGATGACCGAGTACGTCTTATTCGCATTAGCAAGGACAGAAATGAAGCAGGAGTTCCGCTTGCGGCTGAAACAATCGCCGACGGCAGTTACTTGTTGAGCGATAGGCTGACCATTTACCTCCACCCCGCCGCCCCGCCCGTGGCCTGGGATTTCTGCGAGTTCGCCACCGGCTCGGAAGGTGCAAAGATCGCTAAGCAGTTCGGCCTTTGGCCCGAGTATGAATTGGAGCAGGTCCGTGGCGAGCATCGCGTGGCCGACGCGAAGGCGGGCAAGGGGCAGCCGGTGACGGTGTGCGACCTAGCCGGGGTGGGCGAGACGCTCAGGGCGGCGGCGCTGGAGTTCGCAAGGGCGAAAATGGCCGTGCAGGTGTCGCTCGATGCGGCCGGCGGGAGCGTGGAGGCGGCGGTCGCGAAGCTCAAGACGGGCGAAGCGGAGTTGCTGGTGATGGATGGTGGGATGGGGGAGGCGTTGCGCGGGCGGGTGACGGAAGAAGGCGGGGCGGAAATGGTGCTGGGCAGCCGGGCGGTGGGGGTGGTGGTGCATCCGGGGAATAGCTTCAACGAACTGACGATGGACGATCTGCGGCAGATTCTCGCGGGCAAGGTGGACCGGTGGCCGGGCGCGACGGGTACGGCCGAAAGGATCGTACTGTACGCGCTGCCGCCGGCCAATCCGCTGATTCAGTTGGTAGACCGGGCGATGGGATCAAACATGAAGCGGGCGAAGGCGACGGTGCGGCCGGACTCGGAGCGTGTGATGCTGTCGGTAGCCGCGCAACCCGGCGCGCTGGGGCTGGTGGACTTGACGAAGATCGGGCGGCATGAAACGAAGGTGAAGCTGCTGGCCATCCTC
>CAZASB010000323.1:0-5494 GCA_964487655.1 uncultured Planctomycetaceae bacterium
GCCGCCGGAGGCGGCGGCGATTCGCGGAGGAGAACGGGGCAGTTTGGGGGCCGCTTGTAGCTAACGACCACTGCTCCGGGCCGGACAAGCCGGGCCGGTGGCGTCCGAGACTTGTGTACAACAACAAGCCCGACGGCCCGGTCGACCACGACGTACCCGTGCTGCGCGTCGAGCGATCGGACGAAACACTTCGCGCGGTGCTCTTCGGCTATGCATGCCACAGCACCACGTTGGGGCTCTATGAGTTCTGCGGCGACTACAGCGGTTATGTCCAGCAGTATCTCGAAGAAATCTACCCAAACGCCGTGGCCATGTTCATGGCCGGCTGCGGCGGCGATCAGAATCCCTATCCACGGGGAACGGCTCCGGCGTTCATACCGCCGACGCTGCGACTGTAACGACGCAAGAGTAGTGACCGGCAAGACTCCCCGGTGGGGGCTTGCATTTGGTGGAAGGCTTGCGATACTGGCGTCCTGTTCCAGTCATATCCACATAGGGAGGGTCAACGTATGCCCATTGGTTTCGGAATCGTCGGTTGCGGGATGATCTCGCATTTCCATGCTCGCGCGATCAATGACTGCCGAGGGTCTAAATTGATCGCAGGCTTCGACACGTTCACCTCGGCCGCCGACAGGCTTGCGGAGACGTTCGGCTGTACGCCCTACTACGATCTCGACAAGATGCTGGCCGACCCTCGCATTGACGTGGTGACAATCGCAACCCCGAGCGGAGCCCACATGGAACCGGCCGTTGCCGCGGCCCGGGCCGGCAAGCACGTAATCGTGGAAAAACCGCTGGAAATCACCCTCCGCCGCTGCGATGCCATCATCAAGGAATGCGAAAAGGCCGGCGTGGTCCTTTCGACCATTTTCCCGTCGCGGTTCCATCAATCGTGCCAGGAGATCAAGCGGGCCATCGACCAGGGGCGATTCGGCCGACTGGTCGTGGGCGATGCGTTCGTCAAATGGTATCGCACCCAACAGTATTACGACGGTGGCGCCTGGCGCGGCACGTGGCAGCTCGACGGCGGCGGCGCGCTGATGAATCAGGCCATCCACAGCGTCGACCTGATCTACTGGCTCATGGGGCCCGTACGGGAGATTCGCGCCCGCTTCGGCCTGCTCGCCCATGAGCGAATCGAGGTCGAAGACACCGTGATGGCGACCCTCCAGTATGAGAACGGGGCCATGGGCGTGCTCGAGGCCAGCACGGCCATCTACCCGGGCTTCCTCAAGCGGATTGAAATCCACGGCGACGCCGGGTCCGCCATGATGGAAGAAGAAGACATCAAGGTCTGGGAGTTTGCCAAGAAACGCAAACGCGACGAGAAGATTCAGGCGGCAATGCAGGGGAAGAAGAGCGGGGGAGGTGGCGCTGCGGATCCGGCCGCCATCGGCCACCACGGGCACACGAAGCAGTTCGCCGACATCCTCGACGCCATTCGCAAAGGCCGTAAGCCGCTGATCGACGGCCCCGAAGGCCGCCGCTCGGTCGAGATCATTCTCGGAGTCTACAAGGCCGCCGAAACCGGCAAGGCCGTCGAACTCCCCTTGAAGTCCGATCCGGTGCTCAAGAGCCGCAAGCTGACCGTCGCCAAGGCGGTCCAATAGGTACGACGAGAAACAAGATGGACGGCAGAAAGATGGAGGAAGCCATTTTGTAGAAAGGGTAACCGCTGGGCAGCCGTTGCCCCAGCCATCTTTCTGCCGTCGATTCTTCTGCCATGCCCAACCTCGTTCATAGTCACGACGTCTTGGCTACCTTCCACCTGCGCTCGCATGCAGATTGTCCAACAAGCCCGCAACGTCCCCCAAAATTCGTAGCCTGAGCCGCAACGTAACCATTACGGTGAACTACGTCCCCTCCTGTGGTAGCACTGCAAAACCCATTTCGCCGTTGACTTCGCGGGGCAGCGCCGTCATAATCCGACACTTTTTGATTTTGCTGCATTTTCCCCTGTCTCATCCACAATCTCCGTTGCTGACGTGCCGATTGGCGACAGCCCAGTTCGGCGCGTCGTTCGGTTCGACGGCTTATCCTACTGAATGATTTCGGCCGCTCGCCTTGCTGCGATTTTCCTTCTGCCGGTTTGCCTGATCGGCCGGCTTGCGGTTTGCGCCTGGGGCGATCATTCGTCCTCTCTGTTAGGAACGCTTGTGGAAGAGCCCGATTCATTCCGACCGGGCAGCGCCCTGCTGCCGCTCGACAATCGGGCAGGTGGCTCAAGCAATCCACAGGTTGTTGCACCCGAGCCGCCACGGGTCTTCCGGCAGCCGGTGACCGATGTTTTCGTATCCGACTCGGGTGCCATGCCCGACGTGCAATTCAGCCAGATGCCCGGCGAAAACGAAGGGGGTCCCCCAAACGAGTCATACCCAGGAGATAATGCCGAGTGGGGACCGGCCTACCACGGGCTTTTGAGACGTCAGCCACTCAGGCAGATGCTGCGTGACATCTATGGGCCCATTGCGGGACGGAACCGAGGGAGGGGGCGACCAATGACCAACGAAAGCTGGCTCTTCCGCCCGTTCAGCGCCGACTGGTTCATGGGCGCCATGGTGGGCGGTCCCCTGATCGACAACTGGCTAGGGATTAGCCACGGTTACTCCACCGGATTTCGTTTTGGTTGGGATCAGAGCTACTACTGGGGGCTCGAAACACAGTTCACCTACGCCGAAATGGGGCTTTGGGACTCGAACCGCGCCAAGCAGGAGCGTCGAGAGTGGTACGTCGATCAAGGTTGGGATACCAACGACCCGGCGCTGGATCGACTGGTCAACACTCGGCGCAGTATGGAAGTGTACCAATTTGCGGTCAGCGCAATGTACTATCCTTGGGGCGATTCGCGATGGCGCCCGTATCTCTCGCTGGGCGTCGGCTCCACGCGAATGCAGTATACCGACATCTTCATGACCGGCGGCAAGCAAACCTTCTTTGTTCTGCCAATCGGCATTGGAGTCAAGTATCACTGGAACGATTGGCTGGCCGTGCGTTTCGAGTGTTCCGACAGCATTTCGGTTCCCGGCGGCGGCGGACTCAGATCAGTTCACAACGTCTCGTTCAACGGTGCCCTGGAACTCCGTTTCGGCGGTGCCCGCACCGGCTATTGGCCCTGGAACCCCGGGCGAAGCTACTGGTAAGGCCGCTGTTTCCGCATTCTGCCACGGGTAACCGTTCACGGGGCGGCGCAGGCAGTTTTCGCCGCTGTATGCGAAGGGGACAGTCCCCCTGTGAACGGTTACTGCCACGGAGACCCCCGCGGCGTCTTCTTTCGGCACGCCGTCTGTAAGAGACCGGATCGATAATCGGCCTCGTGGCATTCGGGCACCGTCTCGCCACTCATCACGTAGCCGAATGCGACTGCCGTGAGTCGGAGACATGGCCACCCTCGGCGTTCTCGGCAGTGGCCCGCGCGTGTTCTTCCCTCAACGTCTTGAACAACCGGCGGATATCCAAGGCGCCGCCGATCGTGACCACGGCCGCCAAGAGGGCAAACAGACCAACGCCGACAACAAGCACGACCTTCCACAATAGAATCCAGTATTCGATAGCCATCAGACGTTTCCTCCATTCAAAGCGGACTGCGGCTGCTCGTCCTTCTTGGGGTCGGGGAAGAGCAAAGAACCGACAATGACCACCAAGACCGTCACGCCGACGGAGATCAGGCCGACCCAGGCGCTGGAAATATCGATAACCACGGAAGACCGCGCGGCGGCTTCACCCAAGAGCGGCGAGAGGGCGTGCAGCAACCATGTCGTCAGTACGCTCAGACCTTTCTGAACCGGGTCCAATCCGAGAACCGCCGAGAACCCCGTCAGCAGGCCGAGGAAAGCGCCCGTCGAACTCGCCCTACGCCAATAAAGGCCACACACCAACAACGCAAAAGCGCCGCTGGAGTAGATTGCCCCGGTAACAGCCATGTAGTCCCAGATGTCATCCTTGCCAGCATAAATGATTCCCCAGACCAGGACAGCCAATCCGATGACCACAATCAGGATGCGAGTCAAGGCAACGCGGACCTTGCCGCTGATCGGTCGGCCGTAAGCCTCGCTGAACGGGGCAATCACGTCCTGGGTCAGCACGCTGCTCCAGCAAAGCAAGTAGCTGTCGTGCGTCGACATGAAAGCGGCAAGCATTCCGGCCGTGATCAAACCAATCAGGCCGGCCGGGAGAATGCGGCCCAGCATGAGCGGCATGGCGAGAAGGTTGTTCAGCGGCGCGACTCCTTCGGGCAATACGGCTGGCGCCGGATATCCGGCGGGGAAAAATAACTGCTTCAGATCGGCATGCTGCATGACGAACACGAACGCGCAGATGCCCCAGAAATACGGGATGAGGAAGCGAATCATGAAGGAGATGGATGTGAACATGTACTGCCGCTTGACCGCGCGAGGACTGTCCATGGCCAGCGCGCGAGCAACGGCCGTCGGCCAAATCGCGCAACTGACAAGCCCCATGAATCCCATCCAGATAATGTACTCCCAGCCGAAACCGCTTTCCGCCACGGTCGGATCGAAACCGGCCTTTCCCATATCCTGCCGCACCGTGTCGAAGATGTTGTCCCATCCCAAATGGTATGCCGCCAGCCCACTTGCCACGAGCAGGCCAAACGATAGCACGACAAACTGCACATAGTCGGCGACCACTACGGAGACCATCCCGCCCAAACACGTATAGACAAGCACCAATAACGTCAAAGCAATCATCACGGACGTCAACACCGAATCGACGTTCGCATCACCGGTAGCGGTCACCCCCGAGAGTCCAGTGATGCCCACGATGAACATCGAGCTGACCTTGAGGAACAGACCCATATTGAGGATGCCACCGATGGCCATCATAATCCCACCGAGGATACGGGTCTTGCGATCGAACCGGCGTTCATAGAACTCCGGGATCGTCATGATGCCCATTTCTCGCAGACGGTAGACAAGGAACCCCGTAGCGCCCACAAGGAAGGTGACAATTCCCGCTACCAACGCAATATGAAACGCGGCGAATCCGCCGGTAAAGCCCTTCTGACTGCTGTACATCACGGTGATCAGGCCCAGTTCCGTACCCGTCATCGTGGCGATGCCAAGACACACACCCAGGCCGCGCCCGGCGACCACGAAGTCGCTCATATTCACGATGAGCTTACGAACATAGAGCCCAATTCCCACGGAGATCAACGGGTATAAGATGACAATCACCCAGTCGATGGCGGTGAAGTTCGTCTGCTGCAGCACTTCGTTTGGGTCGACCATGGCGGATTTTCATTCGGAATCGGAGAAACAAACGACTCCAGGACTTATCGGGGCTCCTCGCGTCCTGATTGCCTCGCATCATACCAGCGTGGATGCCCCGTGCCAACTGCTCGCGGCGGATGGGTGCAAGAATTTCCAAATCGGGAATCGAGGCCCTCGGCCGCCAGCAATTCCCGCCGGGCTCTAAGACGCTGTAAGGCGACCGGCAGATTGAAATATACCCAGTGTAGAACAATTGTCCCAATTGT
>CAZASB010000324.1:0-1657 GCA_964487655.1 uncultured Planctomycetaceae bacterium
CCTTCAGCGCGCCTTCCCTGAGTTCCTCGTAGTATGCGGCCGGCTTGCCATTGGGAATCCCGTGCGCGTTGATGTCCATCGACAGCCTTCCGCGCCCGGCGCCGGAAACCGCGTTGCCCAAGCTTGAACTGCGCACACCGGCGCCATGCACCCACAAGATGGCCGGCAGACTACCTGGCTTCGCGCCCTTGGGCCTGCCGAAATAGCCGGAAACCGGCGCGCCGCCCAGGCAGTCAAGCTGCACGTCGAAGCATTCAATGCCAGCGTCGCTGACCTCAACGGGCGTCAGCTTGGGACTGATGGGCGTCTTGGCCAGTTGCGCCTTCTGATCGGCCCAGAACTGGTCGAAATCGTCCGGAACTGGCATGCTCGGTGGAATATCGGTCGGCGAGATTCCAGCGCCGGCCATGGCCCGCGCCGGCTTGCCGTCGGCCGGCTGGAAGGTGACCTCGCATTGCAGGAAGCCCGGCTTGTCCAGCTTGCCAGTGACAGCCGCCGGCTTCGCGCCAAGCTCGACCGTGCCGTCGGCAACTTTGTCGAGTCCGTCGTTGGTAAGTACGTAAGCAACCTTCCCCGTGGCGATGGGGGTGTCACCGTCCGTTACGGCAATCAGGAACTTGACCTCCTCGCCCGTCTTGTACAGCGCGTCGGGGCGGTCCGTAACGACCTTGACCTCGGCCGCCTTAACGGCAACCGATGCGAGAATGGCAAACAGAACGACAAACAGGCGGGCAACGCGAGGGACTCGTGGCATGGCGGGACTTCCTTCTTTCTTGACAACAATGGTGACAACAATGGAACCCAAGGCAGTGCTCCTAGCATAGCCGAGACCGGCGGCGCGTGCAAATGGCGACGGCCCCGATGTGCGGCAAGATTCTCTGCCAAGCCACGGACATGCCTGGGGTCATGGAGCGGTCTCCACAACAATCACGTCCTTGCGCCTTTCGGCTGGCGTGACCAGCAGTTCCACGATCCGGCCGTCCCGGAACTCGCACTCGACTGTCGTGCGGTTCGGCGCGTGCAGCTTGAATCGCACGTTCCACTCCTTCGGGTCCGGAAAAGGGTCCGGAAAGGGTCCGGACTCGTTTTCAGACGCTACAAGAACCGCACAATCTGGCCGCGTGAGGTATAATCCACGGTCACGATCTCAACTTGGGCTTCGTCGATGTAGGGCATCAGGCGGTCATTTCCTGCAATACGTCACGAAATACACAGAAACTATGAGATCGATTTGTGTGAGGTGACCAATGCTTCGCTATCGTGCCCGATACCTTGGGATAGGCAGCCCTCACCGCATCCCAATCGCCAAAGTACCATGCCTCCAATTCCTCTATGGCCAAGCGATTCACCACCTTGTACGGCCGACCACCGGCGTGGCTACGCGACAACAGTCCCGCATCGCTTGCCATCTGTTCCAGTTGCTGCTTTAAGTCGTGACAATCATCGTCATCACGATCCACGACCACCACGATTCGATAGTCGTCCGGCAGCCAATTCGAGTACCCCCGAAGCCGGTCTGGCAAACGCTTGAGCAAGTCATCCTTGCACTGATAAGGGTAAATCTGAAAGCTCAGTTCGCCCAGCACACGAGGTAGCAGTACACGTTGAGGAAAAACGGCGAATGCGTGGTCACGAGCAGTTGCGAGCGTTCAGAAGC
>CAZASB010000324.1:1757-5473 GCA_964487655.1 uncultured Planctomycetaceae bacterium
CGTTGAGGAAAAACGGCGAATGCGTGGTCACGAGCAGTTGCGAGCGTTCAGAAGCGGCCCGGCATTCTTCAGCCAATTCCGGCAGCAGGCGAGGATGCAGAAAGTTCTCGGGCTCCTCAATACCGATGAACTGCGGTAGCTCCGGATCCATCAATACCACTAGATACGACAGCATCTTCAACGTGCCGTCCGAAACATATCGCGACATAACCGGCCGATCAAACGGGGCGTCTTTGATCTGAAGCAACAGCCGGCCGTCCTGCATCGGCTCGGCCTCGACTGTTTCCAGGCGAGGGATACGTAGACGAAGCGTCTCGAATATCTGATCCAGCCGTTTCGGATACTGTTCTTTCAGATATTGGATCACATTGGGCAGGTTGTCCCCCGTCTTGCTCAGACGTTCCTGCGGCCCTGCCTCGGGCTGGCCTCGCGTGTCTTCGATGCTCAGATAAGATACATACCAGCCGGTGATGAACTCACGCAATGCCGCCACGCGCGGATGCTCGGCGAACTGACCGAGGGTGTTAACGGCGATCAGATCGGCTGACCGAAGCGGTGTCTCCACTCGTTGGTCTTGTTCATCGGGCATCTCACCACTTACTGCGCGTCCTTGGCCACGTCGGTATTCCAGAAATCGGAAGGGCCTGCCGACTTGCTTTCCGCGACGCCAGGCGAGCCACTCCTCAGCGATAACGGGCCCTCTGCTTTCTTCTTCAATAGCCAAATGGTACGTAATCAGAGGGCTTCTGGATTTCTCGCGATACTTGATCTCAATGACAATCGGGCCGTCTTGTCCGCGCGTCTTGAGTTCCCTCGCCCGGCCGCGACGATCCCAGGCGTGCCGCAGGCCGTGCTGGAAACACTCCGACAGGAAATTAAACACGTCGAATACAGTCGATTTACCACTGCCGTTGGGGCCGAGAAGCACCATCAGTGGGGTGATGTTCTTGAACTCAATATCCTGAAGGGCGCGGTAATTCTGAATGCGCAGATATTCGATGCGTGGCGGCTTCCGCCCGCCTACCGTGGGCAGTTGAGTGATGTTCTTGGTCATCATATGTTCCTTTTCGTAACCGTTCACAGGGGGACTGTCCCGGCTCTTTCATGGTATCTTTTAGAATTCCCGAATGTCTCAAAGCACGATGATTCTAACACCACGGGGAATCGGGGAATTAAAGGTGTCTGGTACATTTCCTAGGGCGGACTCGGGGCTTGACGGTTGACTGAAGCTTTCGCAACACGGTCACGTAATGACGTAATGCCTGTTGGCCCGATTGAGAACATGATTAACGTATTCGCCCAGCGTTACCCGTTTCGGCTTTTCTATTCCAGCCGAATAGCGAAATATTGGCAATTGTCAATATTAAAGGTACCGAATTCCCCCTGCAGGCTTCACGGGACATCTGGTTGCCACTCTGTGGCCCCAAGGAATTTCTGAAACAGCCCGTGGCAGAATTGCGAGTTCCAATTCTCGCGCAGCCCGCGCGAGTTCTTCCCGGCCCGATTCTGAAACAACCTGTTTCAGTTTTCGGTCCTTCGGTTCGTAGGCCAGATAGAACGAACGCATGTGCCAGATGTTTCTCGCCGAAAATCCCTCCAGTCCAGGAAAGGAGTCCTGCAAGTCGGTTGCAAGCCGCTCGACAACAGCTTTGCCCCAGCTCTCGGCGCGCTGGCGCTCGACAATGGACCTGCCGATGTGCCAGTACAAAGCAATGAGTTCCCGGTTGACGGAAAGCGCGGCTTTGACCTGCCCCGCCTGGATGCGCGTCTTCAGAACCTTGCTGTAGTCCCAGTCTTCCATGTTGACGGGCAACTTGTCGGCGGCGACCCAAAGCTTGTCCTCGAAGCCGAGATTGGCGGAGGTGGAGGCGGATGCTTTTGCCATCATTGTTTCGCCTGTTTAGAGAGACGGTCGCGGCCCTTGTTTCGCGACGCGACGTGGACTCCAAACCTAACCGCCTCGCCTGCCGATCTTACCATGTTTCGTCGCCGTAGGGGCGGTTTCGGACCATGCTTGTCGGACAGGATTTCGGATCAGACACCACGCCACAATTCGCAAGAGGCGCCACTCGCTCGCCTCGCATGATTCGTTCGAATGCCTCATAATCCGCCTCCTTGCGAAACAAAGGCAGTCCGGTCACCGTCCGATTCAGAACGTGACACACCAACCCGTCAAGCGTCACTCTTGCACGTCTAGTATGACGGATACCCTACCTCATGCCATCCCATCTTGTCAATGCTAGCAGCGTCCCCGTTGCGATTGCCAAAGAGGGCACAAAAGGCCGAAAGCGGCACCGGCCGGTATGGACCGAGCGGGGAGAAAAGCGGCGTCAAGCCGCCGCACTCCAAAATGCGGCACGGGGACGAGCACGGCGGGGTGACACGGAGAAGAGAACCCGGCGCTGCCGATGGCAAGAGAACGGAAAGGGAAAGCACCGTCGGGACGACAGTGGCACGGGGAGAAAAGAGTTTACGTCTGTTTTTCGCCTCCAGAGGCCGATGGCCGGCGCTGGCTACGGAATCGACGTAACCAGTTCTGTGGTAAAGACTTACGTCAATCAGGCCAAATCCTGGCTGGGCTGGCTGGCGGCGTCGCTCTGCCGCAGTTTGTTCCGCGCGGTGTCTTGGCGGCAACGGACCAACCGGGCGCCAATGACCGAATTGGCGTCGCCTGTATCGGCTGCGGTCGGCGCGGGCGGCAGCTTCTGGGAATCCCCAAGGAGGGCCAGTTCGTCGCATTCGCGGACGTCTACCTGAGCCGTGCCGAGGAACTGGCAAAGAAACACGAGGCCCGAGCCTACCAGGACTATCGCCAATTGCTCGAAGACAAATGCCATTTGGGCAACATCGCCCGCTGGGTCGGCCACCGGCTCCGTTGGGATCCCGAACGGGAACTCTTTCCCGATGATCCCGAGGCCAACGCCTACCTGGAGCGCCCCATGCGCAAACCGTACCAGTTGCCAGAAGAGATTTGAGCCCAAATGTGGGATAAACTGGCCCTGGATGGTCTTCGGCAGGGCTCAGCTCTTGATGTCCAGGACCGGTGTGTCTTCGAAGGCGTCGATGCTTTCGATCTCAATGACGTTTTCCTTCACCGAGATGACCTTGCACCGGGTCATGCCGATCAGATTCGGGCGCACCGGCGAGTGCGTGGCGAACACGCCGCGGATGGGATTATCCGGATTCCCTCGCGGATGCACCTGAAGAATGGACCGCTTCTCTGGGTTGTCGTTGCGGTCGAACCACCACAGCACCCAAATTTCCGATAGTTCACTGACTCCCAGCAATGCAGGCTCGTATTTCTTGTCAAGAACGATCAGAGTCCGTCCCTCCGGTTTCTTCACGTAGCCGATTGGATGCATGGTGAACTCCTTCACGACCTGTGCCTGCGGGGCGTCCTTCTGGGCAGGCAACATGGAGTAAGCACCGAGAACCATGACGGCCGCGGCGGCGAGTAGGATACGTTGCATGACGGGGATCTCCTGAAGGCAGGCGCATTGCGGCAACAGTCGGCACTTCATTATAGCAGAATCGCCGATGGCAGTGCCAATAGCTCATTGCCCCGCTCTTGCGCGTATGCCTCGCGCTCGAACGGATTGTCGCGGTATGGTTTGCGGCCGGCAAACCAGAGAGCCATGGAACAGCCCAAGTAGGCAGGCCCCGTAACCGTTCACGGAGCGGCGCAGGCAGTTTTCGCCGCTAAATGCGAAGGGGAC
>CAZASB010000325.1:0-5459 GCA_964487655.1 uncultured Planctomycetaceae bacterium
TCCACCCTACGTCTTTTCACCACGGACTTGCACCCAGAAACGGAAGAGCCAAGCGGAGAGAGGCAAAGGCGGCGCGGATCGGGTGAGGTTTACGGGGCATAATGGAAGTATGCACAGAATAGGTAGTATACGAGCATGTGGTGGCGACTTCAAATCGGGCCGCTTGGCACACAAATGAGCCGAAACGCTCTAGCATAAAACGGATAATCGGTTTACACTGCAACTGCCTGGGAGAAAGTGCGCCCATTAGGAAGACTGGCTGGCTTGGAAAAACTGTAACCGTTCACAGGGGGACTGTCCCAATTTTCTCGGCACAAAGGGCGTTCTTTCCCAATGATCCACCGTTTCCGCCGCGAAAATGGGACTGTCCCCTTCGCATACAGCGGCGAAAACTGCCTGCGCCGCCCCGTGAACGATTACGAAAAACTAAACCGTAAGGAGATCTCTTGTGCTACGCGCCGCTGTTGTACTTGTGAGCAGCCTAATCGTGTTTTTGAACGCCGCGACGCCGCGAGCCGAGGAACGCCTCCGTAGCGAGCGCCTTCTTCCGGCCACGACCGTTGGGTTTGCCGCTCTGGAAGACCTCGAACAGTTCAGCGATCACTGGGGGCAGACGCAGCTTGGCAAGCTGATGAAAGACCCGGTGATGGAGCCATTCACCGAAGACGTGCGCAGACAGTTCAAGCAACGCTGGTCGGGTTTCGACGAACGGCTTGGCCTCACGCTTGACGATCTGAAGGGCGTGCCTTCCGGGGAAATCGCCGTTGCCACTATCCAACCCAGTCGCCAGGAAGCGGCAATCGCAGTCCTCGTGGACGTCACGGGACACACCACGGAAGCGCAGCAGCTTCTAGAGAAGGTGAGCGCCAGTTTGCTGCGCGAGGGCGCGAAACGACAGACGTTTGAAGTCTTGAACACCACGGTGATCGTATTCGAACTTCCAGAGCGACCAGCCGACACCGACGCCGGTACCCAACCGGCGTTGCCTTCCCAGGACACCGAGCAGCCGGAGAAGCCCGCCGAACCGCGGCTGGCAATCTACTTCCTCACGAACAGTATCTTGGGAGTTTCCGACAATTTGGGCGTCATAAAGGGGATCCTCACGCAGGCCCAGAATCCCGGGCCGGAGTCGCTGGAGAACGTCGTGGCCTTCCGCGAGGTGATGACTCGCTGTGCGAAAGACGCTGGACGCGAGCGGGCGCAACTCCGCTGGTACCTCAGCCCAATTCCCTACGCCGAGGCATTGCGTGCCGCCTCGCCTCACACCGAACTCCGACGTGGCAAGGACATGCTCGACGTCTTTCGGGAGCAGGGTTTCAAGGCGATTCGCGGACTGGGCGGCTTCGTGGATTTTGCCGAGGAAGGTCACGAAATTATCCATCGGACGGCGATTTTCGCTCCGCCGCCCTACACCCAGGCCATGCAGATGCTTTCCTTCCCCAATTCTCCCGACTTCAAGCCGCAGTCGTGGGTGCCCAGCGAATTGGCGACGTACACCACCTTGTACTGCGATATCCAGAACGCATTCGACCACTTCGGCCCGCTGTTCGATGAGTTGTTTGGCGGGTCCGTCTTCCTATTCGCCGTCTCGCTGGACCACGAAGGGAAGCTGGTCGCAGGCGAGCTTTCCGCTCCACTGCTATCGAACCTGGCCGAGTTTGGCATCGAGTTGCCGGCCAAGGTACCCGTTCGAGTGATGGAGCCTGGTCAAGCGTGGGAAATCAAGCACGAAAATGACGTCTTTCTTGTCCGCAAAATGGGTGGCGAACTCCGTGTGTACCAGAAGCAAATCGGTCTATGGGATGACGTGCTCGAAGGGCTGAAAATGGACCCCAAGGGCCCCCAACTCGACTTACGGAAGGATATGATTGACCACTTGGGGCCCCGCGTATCGATTCTGAGCGATTTCCAGCTCCCAATTACCCCTTCCAGCGAGCGGCTGCTGTTTGCCATTGAGATCGGGGCTCCGGAGCAGGTGGCCAAGGCCATCGCAAAGTCAATGAAGAACGATCCGACCGCCAGGCGTTTGGAAATCAACGGCCATGAAGTGTGGGAGATCGTCGAGGAAGAGGGCATTAACGACGGTGTACCCGAAATCCAACTCGGCGACATGCCCTCCCTACCGCTCCTGAGCAACCCGCTGAAGCCCGAAAACGACGATGTGGAAGAGGAAGAAGAGCAGCGCCTCCTGCCCCATGCCGCCGTGACCGTGGCAAATGGACACTTGTTGGTCGCGTCGCACCTGGACTTTCTCGCGAAAATTCTCAAGCCCGGCGACGGGTTTCGGCCGTTGAGCGGCGACGTGGACTACCGCGTGGTTCAGGCCGCAATCGACAAGCTGGGGATCGATGCCCGGTGTGTCCAGGTCTTCTCCCGAACTGACGAAGAGTATCGTCCCACCTACGAGTTGATTCGTCAGGGGAAGATGCCGGAAAGCGAAACGCTGCTGGCGAGGATTCTCAACGCCGGGCTCGGCACCGGCAAGAGGCACGAGCTTCGCAAGCAGAAAATCGACGGCTCGAAGCTGCCCGATTACGAGGTCGTTCGCAGGTATCTCGGCCCGGCCGGGACCGTCTTCAGCAGTCTACCCGACGGCTGGTTCATTAAGGGCGCGATGCTCACCAAGGGCGCGCAGTAAGGTTCTCGAGTTACTTCTCGTAACCGACCGACGTTGAGCGGCGGGAGGGACAGCCAACTGTCAAGTGGCTTGGCCGGTTCGAGAACCACCACCTCAACCGAGATCCCCTCGGACCAATTCACCGGTTCCGTCAACTCGATTCGCCCGTGACGAATGATTGCGGCAGCGCGCGGCATGGTACGATTTCCCTCGAGCATTGAATGCACGACTTCGCTGCTGCAATCCAGGAGCGGACTCGTCGCGGATCCATCATGGATTATAGTGCTCTCCCGCCGACGGAGCAACGGCCGCGGGACATCGGTTGGGTTACGGCCGCCACGGTCCCGGCCCGCCCGACTTGGGCTGGAGGAACTTCGCGTCGACCTCCGCATACCATGCGTGAAGCCGCTTGCGCATTGTCCGGACCTTGCCGGGGAGTTTCTCGGCGAGGTCATCGCGTTCGCCGGGGTCGTCGGCTAGGTTGTATAGGTGGACCCGGCCGTCCTCGAACCGTTCAATCAGCTTGTAGTTGCCCATGCGAACGGCCCCGCCGGGAAAGCCGCCCTGGTTGCTGTAGTGCGGATAGTGCCAGTAGAGCGCCTCGCGATCCAGGCCACCTTCACCCCGGAGGATCGGTACCAGGCTAACGCCGTCCCGGTGCTGCCCGGGCTGGGCGGGCAAGCCGGCCATGTCGAGCATGGTCGGATAGAAATCCGTGCTGGCAACCGGCACGGCTGACGTGCCGCTGGGCCGAGCAACGCCCGGCCATTTCACCAAGTAGGGCTCCCGAATGCCACCTTCGTACAGCCAGCCCTTGCCACCGCGCAGAGGCAGATTCGACGTCGGGCTCCCCTCGCTCGTGCTCAATCCGCCATTGTCCGCCATGAAGAACACCACTGTATTCTTTTCCAGGCCCAGTTCTTCGAGCTCCCGCAGGACCTTGCCCACAGCCTCGTCCATTGCCTCGACCATGGCGGCGTAGACCGCATGCGATTGCACCACGCGCACGCGGCGAGGCTGGTTGACCGGCCACGCCTGCTCTTCGTCGGCAAACGATTCCCGGTCGAGCAGGCCCAGCCGCTCGGCTTTCTTCTGGTACTTTTCGACCAGGTCGGGGCGGCCCATCAATGGCGTGTGGACCGAGTAGAACGAGAGGTAGGCCAAGAACGGTCGGCCGCGATGCGTTTCGAGGAACCGGACCGTCTCGGCGGCCAGACGGTTGGGGAGGTGCTCGCCCTCGAGCCCGTCTTCCAGACGCGGGTTGCCGTACGGGGTGAAGTACTTGCCTGACCCGTAAGGTCCGCCACGCGCCCAGCCCCCCTTGTTGACATCGAAACCCTGGTGCTCCGGCCACAGATCCTCGGTATGGCCCAGATGCCACTTGCCGGCAAAGAACGTGGCGTAGCCGTGCTCCTTGAGCGACTCGGCCAGGGTAACCTCTTCCAACGGCATCCAGTCGTTCAGCGGCGCTGGGCGGAACCGGCCCTCGCGCGTGCCGGAGAACCAGTTCGTGGCGTCGACTCGCGACGGATACTTGCCCGTCATAATGCTGTACCGCGTCGGACTGCACACCGGGTTGGCCGCATAGCCATCGGTGAACCGCATCCCTTCAGTCGCCAGCCGATCGATGTTCGGCGTTTCATAAAAGCAGTTCGGATTGTTCGCGCCGATGTCCATGTACCCCAGGTCATCCACCAGGATGAACAGGAAGTTCGGCTTCTCGGCCATCGCCGGCATGGCGATGCACGGAATGGCAAACAGCAGGGTGGAGCAAAGGAAGATGGTTTTCATGGTGTTCACGGCGGGTTCCCGGGGTTGAGAACGGCATGGAATGTCCGCGACTGGTGAACATTCTATACGAAAAACGGCCCGGTTGCCAACAGTCGAAGGCGGCATGCCGCCATTTGACACGTCCGCGTGTTCCGATTACGCTTGGGGGCTGGTTTCAATACGTAGTCAATCGGGAGATCAAAGATCATGTGGACCGTGAGCCTATTGCTTGGGTTGGTCGGCGCCGTGTTCGCGCCGCAACAAGACAAGTTGCCCGTACCGCCGCCCGAGGACGCCGTCGTGCTGTTCGACGGCGCGGGAACCAACCTGATGCTCGGCAAGGGAGGCGGTCCGATCGACTGGCCAATTGAAGACGGCGCCTTGGTATCCACTCGCGGCGATACTCGGGCGAACCATATCGTCTCAAAGCTCCACTTCCGCGACGCCGACATCCACGTCGAGTTCATGCTGCCCGAAAAGGGAGTGGGCAACAGCGGCGTGTACATTCACGGTAATTACGAGTTGCAAGTAATCAACTCCCACGGGAAGAACGAGGCCGACTTGACCCAGGACGACGCCGGCGCCATCTATGGATTCTTCAAGCCGTTGGCCCAGGCATGCCGCAAGCCGGGCCAGTGGCAAGTGTACGACATCCGCTACCGCGCCCCGCGGCGCGACGAGAGCGGCGAGATTATCGAAGAGGGCTCCGTCACGGCCTTCCTCAACGGTGTGAAGGTGCAGGATAACGCCCGCTTCGGCGAGCCCCGATCCGTCTACCATCCGTATCGTTACAAGACCACGCCCTATCTGACCGCCATCTGGGAGCGGCAGAAGAAGACCGGCCTCGGCCCCGTCTTCCTGCAAGACCACGACAACCTCGTCCGCTTCCGCAACATCTGGGTCAAACCGCTCGACGGCGAGGCCTTCCTCTACGAGCCCGAAAAGTAGCAAGCAAGGGCCGAGCGAAGAGGCATATTGAGAGGTATGCAGCGAGGCAACCGTTCCCTTGCCGCTGTACTTAGGCGACCGGCAGATTGAAATATACCCAGTGTAGAACAATTGTCCCAATTGT
>CAZASB010000326.1:0-1091 GCA_964487655.1 uncultured Planctomycetaceae bacterium
GATCAGGCGAAGAAGGTACTCGCCGTGGCCGTTCACAGCCACTACAAGCGGCTGATGCACGGCACGAGCGGTTCCGACGTCGAAATCGACAAGTCGAACATTCTCATGATCGGCCCGACCGGTTCCGGCAAGACCCTGCTTGCCCAAACGCTGGCCAGAATTCTCGACGTGCCATTCGCCATTGGCGACGCCACTACGCTGACCGAGGCCGGTTACGTGGGCGAGGACGTCGAGAATCTGCTGTTGAAACTACTCCACGCGGCCGACTTCGACCTCGAAACGGCCCAACGCGGCGTGCTCTATATCGACGAGATCGACAAGATCGGCAAGACTAGCCAGAACGTCTCCATTACCCGCGACGTGTCGGGCGAGGGCGTGCAGCAAGCCCTGCTGAAGATGCTCGAAGGCACCGTGGCCAACGTGCCGCCGCAGGGAGGGCGCAAGCATCCCGAACAGCAGTACATCCAGATCGATACCTCGAATATCTTGTTCATTTGCGGTGGTACATTCGTCGGACTCGACGACATCATCGGCCGCCGCCTGGGCAAACGAACCATCGGGTTCGGCCAGCAGGGCTCCAACCGTGGCGATGCCGGGTTGGGCGAACTGTTCCAGGAAGTCACCAGCGACGACATCCTCCAGTTCGGTCTCATTCCTGAACTGGTCGGCCGCTTGCCGGTCATCTCGGCGCTTGGCCCGCTCGACGAAGAGGCGTTGGTCCGCGTGCTGCGCGATCCGAAGAACGCCCTGGTCAAGCAGTATCAGGCCCTGTTCTCCATGGAGAAGGCCGAGCTGAGCTTTACCGAGCCGGCGTTGCAGGCGATTGCCCAACGCGCCATCGAAAAGGACACCGGCGCCCGGGCCCTCCGCTCGATCATCGAAGAGGTCATGCTCGACATCATGTTTGAACTGCCCGAACAGTCGCCCGGAACCAACTATCTCATTACCGACGACATCGTCCTCGGTCGCGACAAGCTCTTCCCCTTGCCCGCGCCCAAGTTGTCCGCGTCCAAGTTGTCCGCGCCCAAGCACAAGAGCGCTTGACCCGAATTCGAACTAGCTCGGATCGGTTCCACGCGGCTTCGACAGAT
>CAZASB010000326.1:1191-5440 GCA_964487655.1 uncultured Planctomycetaceae bacterium
CTTCGACAGATCCACTACGTTGCAACAGCCCGGGCCTACCCCTCCCGCGAGAGCTTCTGCAACGCCCCGATGCCGCGATGGAGCGCCTCGTCGGAGGCGGCGTAGGAGATGCGGAAGTGCGTGTCGTGCCGGCTGAAGATGCCGCCGGGCACGACCAACAGGCCATACTCTTCCACCGCGCGCGTGCAAAACTCCGTTGCGGTGCCCCAGGGCGCCTTGGGGAAGGCGTAGAACGCGCCCCGCGGGCACATCAGTTCGTAATCGTCCCGGAGCCCCTCGACCACAAGGTCGCGTTTCCGGCGATAGGCGTTGATGTGGCCGCTGATGTCGACCGCGAGGGCCGTGGCGCCGGCCCACTGCACCGGCTGCGGGGCACACACAAAACTGTACTGCTGAATCTTAATCATTTCGCTGATGATAGCGGCCGGACCGTGCGCGAAACCCAGTCGCCAGCCGGGCATGCCGTGGCTCTTGCTGAAACCGTCCACCACGATGGTCCGCGGATTGAACTCGGCCGGTGAGACACACGGCCCATCGTAGCAGAAGTCGTGATAAATCTCGTCGCTCAGCAGGGCCACGTTCCGCTCGGCCGCCAGCTCGGCAATGGCGCGAAGCTCCTCGCGCGCGGCTACCGCTCCGGTCGGGTTGTTCGGGCTGTTCACCAGAATGAGCTTGGTGCGAGGCGTGATCGCATCGGCCACACGATCCGGGTCGAGGTGGAAGTCCGGGTAGGTATCGACCGAAACCACCCGGCCGCCCATCATGGCCACTAGCGCGTTGTACATGCCGAAGCAGGGGTCGGGCAAAATGACCTCGTCGCCCGGGTCGACCAGCGCCATGACGGTCAGCATCAGCCCGCCGCTTGTGCCGCACGTTACGAACACCTCCCGATCTTCGTGGCCAAACCGGCCGGCAACCTGGGCCTGGAGCTTGTCGCGCAGCACGGGCATTCCCTGGGAGAGGGCGTACCCGTTGCGACCTTCGAGAATGGCCGTGATGGCTGCCTGCTTCACCTCCTCGGGTACGTCGAAGTCGGGCTGGCCGATCGACAGGTTGATCGGGTCGCGCATCTTCGCGCCCAGGTCGAAGAACTTTCGGATTCCCGAGGCGTCGAACGCCCGCGTCCGCTTTGCTAGCCAGTTTTCCATGATGTTTCCTTCGTGCCGCGAACTGTTCCTGCCGGTACCATGAAGATCGGGCGGAATCGACCAATCCGGTTGATTGATCCGACTGATCGTGGAGGGCCTATTTTACCGCCAGATCGCTTCCCGGTCGAGGACCAGCGAAAGGGGCCGGTCGCTACGGCTAAGCAGGACCAGAAGGTGGGTGAGCGTGTGCAAAGCATCGGGTAGAGGCGCATTCGTAAGGCCGTACCACAAGCGGCCGTCGGGATCGGCACCGCAAGTCGCCTTGCATCGCCGCATGGCCGCGGCCATCGCCGCCCGGTTTGGATCGTTCGGCAGCAGCTCCACCTCGTAGGGCAGGCTTGGCCCTACGGTTGAAGGCGGCATGGCGGTATCACGTGAAGCGAGGAACACATGCCCAGGCTCCGTGCTGTCGGCAAGCGATTGCGAGGCGATGAGCGGCAGAAGTCGGTCCGTCGCGACCGCGCGGCCTTGCTCATCGACCAGTCGGCAACGTTCGCCGTCGTCGTCTACGTAAACGCCGAAATGGGCCTCGTCCTCGGCGACTTGCTCCGGAAGGTTCGCCCCGGCGGCGTGGACAATCGTCGCCTTGCACGCCAGATTGGCAAGGAGCCGGCCAAGGTATCCTTCCACCGGCGAGCAGGAGCAATCGAGCACGAATCGCAGCGGGCGCAAGGCGTGATAGTGACTCCGAAAGCGATCGAGGTAGGGCGTTTCGGCCTGAAATCGGCGAATCCCTCCGAACCGGCGCGTGGGCCGGTCGATTCCATGCTCCAACTGACGGTGGACCACGTCGAGTCCGGCGTCTTGGGAGAGCGGCGCGGCGTCTGGGCCAAACAGCTTCACCGCCACTTGGTTCAACCCGCCTTGCCCGGAACCCACCAACAGCCCCCCGGCCGCGCCTAGGTGATCCGCGGCGAACATGAGGCAAGGGGCGCTGGCCGCGCCTAGGTCGACCACGTGGCAGCCGGCGAATCGCAGCCCGTCGCACGCCGCGGCCAGCAACTCGGCCACGGCCGGCCGACCATCGCCGGCAACCACCGCCGCGTCGCGAGGCGTATTGTTCCCGGACGTCGCGAGCGAGGGGAGCAGTCCCCGCCGCAGGCACAGCCCGAAGGCGATGGCCACGTCGCGCACCGTGCCAGGCGGCAGTTGGCCCAGCGCCACGCCGCCAACCGCTTCCCGACGAAACAGAGGCGGCTTCTGGCCGCGATGCTCCACTTCCTGCAACCGCCTTACTTGCCGTGGCGAAAGCAGACCCGTTTCGTGGCGGCGTGGGCAGTCGCGGCAAGCCGGATAGAACCGCGCGAGCCTCCCCAAGTGTACCGCCCGCGAGATCGAATGCTTCTCGCCCGGGCACTGGTATTCGGCGTCGGTGTTCGTCGCGTCGGCCATGGCGTCACTGTGCTTAGTTCCGATTGGCTGGCTCAACCGCCGCCTTCGACTTCCGCCCACGCCCGCGCCAGCAGGTCGGTCACGCCTACTTCGCCCGCCCAGTAGCAAAGATACTCGCGATCCAGTATTTGATGCTGAACTTAGCGTGACTCAAGGTCGGCCCGTAGTGACTCGGCCAGATCGCGGCCGTAATGGAGTTCGACCCATTTGAGGTCAACCTGCCGTTGCGTCCACTCGGGATGCTGACGGGCAATCGTCCGCCGAGACAGTTGTATGACGAAATGCGTGAGGTTTCCGGCCAAGGCCACGCGTTCCGCCACCGTCTTCCGACGCAGCAATTCAATTTGCAGTCGTTCGATATCGGGAGGGGTATCGGATAGCATGACGGAGATTCCTTGAACGCTTCCATTGTCGTGCATCATTCCGTTGCCGCCAAGGCGGGGTGGCCGGGCTAGTCAATCCAGCCGCCGCCGAGCACGCGGTCGCCGTCGTAACAAACTGCCGCCTGCCCAGGGGCGACTCCGTGCCGAGGCTGATCGAACCGAACTCGAAATCGTCCCGAGGCCGGTACGTCGACCGTGGCAGGCTCCGCCGCGCTGCGATAGCGAATCTTCACCGTGCAGCGCCGAGGCGCACTCGGCGGATCAACCAGCCAGTTCGCTCCGGAGGCCGTCAGCTCCGAGCAGGCTAACTCCTCCCAGCGGCCGAGTACCACGCGCCGCGTTTGCGGTTCAATTCGCACGACGTAGTACGGCTCGCCCATCGCCACGCGCAGCCCCTTCCGCTGCCCGATGGTGAACCGCTCGATCCCGTCGTGCCGGCCAACGACCACGCCGTCGGTCGTTACGATGTTGCCCGCCGTATCGTGGCCCGTTCGCTGCCGGACGAACTCGGCGTGCTCGCCCGGCGGCACGAAACATATCTCTTGACTGTCCGGCTTGTCTGCCACGCGCAACCCCAATTCGGCGGCGAAGGCCCGAACCTGCTCCTTTCCGTATTCGCCCACCGGGAAGAGTACGTTCGGCAGCCGGTCCCGCGAAATTCCGAACAGGGCGTACGACTGGTCCTTCGCTGAATCACTTGCGCGGCAGAGGGCAGGACCGCCGTCGCGGGCGACGATGCGGGCATGATGGCCGGTGGCCACGTACTCGGCCCCGATGCCCCTAGCGTATTCGAACAGCTTGCCGAACTTCAGCCGCGTGTTGCACGCGATGCACGGGTTTGGCGTGCGGCCGGCCGAGTACTCGGCAACGAAATACTCGACAATCTGCTCGAACTCGCCGTGGAAGTCCACCGCGTGGAACGGGATGCCAAGCATCTCCGCCACGCGCCGGGCGTCGGCCGCGTCCGCCGCACTGCAGCAGCCTTGTGCCGGCGCGCGGGAGTTGGCCGGGGAATTTGCCGCGTTCTCCTCGGCGCCAATGCCATGCCGCATGAACAGCCCGGTCACCTCGTGCCCATCGCGCTTTAGGAGCCACGCGGCGACACTGCTATCGACCCCCCCAGACATGGCGACCACGATTCTCTTGACCATACCGGGAGTCTAGCCCGGATTATTCACGATAGGTAGGGTGGGTCAAACAAGCCGCTTCCTTGGCGGGTCATCGGTCGCTAATACCGGCGTCTTTCTAGGCGGCGGGCTACAAATCAGCTCGGTTGCGGCTTGTGCAGACCCACCAACGATCTACGCGACCTCGACCCACCCTACG
>CAZASB010000327.1:0-5440 GCA_964487655.1 uncultured Planctomycetaceae bacterium
GCCTCGCGCATGCGCTTCAGTTGGCCCACGAAGTTCCGGGTGCCTTCCTCGAAGCGCGAATCCTCGAACATACCGAACACGCCGTTGTGGAACACGACGGTCTGGGCGGCGTCCGCCTTGTGCTTCTCAATGAACTGGCCAATGGCCTCGGCATAGTGGGCCGACGAGGCGGGGCCGACGTCGAACTGCTGGTTGCCCGGGCCGATCTTGCCCGACACTTGGCCGTCCTGCAGCACGAAGTCCACCGGCATGACGAACTCGATGCCCTTGCGTCGGCCTTCGGCCACCATCTGCTTGGCCTGCTCCAGCCGATCGGCCGGGATGTAAAACGGCTTGCCCTTGTTCTCTGGATTTTCCGACTCGCCCAGGTTGAACACGCGCCCGTCCAGTTCCTCAGCGGCCTTCTTCAGGGCTACGGCCAGCGAACCACCGGTAATCACCTGCTGGATCTTCCCACGATCGATCATCGCCTGCAAGTCGTCCAGCTTATCGACCTTCAGGCCGCTGAATACGACCAACTGGGCGCCGAGGCAGTCGCGAAGCGGCCCCTCGAACTGCTCAGTGATGTACCGGCCCAGAGCGACCTTTTCCATGGCGGCCGGCACGACCACGCTGGAGCTGTCCAAGCTACCGGCCGAGAATGCCTCGTGGATGTAGACCTTTGCGACCTTCTCGGCGAATTCGTTGGCCAGCTTCGTAAGGTTGGGCACGAGGTTCGGCAGATCGTCGGCCTTTGCCTTCCACAGTATGCGTTCAGCGTCGTACTTCCGCGTGTTCTGGAGCATCAGCACGGCACCCGGCGCGGCCTTCTTGATGGCCTCTTGCACCGATGCGAAGATGGTGGTCGACGTGGGATCGAGCCAGTCGTCCAGCAAGGGTACGTCGCAGCCGAGAATCTCGCCGAGCCGCTTGGCCACCTTGTCGAGCGACTTCTCCGGCTCGCGGCCGATATGGCCGAAAACGATCGTCTTCCAACCCTTCGAGCGGCAGTAGTCAAGCGTATCCTTCATGGACCGCAGGCGGATGTCGCCCTCGCCCACGGTGGCACCCGGCTTGGCGTCGACATCGCCACGAATGAGCACGGGCGTGCCGCTCGGCAGGCCCTGAAGGCAGTCGATTCGCGGAATGGCGGCAAGGAACTGCTCCATGGTGGGCTTCGCGCCGGTTGCGTCGGCTCCGAGGATGCGGCGGCACCAGGCGGTCATCTGTTCAGTAGTCAGTGGCATGGGACTTCTCCATATTGCGGATATTGTTGACGTTTAGATCAATGGTCAGACGGAAGCGAGCATCGCCGGCACAAACGGACCGGGCAGGCACCCCCGAGTGGGGTACGTAGATGCACCCGAAGGGCGTTCGCACCACGCGGGCGCACCGCGACCAATCCAGCGACGATTCGCAGCCCCAAGCATATCTGGAAACAGGCGAGTCGAAAACGGGGAGCCCCCGCGCCGCAGCCGGTCCGCGTTCTCGCGAATGGCGGGCCACGCGACTGCGGCAGAGGGGGTTGCGTAGGCCGGAACAAGCAACCCAGCACCACTGCCGAAACTCCGGTCGATGCATGCACGTGGTGCGTCTCGGGCTGAGCACGGTGTGTCAACCGTAACTTACCTGCAATGGAACACCTGCGCCAAGCGTGCCGGAGAGCTTACCACCGGGGATGGGGCCTCTTGGCCATCGTTGGAGGGCGGGTAAAATCGATGAGCGAGGTGGGTCTTCTGCAACGTTCGGCCGCGCGGTTGAATCGGAGGCGGGCGAGATGCTTGGCGTTGCGCAAAACACCTTTCGCAAGTGGGCTGTCGAGGGAAATATCCCGGTTACATCGCAACCCGGCCAACGGTTGCCGGCTTTTCAGGCGGTCGGACCGGGATGAATTCCTTCGGAAGACTGCGCAGCCGGTGAAGCCTTCGCTGCCCAGAGAATCGCGGTGAACTACACGGCTGCCGACAACAGGACGCATCGACATGGCAAACCCGTTCTTCGAACAGCCGATCCTCAATTCCCCGTATGAATGTCCGGCGCGGCATTGGGAACTCGATAGTCAGGGACAACCCACCCAAAAAATCATCGAGGCGCGCCGCCGCGCTGAGTTCATTACGCCAATCCCCAAACCGAAGAAGCGGAGGAAGGGGGCCCGGCAAGAAGAATTCGTCTTCGACGAAGGAGCGGGGCTGTCGACCGAGGAACAGCGGTACGACCCCACCTCGATCATCAACGAAGTCCGCGGGCAGGTGGATCGTTGGCGATCTCTTGAGAATGCAAGCCAATGGCGGGTGACGCCCGAGACGGCTCGCCTACTGCAACACTGGCGTCATCACGACTTCGCCGGGGTCCGCCCGTTCTTCTGTCAGGTCGAAGCGGTCGAGGCGGCCATCTGGCTCACCGAAGTGGCTCCCAACTCCAAGGCCGGGAAACGTCTGCTCGAGCATCTGGCCAATGCCAATCAAGACGCCAACCCCCTGCTATCCCGCCTGGCGCTCAAACTTGCCACCGGCGCCGGCAAGACAACCGTTATGGCCATGCTCATCGCCTGGCAGACGATCAACGCCGTTCGCCGGCCCGGCAGCAAGAAGTTCATCCGCGGGTTTCTGGTCGTCACGCCCGGCCTGACGATCAAAGACCGCCTTCGCGTGCTGCAGCCGAACGATCCGGATAGCTACTACGCCAGTCGCGAACTGGTCCCCGGCGATATGCTCGACGACGTGAACCGGGCAAAAATCGTCATCACCAACTACCACGCATTCAAGCTGCGCGAACGAATCGACCTGTCGAAGGGCGGGCGTCAACTCTTGCAGGGCCGGCGCGGCGAGGAACTCAATACGCTCGAAACCGAAGGCCAGATGCTGCAGCGAGTCATGCCCGACCTGATGGGCATGAAGAACATCCTGGCCCTGAACGACGAGGCCCATCACTGTTACCGCGAGAAACCGAAGGAGGCCGACGACGAAGACCTCAAGGGCGACGAGCGCGTGGAGGCCGAGAAGAACAACGAGGCCGCCCGACTATGGATTTCAGGTCTCGAGGCCGTCAATCGCAAGTTGGGCTTGGCTCGCGTGTGCGATCTCTCGGCGACGCCCTTCTTCCTGCGCGGTTCGGGCTACGCGGAAGGCACCCTCTTCCCCTGGACCATGTGCGACTTCTCGCTCATGGACACCATCGAATGCGGGATCGTCAAATTGCCCCGCGTGCCGGTTGCGGAGAACATCCCCGGTAATGAGATGCCGATGTTCCGCAACCTGTGGGAGAACATTCGCAAGGACATGCCGAAAAAGGGTCGCGGCAAGGCAACTGAACTCGATCCCCTCAAGTTGCCCACGCGACTGCAAACGGCTCTGCAAGCGCTGTACGGCCACTACGAAAAGGCCTTCAATCTCTGGCAAGACGCCGGGATTAGCGTCCCGCCGTGCTTTATTATTGTTTGTCAGAACACGGCAATCTCCAAGCTGGTCTACGACTATATCTCCGGATTCCACCGCACGAACGAAGATGGCTCCACCACGCTTGAAAATGGTCGTCTGGCCCTGTTCCGCAACTTCGACGAGTCGACCGGCAACCCGCTGCCACGCCCTAACACGCTGCTGATTGACAGCGAACAACTCGAAGCTGGCGACGCGCTCGACACGAACTTCCGCGGCATGGCCGCTGACGAAATCGAACGGTTTCGCCGCGAGATGGTCGAGCGCACCGGCGACGCTCGCGCCGGAGAGAACATCACCGATCAGGAATTGCTCCGCGAAGTCATGAACACCGTCGGCAAGGCCGGCCAACTCGGCGGAACGATCCGTTGCGTGGTCTCGGTGTCCATGCTCACCGAAGGTTGGGACGCCAATTCCGTGACGCACGTGCTAGGCGTTCGGGCTTTCGGCACGCAACTGCTTTGCGAGCAGGTCATCGGCCGCGCGCTGCGTCGCCAGTCGTACGACCTGAACGAAGAGAATCTATTCAACGTCGAATATGCCGACGTCTTCGGCATTCCCTTCGACTTCACGGCCAAACCCGTCGTGGCCCCGCCGCAGCCGCCGCGCGAAACGATTCAGGTCAAGGCCGCCCGGCCCGAACGCGACCATCTGGAAATTCGTTTTCCCCGCGTCGAAGGCTATCGTGTTGAGCTTCCCGAGGAGCGCCTGACGGCCGAGTTCAACGACGACTCGGTCCTCGTGCTCACGCCCGATCTGGTCGGCCCGTCGATCACCCGCAATTCCGGCATCATTGGCGAGGGGGTCGATCTGAACCTCGAGCATCTCGGCGACATGCGTCCGTCCACGCTCGTGTTTCACGTCACGCACCGCTTGCTCTACACCAAATGGCGCGACCCGGGCGAAGAACCGAAATTGCACCTGTTCGGCCAACTCAAGCGGATCGCGAAGCAGTGGCTCGACACGTGCCTCGTCTGCAAGGGCGATACGTATCCGGCGCTCTTGATGTACCAGGAACTGGCCGACATGGCTTGCAACCGCATCACCGCCGGCATCACGCGGAAGTTCCTCGGCGACCGGCCGATCAAAGCGCTTCTCGATCCGTACAACCCGACCGGATCGACCATGCACGTGCGTTTCAATACCAGCAAGACCGATCGTTGGGAAACCAGTTCCGACCACTGCCACATCAACTGGGTCATTCTCGATAGCGATTGGGAAGCCGAGTTCTGCCGCGTGGCGGAATCGCACCCGCAGGTGCGGGCATACGTCAAGAATCACAACCTGGGGCTGGAAGTCCCCTACCGCTACGGCAGCGAAACCCGCAAGTATCGCCCCGACTTCATCGTACTGGTCGACGACGGCCACGCGCCGCGGGCCGACGGCACGCCGGACCTGCTGCACCTGGTGGTCGAGATTAAAGGTTACCGGCGCGAGGACGCGAAGGAAAAGAAGTCGACCATGGAAACCTACTGGGTTCCCGGAGTGAACCATCTGGGCACCTACGGCCGCTGGGCCTTTGCCGAGTTCTGCGAGGTGTACCAGATCGAGGCCGACTTCAAAGCCAAGGTCGAGGCCGAGTTTGATAAAATGATCGAGCAAGTTGCTGGCACACTCGTTGACGAGAGCAATGATGCGAAGTGACAGCCAAGAATATATGACGAGTTTGCTACACGATTTGTGCCAGCTAACCGCCTATTTGACGCCCATTTGACTGCAGGCCGCGCCGGATACCGCATATAGGTGCCCGGCACGCCACGACCACAACATATTGTGCCCGAGGACCCCTGGCCTATGATACGCCTATTTGACTGCACCCTCCCGTCTGGGGGCATGATTGGGTGGCCCCAACCATTATGCCGACTTCGGCAAAATGGTCGCCCGAGCGCCCGAGGCCACCATTTCGGTGACGTCAACAAGATGGTCGCGTTCGGATGCCACCAGCCGCCCGTAACCGCGAACCCGGACGCACTTGCCACGGAAGAAGGTGAGGGATAGATGGCGAAACGAACAAGCAAAGACAAATC
>CAZASB010000328.1:0-5437 GCA_964487655.1 uncultured Planctomycetaceae bacterium
CCGTGCGTGTGTAAACCGTCGGCTTCCAGATACCCGGCTGACTTTGCAGTTCTCCTGCACTCGTAGCTTGCATACCGGTAAAAAGCCGGTTAGGCTGATATGGTCGTGGAGGCTACTCGCCGGATGATGGAGTACTCTCCAGACGGCAAGTAGACTGTTGCCTGACGAGCCCACCAGTTCAATACTCCCAGATACCCACCAGAAAGGCGAACCATGATTTATCACAAGGCACGAGTGCCTCGCCGCGGATTTCTGAAGACCGCAGGCGCGGCGACTGCGGCAGCGGTTGCCGCCCCTTACCTTCTGCCCTCCGAAGCCAAAGCGGCCAACGAGAAGCTTTGCTTCGGCCACATCGGCGTTGGCGGGATGGGCGGTTACCATCTGCGCGACATGAAGTCTCGCATGGATCGTGGCGAGGTCAATATCGCCGCGGTGTGCGACGCTGACGAGAAGCGTCTGGAGAACGCCTCGCGCGCGGCCGGTCCGCAAGCCGATGTCTACCGCGACTATCGCTACGTCCTTGAGCGAAAGGACATCGACGCAGTGGTCATCGCCACGCCTGACCACCTTCACGCGCTGCAAACCGTTCATGCCGCCGAGTGTGGCAAGCACGTCTACGTGGAAAAGCCGGCGTGTTGCACGGTTGCCGAAGGCCAAGCGATGATGGAGGCGTCCAACCGGGCCAAGATTGCCGTGCAGGTGGGGTCGCAGGGGCGGAGCCAGCCGGAAGCTTATCTGGCCCATCGCTATCTGGCCAATGGCAACATCGGCAAAATCAGCCGAGTCGACTGCTGGCACTACCCAAGTCCGTCCGGCGGTACGCACCCAGACAGCGATCCGCCGGAAGAACTCGACTGGGATCTCTGGCTAGGCCCGCTCCGCTGGCGGCCTTTTAACCGAGGCCATTTGCACGGCGTATTCCGCTGGCTCATGGAGTCGGGCGGGGGACAGATTCGCGACCGTGGCGCGCACGTGTTGAGTTGCGCCATGTGGTGGATGGGCGCCGACGCCACCGGCCCGGTTACGGTCGAGGCAACCGGCGAGGCCCCGAAACGAGGCATGTGGGATTCCGCCGTCAATATCAACGTGACTTACACCTTCAAGAACCCCGATTGGGTGCTCACCTGGAACCAGCCGGGCAACCCGGTCCCGCCCGAGGAACGTACCGGAGACGAGCCGGGCGGCAAGATCTCGCGGCCCGGTTATGGCGCGCTCTACACCGGAAGCGACGGTACGTTCCATCACTGGGGCGGCGACGGCGGTACGTGGGCGGAGCGTAAGGCCCGCGAGTGGCAGCCGGGCACCGGCACCAAAGAAGTCTACCAGAGCCCCGGACACAAGGAGGACTGGTTTGAAGGCATCAAGACCGGACGCAAGACGATTATGAATATCGAGGCCGCCGCCAACGTGGCCATCCTGACCGTCCTGGGTAACTTGTCATTCCTGCTTGGCCGAAAGCTCAATTGGGACCACGGCAAGCAGGAGATTGTGGGCGACGAGCAAGCTCGGCGACTGATGGACCGTCCGCAACGGTATCCCTACGTCATCTGACCCCGTGGCGTTGCTCCAACCCTTTCGAACCATAACGACATTCAACCATCAACAGGATAATCATGAACGAGCAGTTGACACTCACAATGCTGGTCGAGCAAATCCAGAGCGACGATGATAACACCCGTGCCGCCGCTCGCGACAAAGCTGGCCAGGTAGGCGCGCCCGCTATCGCGCCGCTTGCCAAAATCGCCTGCGAGGGCGAGTTGGAAGTCGCACGCGCCGCCAACCGCGCCATGCTGAACATCGTTTACCACGCGGGCCGTCCCGGCGCCGCGGACGAAGCGAAAGCCGTATCGGCCGAGCTGATTAAGTTGGTCGGTCCCGAGCCACCGCTGCAATTCCGCCGCGACGTCTTGTGGATGCTCTGGCAGATTGCCGGCCCCGAAGCCGTCCAGCCTGTAGCCGCACTGTTGGGCAACTCCGACCTGCGCGACGATGCCCGTATGTGCCTCGAAGGCCTGCCGGCGTCCGAAGCGGTTGCCGCGTTGCAGGCTGGGCTCCAGGCCTCGCCGGGCGACTTCAAGCCGGCCATGGCCCACTCGCTGCGTAAACGCGGCGTGGCCACCCCCGGCGTGCCTGACCTCCGCTTGGTTCCCACAAAGCAAACCAGCGTCAAGCCGGTCGGACGTTAGGGCGAATTATGCCCCCACAAAGGAGAATGGAATGAAGTTGGGAACGTCGGCGGTGGGAATCGCCTTGTCGGTTTTCGTGTTGCTGGCAGGCTGTACGCCGCCCGTGCCCGCGCCCGTTGCACCGGAACCGGGCGATGCTCCGGCCGTTGATAAGTCCGAGCCGTCATCTGAACTCCTTCCCGAGCCCACCGAGCCCGAAGCCGCCAAGCCGGATACTCCGGAACCCGAGACGACCAAACTGGACGGCATCAAGCCTCAAACCGAAACCTTATCGGTCGAGGCACGGGCCGCCGTTGCCTCCGTCGAAGAGCTTGGCGGTAAAATCGAACGCGACGACGCCGGCTGCGTCGTTTCGGTCGACCTGAGCGGGCAAACCGTGTCCGACGCCGAAGTGCAGAAGCTTGCGCCGCTGACCGACCTGAAGAACCTTTCGCTGCTGGGCACGGGAATAACCGATGCGTCTGCCTCCGTCATCGCACAATTCACCCAGCTTGAACGTCTCGAACTCGACAACACGGTCATCACCGACGCCGGCATTCAGCAGTTGACCGTCCTGAAGAGCCTGAGCGACCTGCGGCTCCGCCAGATGACCCGCATGACCGATCAGGCACTCGAAAGCCTGTCTGAGTTGCCCAACCTGCAGTACTTGTACCTGACTGACAATTACATCAGCGATATGGGGCTTCACTCCATCGCGCAGTTGCCCGGCATTCGACTGCTGGACTTGCGCGGCAGCGATATGCTTGGCGATGCAGGCATCGAGGAACTTGTTGGCATGGAGAACCTGACGGCCTTGCGGGTACGAAGTCGATCGGTGAGCGATGCGGGTATGGAGAGCATTGCCCAAATGGAGCAGCTTCGTACGCTTGCCGTTGAGGATTCCCTCGCCCTAAGCGACTACGGCCTGGAGCACCTCGCCGCACTGACCGAGTTGGACGACCTTTCCGTCGCGCAGGCGTTCAACGTTACCGACGCGGGGCTCGAACACTTGGCAGGGCTCACCAAGCTCAAGCGACTGAACCTCCGGCGACTCGGTCTCAATGGCGAAGGACTGGAGCATCTGAAAGGGCTAACTGAACTCTGGACACTCGATCTAGGCGGCACGGCGCTGAGCAACGAGTCGCTCGCTCACCTGAAGCAGTTTCCCAAGCTGACTCGGCTGAACCTCATGATGACGCCCATCACCGACGCCGGCGTCGAGCAGGTGGCCGAGTTGACCGGGCTGGAATGGCTTAGCTTCCAGCAGACAGAAATCACCGATGCCGCGGTAGAGCATCTGGCAAAGCTGAAGTCACTCGCCGAGTTGGACGTTTCGCGAACTCAGATCACCGAGGCCGGCCTGGCAAGACTTCGCGAGACGCTACCCGAAACCCGCGTCACTCGCTGAGCCCAGATTAGCTGAATTATGCCAAAACTCACGATTGACCACCGCGAGGTCGAGGTACCGCCCGGCGCAACCGTGCTCGACGCAGCCTGCTCGCTCGGAATTGATATTCCCACGCTTTGCCATCTCAATGGCCATCCGGCAAACACTTCGTGCCTGGTGTGCATGGTGAAGCTTTGCCAGGGTGGGAAGCTGGTGCCTGCCTGTGGGACGCCGGCGGAAGACGGCATGGAGATCGAAAGCGAAACCGAAGAGGTCCATGCCGTCCGGCGGCAGGCCCTCGAACTGCTGCTGAGCGATCACCTAGGGGATTGTCTGGCTCCTTGCTGGTTTGGCTGCCCGGCCAATATGGACATCCCGCTGATGCTGCGGCAGATTGTCGAGCATGACTTCGCGACGGCGCTAATGACGGTGAAACGCGATATCGCTCTGCCAGCCGTGTTGGGGCGTATCTGTCCCGCGCCGTGCGAAAAGACCTGCCGGCGCGCCCAGGCCGACGGCGCGGTGGCCATTTGTCAGTTGAAGCGATTCGTGGCCGACGTGGACTTGGCCAGGCCGGAGCCCTACGTGCCTGAATGCGAACCCTCGTCTGGCAAATGGGTGGCCATTGTCGGGGCCGGGCCGGCCGGGCTTGCCGCCGCCTATTACCTCGCCCGCCATGGGCACGCCTGCACGCTATTCGATGAGAACCCCGCGCCGGGCGGTCGCTTGCTCCGAGAGACCACTGAGGAGCAGTTACCTCGCGACGTACTGCAGGCGGAAATCGAGACAATCCTGCGGCTTGGCGTTCAGTTGCGAGCCGGCACGCGCGTTGCCACCGACCCGGCGCCGGCCAATTTGCAACAGGAGTTCGACGCCGTGCTATTGGCCACCGGCGGACACTCGACCGATCAGGCAGAGACATGGGGGGTTACAGCCCGGCAACGCGGCATCAAAGCGGACAATCAGACCTATATGACCAGGGTCGCCGGCTTGTTCGCCGCAGGCGGGGCAGTGCGAGGCAAGTGCATGGTCGTCCGAAGCGTGGCGGATGGAAAAGAGGCTGCCGCGGCCATCGACCAGTATCTGCGCGGCGTCCCGGTGGTCGGTACACCGCGTCCGTGGAACATCAAGATGGGACGCCGTTCGCCCGAGGAATTGGGCGTGTTTCTCGCAAGCGCCAGTCGCGGGGAGCGGCAGGAGCCTGCCGGCGGGGCCGAGGCGGGCTTTTCCGCCGACCAAGCGGCGGAGCAAGCCCAGCGGTGTCTTCATTGCGACTGCCGCGCGCTGGCCGACTGCCGCCTGCGGCACTATGCGGCCGTGTATCAGGCTGAGCCGAAGCGGTACGGCGCGTCGCAACGGTCGTTCGTTCAAGACGGGACGCACGAGACGGTGGTATACGAGTCGGGCAAGTGCATTGCGTGCGGGTTGTGCGTCGGCATTACCGAGACGGCTGGCGAGCCGGTTGGCCTGACGTTTCGCGGCCGGGGGTTCGACGTTCAGGTAGCGGTTCCCATGACTGGGACGCTGTCGGACGCTCTGACCACGAGTGCCGCCGATTGTATCGCCGCGTGCCCCACCGGCGCGTTGGCCTGGAAGACTGCTCCCAAGGCGTGACGGGACGACATGACGATCCGTCCGCGAGTGAAGGCCGCTCCCACCATCATCCGGCCGGGACCGGTGGGCTGATGTCAGTCGCACCGTTCCTCCGACGCGATTCGACCCGGCAGCCGATTTTGCCGGCTGGCAATCGCGTCTGCTTGAGCGGCTGGCCGGCTTTAACAATCGCTCCTCTGCTGCTAAAATGGTCATGTGCTTCATACATTGCCCTCTTGGGCCCGTAGCTCAACGGTTAGAGCAGCAGACTCATAATCTGTTGGTTGCAGGT
>CAZASB010000329.1:0-5417 GCA_964487655.1 uncultured Planctomycetaceae bacterium
GCCCCCCGGAGGTTCCCATGCCCGCATGCATCACCGCATCGACCACAATTCTCAGCCATTGCCACGAGCATGCACACGGGCTGGCCGCCGGCGGCATGGCATACGCACTGGCATTCGCCGTCTTTCTGGCGGGCGTGTGTTGTTCAACTCCACAAGCCAAGGCGGCGGAAGCGAACGAAACGACACAGGCCTACGAAAGCATGGTCCTCGGCCTCCCAGGCGTGACGCGATACTATACGTTCGAAGAGACGACAGCCGAAAAACCGGAGGCGGCAAGCAGGGTGGGCAAGGGGGAAACATTGCGATATGGCGGGCCGGATGCCTTGGAAGTGGTCGAGGGACGTACGCCAGGGCGCACGGCAGTGCGACTCGATCGGGGGTGGATGGAGGGGCCGGCCGTGCCGGTCGACCGCGCGGTGAGCGTGGCCGTCTGGTTCCGCAAGCATGGGCAAGGGGGCGAACTCGGCAATGGCCAGACCAACGGCATGATCCTGGCCCAAGGTGACGGCTATTGGAGCGGGCTGCGATTGTACGGCAATTACCCGCAACACGACTTGCTGTTTCAGTTGGGCCGGCCGCAACCTGCAAACGCGATTACCGCCCAATCAACCGAGCCGGCGACTGATGGAACATGGCACTTGGTCGTGGCTACCTGGGACGGTAGCCGGATGCGAGTCTACCTCAATGGACTGCTGTTGGGCACGCAGCAGTACGACGGCGTCTACACGGTACCGAGCGGCGGAAGGTTGCGCATCGGATTCGCCGGAGCAGGCGTTGGATCGCTGCGGCTTGACGTGGACGAGGCGGTCTTCTTCAACCGGGCATTGGAACCGACCGAGGTGCTTCAGTTTGCGGTGGGCGACGCGGAGGTGCCGGAGGCGGTGGTCGAGCAGTACGCAGCGGCAACCGACGCGATGGACCAGGGCGACTGGCTGGCAGCGGAAGGAGCGTTTGTGCGATTGACGGAAACAGTCGCTTCGGCGGACACCACGACGGAGCGCGCCTGCTACGGGGTTGCAGCGCTGGGGCGTGCCGCGGCTTTGTGGCGAACGGAGCGACGACGGGATGCCGTCGCGGCCTATGCCGTGATACTCGACCATCCAGAAGTATCGGAGTCCGCGCGAGCGATTGCCGTGCGGCGGTGTCTCTATACCGAGCGAGGCGCGTTCGATGCAGTCGCGTCCGCCAAGGCCTATCGCCAGTTGCTCGCCCTTGCCGATCTGCCAGAGCAGGATCGACTTGAAACTCGGCTCTCGCTGGCCGAGCGCCTGCTACGCGACGGCAAGGGCACCGCCGCGCGCGAGCAATTCGAACTGGCCGCTGCTGATCCAACTGTTTCCGAGGCACGCCGATGGGATATCCGGCTGCAAGCGGCCAATAGCCGCATGGTCGAAGGCCAGTTTGAGGCCGCTGCCGCCGCCTTCCGGTCGCTTGCCGATGCGGCAGGTTGTCCGATCGAACTGCAAGGTATTGCCCTTTTGAGCGTGGGCCATGCACTGAGCCTGAAGCCCGACCATGAAGCAGCTCGGATCGCCTTTCTACATGCGGCCGATTCGGAGGGTCTACTTCCGCACCATCGGGTCGAAGCGACCGAGCGGGCCGAGGAAATGCGACGGCTGGCGGCTGGAATGCCTGCCTGCGATCCGATGGCCACCCGCATCCGGGTGACCGCGCCGCCGACACCAGACATCGTCTTGTACGTTGCGACTGACGGCAACGACACCCAGCCAGGTACGGCCGACAAGCCGCTGGCAACGCTTGTCGGTGCCCGCGACGCCATTCGGCAGCTTCGCGCGAAGGCCGGCGGGCAGATTCCGCCGGGCGGCGTTGCAGTTTTGGTGGCCGGCGGCCGGTACCGAGTCGATGCCACCTTGGAGTTGACCGAGGAAGACTCCGGCACGGCCGAGTCGCCCATCATCTACCGCGCCGTCGAAGGGCAACAGCCACGGTTCGTCGGCGGCGTTGAACTCGGCAACCTGAAACCGGTGACCGATCCGAGCGTGCTGACCCGACTTCCGGAGGCGGCTCGCGGCAAGGTCCGACAAATCGACCTGAAGGCCCAAGGCGTTGCCGACCTCGGCCAGATTGTCCCGCGCGGTTACGGTTTTGCCGGCTACCCGGGCCATCCATGGGTGGACCTCTATCTGGACGGACGTCCCATGCAGCTTGCCCGGTGGCCCAACCAGGGGTTCGTAAAGACGGGCCCGGTGCATCGCGGCCAGTTCCATACGGATGAGGCTGGCCAGCCCGGTGCCTTCGAATATCGCGACGCACGTCCCGAGCGATGGACGCAGACGGACGATGTTTGGTTGTACGGCTATTGGGGCCACCTGTGGGCCGGCCGATCCGTGCGTGTCGCACGGATCGAGCCGAAGAAGCGGCTTCTCCACATCGAGCACCGATCGAACTACGGCTATCGGGAGGACATGCCGTACTACTACTTCAATGTCCTGGAAGAACTCGACGAGCCGGGGGAATGGCGTCTGGACCGCAAGTCCGGCATTGCCTACGCATGGCCGCGCGAGGACACCGAGGAGCCCATCGTGGAGTTCCCCCTGCTGGCCAAGCCGCTCGTGGAGATGAAGGGCGTCAGCCATGTGACCCTCCGCGGCCTATGCTTCGAGTTGGGACGTACCGAGGGGCTCGTCATGACCGGCGGTAAAAACAACCTACTGGCCGGATGCACGTTCCGCCGTTTCGGCACGAACGCTCTCGTGGTACAGGGCGGGTCGGGACACGGCATTCTCGGTTGCGACCTGGCCACGCTCGGCGCCGGCGGCATTCGCATCTCCGGCGGCGATGCGAAAACGCTCACGCCCAGCGGGCACTTCGTCGAGAATTGCCATGTACGCGACTTTTCGCGAATCGATCGCGTATATGCCCCGGCCGTACTGCTCGAAGGCGTTGGCGGGCGGATTGTACACAATTTGTTCCACGACTCGCCGCACCACGCCATGCGCGTTGAGGGCTTCGAACACACGATCGAGTGGAACGAAATTCACAGTGTGGTCTATGAAGCCGATGATCAGTCCGGTATCGACATCTACGGCAACCCGACCTACCGGGGAATCGCCATCCGCAACAACTTCTGGCATCACATCGGCAGCGGGCACGACGTGGCCGGCCAGAGCGGCATCCGGCTGGACGACTTCATCAGTAGTGTGCTCATAACGGGCAACGTCTTCTATCGCGCGGCCGGCGGGCGGTTCGGCGCCATCCAAATCCATGGCGGCAAGGACAACATCACTGAAAACAACTTATTAATCGACTGCAAGTACGCTTTGAGCTTCTCGCCCTGGGGAGAGAAGCGGTGGGAGGAGAAACTGGCCGGGCGGATGGAGTACGTCGCCAAGACGAGTGGCATCGATATCTCATCGCCGCCGCTGAGCACCCGGTACCCGGATCTCGCGACCATGGCGGAAAACGCCGACCGCAACTTCACCTGGCGTAACGCGGCCGTTGACTGCGGCGCGTTCGCCATTCGCGACCGGAGCGTGAATCAGTGGCTCGACAACGTGGTATTCGCATCCGATCCCGGCTTCGTGGACGTTGCCAAGCGCGACTTCCGACTGCCGGCCGAATCGCCGCTCTATCGCCGTTTCGGTTTCCGACCCATTCCCTTCGAGCAGATCGGCCTTTATGAAGACCCACACCGAGCCACCTGGCCGGTCAAGCACGACGTTACGCCCCACTTCGTCGACGAATCCCCCTCGGCCGCCCCGCGCGAGTGAGAGGGACATGGTGTGGCAACGATGTATCGAACTACGTCGTTTCGAAACGGCTGATCGAGGAAGGCCGGTACGAGGCACGGAACTCACTCAGCGCCATTGGCCTATAGTTCCCAGCCGGTTCGGTACTCGGTCTTTAGGTGCTGATTGGCCTCGGGGCAGTTGGTAACCTGGAATGCCTTCCGATCCCACTCGATGCGCTGATTGACTTTCAGGGCGATATTGCCCAGCAAGTATGCCTCGGTAAGCGGACCGGCGTAGCTGAACGGACAGCTTGGCTGGTCCGGGTCGGACGCCTTGATGCCGCCGACCCATTCCGCGTGCATGTCGCCAGGCCGACGCAGGGTCTTCGGAACGTCGGGAAAATCACCTGCCGACTTCCGACCCGGGCCGAGGACGGCCTTCGTGCCGACGATGGCCGAGCCGTTCAATCCCGGCTCGGCGCCGCCGAGCAAGTCGGCCGGCGGGTATTTGCCGCCGTCGTACCAGTAGATACTCATGGCAGGCCGAGTACCGTGGGCCGGGAAGTTGAACCGCAGAATACAAGCAGCGGGGAACATCTCGCCGATCGGGCCGGTGGTTTCGACAATCTCGACACTTTCGGGCGCGTCGAGTTCCAGGCCCCAGTAGGCCGTGTGCCAAAAGTGCGGCGCAATATCGCCCAGCGCGCCGGTGCCGAAGTCCCACCAGCCACGCCAAACGAACGGATGGTACACGGCGCCGCCCCGCTGCTGGCTGGCTGGCAGTTGGTACATGGGATGCCCTTCCGGCCACTTGGCCTTGAACGGGCGCATCGCGGCCGGACCGATCCACGACTCCCAGTCGAGCGAGTCGGGCACCGGGTCTTCACCTTCGGGACGATCGAATCCCTGCGGCCACCAGGGGCGGTCGGTCCAGAAATGGGCCTCAGTGACGTCGCCGATCGCACCGCTGCGAATGACCTCGACCGCGCGGATCGTGCCCTCGCTGCCGCGCCCGCCCGTGCCCATGTGCGTTACAAGTTTCTTTTCAACGGCAATTTGCGTCATGATGCGCGCCTCGTCCACGACGCGGGTCAGCGGCTTCTCGCAATAGCAGTGGAGCCCTTGCTTCATGGCCCGGACACACACCGTCGCGTGGTTGTGGTCCGGCGTGCTCACCACGACAGCGTCGAGTCCCTTGGCCTCGTCGAGCAGCTTGCGATAGTCGGTACAGGCGGCGGCTTCGGGAAAACGCTTGACGGCCTGCTCCAGCCGGCCGCGGTCCACGTCGCACAGCGCGGCGATATTCACCCCCGGCTGGCTGGAAACCCCGTTCAGGTTCGCGCCTCCGCGGCCACCCGTGCCAATCACGCCCACGCTAACCGATTCGTTAGCGGCGTAACCACGGGCCAGGCCGCCTGGTAGAATCAGGACACTTCCGGCCGCGACGGCAGCCGACTTCAGACAGGTACGACGTGTTATTCGACATTTCATGGCAGGCTCCTTGTTGGTGGGGAAAGCTGGCGAGCGGTTGCCCGTCCCGTTAGTATACCAGAACTCGACGGGGGGTATCGGTTGATAGTATAATAATCAATGACCCTCTTAAAGGGGTAAATCAACGGTTTGACAGAAGAGAAGTACGCTCTTTTTTCGAGGTTTATCTGAACGCCAAAGACCGTGCAAGGCCGGATGGGGCCAACCACGATCCAAGAGCCGTTTTGTCACTGCC
>CAZASB010000330.1:0-5415 GCA_964487655.1 uncultured Planctomycetaceae bacterium
CCACCAAAGAAGCGGCTTGTTTGACCCACCCTGCCTATCATGAATAATCCGGGCTGGCGATTTCACGGCCCCCTTCCTTGAGAGCCTAGAGCCCATCCCGTGTCTGAAACCATTTTCACGCAGACCTATCCCAGCGGTCTTGTCCTCGTGGCCGAGCAGATGCCGTGGCTGAGGTCGGCGGCGTTTTCCCTGCTGCTTCCGGCAGGTTGTGCCTTGGAGCCTGGCAATCGGAGCGGCTTGGCCGCGTTTACCTCCGAGATGGTCGAGCGCGGGTGCGGGTCTCGCGACAGCCATCAGTTTCTTCTGGACCTGGACAATCTGGGCCTGGAGTGGAACGAGTTCGGCTCGGCCGCCCACACCGGCTTTAGCGGCGCGGCGCCCGCCGAGAGCCTGCCGGCCGCCCTGGCCATCTTTGCCGACCTGGTTCGCCGTCCGCATCTGCCCGAGCGGGAGATGGAGTCGGCCCGGTTGCTGCGACTGCAAGATCTGCGGGCCGTGGAAGACGAGCCGGCGCAGAAGGTCATGACCGAACTTCGCCGGCGCCAGTATCACGAACCGTGGGGTCGGCCGTCGCACGGCGACCTAGCTGGCGTCGAGGCCACGACGCTCGACGACGTGAAGGGGTTCTTTTCAAGTCATTATCGACCCAACGGGGCCGTGCTCGGTGTGGCCGGCCTGTTCGAGTTTCCCCGTCTACGCGATACCGTGGCCGACCTGTTGGCCGATTGGGAGCCGGCCGAGTCGCCCGCGTTGGTCGAGCAATCGACGCCGATGCCCTACTCGCACCTTCCCTACCAGTCGGCGCAGACGCAAATTGGCATCGCCTACACCAGCGTCCCGTATCAGCACCCAGACTACTTCCAGGCGTGGGGCGCCGTGGGCGTTCTGAGCGGCGGGATGAGTTCACGACTGTTCACCGAGGTGCGCGAGAAGCGAGGACTGTGCTACAGTGTGAGTGCCAGCCATCACACGCTACGCGACCGCGCCGGCGTGTTCTGCCATGCCGGCACTAGCGCCGACCGCGCCCAGGAAACGCTCGACGTAACACTTGGCGAACTACACCGGCTGGCCGAGGGCGTTGAGCCGGGCGAACTGGGCCGCCTGAAAGCTCGCATCAAGAGCAGCCTTATCATGCAACAGGAATCGAGCGCGACTCGCAGCGGGGCGATTGCTAGCGACTGGTATCACCTGGGCCGCGTACGCACCGTGACGGAACTGAACGGCTTGGTGGATAGACTGACCTGCCATAGTATCAACTCGTATCTGGCGGCGAATCCGCCGAGTAATTTCACCGTGGCCAGCGTGGGCCCGAATCCCCTGGAGACGCCCATTGCGGTTTGAAAAGCATACCCTGCCCAACGGCCTGGAAATCGTGGCCGAATGCAACGACGCGGCCTATTCGACGGCTCTCGGCTTCTTCGTGCGCACCGGCGCGCGCGACGAGACCGATACCGAGTCGGGCGTGAGCCATTTTCTCGAACACATGATGTTCAAGGGCACGCCCACCCGATCGGCCGACGACGTCAACCGCGAGTTCGACGAAATCGGCGCGCACTACAACGCCTGCACCGACGAAGAGAATACCATCTATTACGCGAACGTCCTGCCGGAATATCAGGACCGCGCGGTCGACCTGCTGGCTGACATTTTGCGGCCCTCGCTCCGCGAGGCCGACTTCCAGATGGAGAAGCAGGTGATTCTCGAAGAGATTCACATGTACGACGACCAGCCGCCGTTCGGGGCGGACGAGCGATGCCGGGCCGCCTACTTCGGCAGCCATCCACTTGGTCGGAGCGTGCTGGGCACCGTCCAGAGCGTCACCGATCTTTCCGTCGAGTCCATGCGCGACTACTTTCGCCGCCGCTATTCGCCGGCGAACATCGTGCTGGTCGGCGCCGGCCGCGTCGCGTTCGACCGGCTTGCTCGCGTTGCCGAGTCGCGGTGCGGTCAGTGGGAATCGCAGCCCGTGTCGCGGGCCCTGGGGCCGGCCCAGCCCAAGCCCTCGTTCCTGTCACTCCGCAAGGAGATTGCCACCCAGCAGTACGCCTTGCAAATCTCGGCCGCCCCGTTCGACGCCGTCGAGGAGCGGTACGCGGCCAAGCTGCTAGCCAACATCCTGGGCGACGGCTCGGGCAGCCGACTCTATTGGGAACTGGTCGATCCGGGACTGGCGGAACATGCGGAAATGCAACATGCCGAATACGCCGACGCAGGCGTAATAATCACCTTCCTGTGCTGCGCCCCCGAGGAAGCGACCGACAACATGGCTCGCATTCTCGACTTGTACCGGCGTGTCGAGCGGAACGGAGTTACCGAGGTCGAACTGTGCCAGGCGAAGAACAAAGTGTGTTCGCGCGTCGTTCTTTCGAGCGAGCGCCCACGAGGGCGCCTGTTCGCCGTCGGGGCCGATTGGCTGTGCCGTGGCGAGTACCGGAACGTCGAGGACGATTTGCATGCGGTCGGTGCCATCACGCTCGACAGCCTGTACGACCTGCTGCAACGCTATCCGATTTCCTCGCCGGTGACCGTCACGATCGGCCCGTTCGATCTATTGGGGCTTGCATAGCCAATGGACGAGGGCGAAGCCCGGCTTCCCCGGTAAAACGGCTGCGAACCGCTCATTGACTATGCGGGAATCAATAATGTCCGGACCGGAACTGTAGAATCACCGCAACCCATGCCGAAGAACCGCGATACCAACAGTTCTGCACGCCGGTTTGGAACGTTTGGCGGCGTGTTCACGCCATGCACGCTGACCATCCTCGGCGTGATCATGTTCCTGCGGCTCGGGCAAGTGGTGGGCCAGTCGGGCATCTTGCTGGCCATGGCGATCGTGTTGGTTGCGGCCAGCATCACCACGCTGACGAGCCTTTCGCTTTCGGCCATCGCGACCAATACGCGGGTCAAGGGCGGTGGGGCGTACTACCTGATCAGCCGCAGCCTGGGCGTCGAGTTCGGCGGCGCGATCGGCGTGGTGTTCTACCTTGCCCAGGCGATTGCCGTTTCGCTGTACCTGATCGGCTTCACCGAGGCGCTGGTCGATACGTTTCCCGCCCTGGCCGACCGGTTCACCCTGGTGGCAACCTTGGTGAACGCGGCGGCCTTCGTGTGCGTCCTGATCGGCGCCGGCTGGACCATCCGCGTGCAGTACGGCATTCTGGCGCTGCTCGGGCTGGCGCTGGCGTCGCTTTACGTGGGAGCCGGACTGTCGTTTCGCATGGAGTGGTTCCAGGCGAATACCGGGGCTCGGTTCGTCGAGGGCGAAAGCTTCTTCACGATGTTCGCCCTATTCTTTCCGGCCGCGACGGGTGTTATGGCCGGGGCGAACATGTCGGGCGATCTGCGAGATCCGGCCCGATCCATTCCGCGAGGCACCCTGGCGGCTGTCGGGGCGACGACGCTCGTGTACCTCTCGCTTGTGTTCCTGCTGGGCGGAGCGAGTCCACGCAATGAACTGGTGGGCAACAGCCTGGCGATCAAGGGAATCGCCTGGGCCCCGATGTTCGTCACGGCGGGCGTGTTCGCGGCCACGCTGTCGTCGGGCCTGGGGTCGATGATGGGCGCTCCCCGCATTTTGCAAGCGCTTGCTCGCGATGATATATTCCCCGGGCTTCGGTTTCTAGGCGTTGGCAGCGGGAAGAGCGGCGAGCCGCGTCGCGCCGTTGTGCTCACCTTCCTGATTTCGCAGGCGTGCATCCTGCTGGGCGACCTGAACGCGATTGCCCCCATCCTGACCATGGCCTTCATGCTCACCTATGCAACGCTCAACCTGGCGTCGGTCTTCGAGTCGATCACGGCAAATCCGAGCTATCGGCCCACGTTTCGGTATTATCATTGGTCACTTTCGCTTTTGGGCGCGGCGGCGTGCGTGGCCGTGATGTTTCTGATCCAACCGATCATGGCCGCGGTCTCCATTGTGGCCATGGTGGCAATCCACCGTTTGATCGGGTATCGCGAGATTCAGAGCAACTGGGGCGACCTGACCAGCGGCGCCATCCTCCAGCGCATTCGCCAGAACCTTCTTCGTCTGGAGGCCGAACGATACCATCCCAAAAACTGGCGGCCGATCATCCTTGCCCTGAGCGGCTCGGCTTGGTCCCGCACGCGTCTAGCCGTGTTTGCCAACTGGCTGACCGGCCGGCGCGGCATCCTGACATTCGGCCAGGTGATCGAAGGCGAGACGGAAGAGTTGCTCGAACGTCGCGCCGGCCAGCAAACCTTATTGCGGAAGTTCATCGCGGAGCAAGAACTTGAAGCGTTTCCCGCCGTGGTCGTTGCCCCGTCGCTTTCCGAGGGGATCGAGGCGCTCGTGCAATGCCACGGAATTGGCGCGGTGTGGCCGAATACCGTGCTGCTGGGCTGGCTGAGCGATCCGGAGCGAGTCCAGTCGCTCGGCGCCACGCTTCGGCTCATTGCCGGGCTGAAACGCAGCGTACTGGCAATGCGACTGAGCGGCCCGAAGGAGTTGGACGAAGAAAGCGATCCCTGGGAGGTGCCGCCGGGCAGTATCGACGTCTGGTGGCGCGGCGCGAAGAACGGCGATCTGATGCTGCTCCTGGCGCACCTGCTGCGGCAGAACCCGGCATGGCGCACGCGGCCCATCCGCCTGCTTCGCGCCATCGGCTCCGAGGCGGGCCGTGAGGAAGTGCGGCAAAACATGGCCGACATCGCCCATACCTCGCGCATCGCCGTGGAACCGGTCGTGCTCGTCTCCGACGATATCCCTGGCACGATCCAGCAAACCAGCCGCGGCGCCGCCCTGGTCATCCTCGGCTTCGAGCCGCCAGTGCCCGACAAGGAACTGGTATTCCACGAAGTCATGGAGCGTTTCGCCGGCGACCTGCCTCGCGTGTTGATGGTCTACAACGCTGGGGGAATGCTGCTGGAGTCTTGACCAGTAGAAGCCCAAGGTTCGCGTCGTAAGTCCATGCGAAACAATGGCTTACGCCCCAATACCCCCCCCCTCAGGGCCGTGTAACCGGCGGCAGTCGCTTGACAAGCGCTACCTCTTTGTGCTAAACCACGCCCTATGCGAGGAATCGCTTGCTGGTGACGGCGAAACGCGCCCGCCATGCAAACGCAAGAGTGGCTCACTCACTGGCGGTAACCGGCGGCTGGCCGTTTTTCCCGGGGTTGTCCTCGGAAACGGAAGCGCCTTGATTGAAGGAATCGCCCGATGAAGACGTCGCGTTTCTCGTTCAGTCGCTTGTTCGGTCGTACCGCGAAGAGGTCCTGCCGTGGCGCATGCGGGTGTGCGACCCGGGGCCGCTCGCTTCAGATGGAAAGCCTCGAAAAGCGGGAACTGCTGGCCATTGTCGTTGACGACGGCGACCTGGGCTACAGCGAGCGGGCACGGGCTGGTCGGCGGTCGCGCGAAAACGTAGTAGCGGCACGGCGCAAGCCGTCCGGTTCGCC
>CAZASB010000331.1:0-5369 GCA_964487655.1 uncultured Planctomycetaceae bacterium
CCACCAACGATCTACGCGACCTTGACCCACCCTACGTAGATGAATAATCCGGGCTGGCGCGTCTGCGGCGGAGATACGGGCGCGCGAGGGGGACAGTCCCAATTTCGCGGCCGCAAAGGCTGAGCGAAACGGCACGTCGCCCGTGCCGCGAAATTTGGGACAGTCCCCTGGCCACCCGCTGGCGCGCCCGGTGTATCTCTACCTTTCGCCCAAGGCGTCCGACGCCGCTCGGGCGCTGTTCACCTTCCTCAACGAGGGCGGCGGGCGCGACGCGCTGCTTACCGGCGGACTGGTCCCCCGGCCACTGCCGGAGACGAGAGAGGACGAAGTCGCTGCGGCGTACGGCACGGCGGATGAGTCGCAAACAACCGGCCCGCCTGCCCAGGTCGCCGCGGCAAAGGAGGACGATTCGTCCACCACCGCCGCGCCAGACCATTTGCAGGACGTCCTTCGCGGCGCGTTGGGCGGCTCGGCGGAAGCTTCGCCCTCCAGCGCGGCCCCCGTGGCCGCTCCGACTGGCACGGACCAAACGGCCGAAAACGCGGCGGCTGAATCTACCCCGCCTGATCCGAACTCTGCCACGCCCCGGCAGGCTGAAAAGACGGCAGCCACCCAGTCTGTACCGGGCGACGGCAGCGCATCGCATTCGGTTGCGTCCGAGCCGCCGGCTGGCGAGGCCGACTTCGCCGCCTGGGCCACCGCCCACGCCATACCCGTCGGACTGATCGGCTTGGGCGTCGTGGCAGTTGCCATCGCGCTGGGCTCTCTCGGCAGAAGCGTGCCCGGCATCGCAAGGAAGTCATGCGGCGCTATCGGGCCTGAAGTACGCCTGGCCGGGATTATTCACGTAGGCCGGAACAAGCAACCCGAACCCGACATGAATAATCCACGCTAGGACCGGAGGACTTGCGCCCTTCCGCTTCGCATGGACGGAGAGAACTGTCTGCGTCGCCTCGTGAACGGCTACATCTGAGGCGTGGGGACGCCGCGACTGGCGCGAATGGCCTCAATCAGGTCGATCGGTCTTCCCCGTTCTGGAATATGGACGCTCCGGCGGCCGAGTTCGCGAAGCTGATCAGCTCTGGTGCTGAGTTCTTCCGGCCCCCCGTGGACCAGAAAGATTGGGGCCGAGGGAGCGATATTACCCAGCCAGCGGTCGATATCGGTCGCATCGCCATGGCCCGAAAAGCAGCCGAAGAAATGAACCTGAGCCGCAACCGGCGTTATCTGCCCATTGATCGACAGCTCTCGCGCGCCGGCCTTCAGTCGCCCGGTCGCGCTGGTCGGCTCACAGTAGCCAACCAGCGCGATGGTCGTCGACGTTTCGGGAAGTAAGCGGCGCAGCAGCGCTCGCATCCAGGCCGTGTAAGTCATGTTGCTCGTCGAAACAATGATGCACGGCTTGGGCAGCTTTTCGTAAGACGGTATCGTGGTTAGCACCTCACGCGGCGAAAATGCGTTTGCGTCACCGGCCACCTCTTCACGAAACCAGCCCGTCCGGCGGTTCTCATCGTAGATTCGGGTAATGATGTTGGCAGTTGGGGAAGGGCAGTAGATGGGAAGGGACCCAGGCAACTGTCGTTCCTGCTGCGCCAGATGGAGTTCATAAAGGATACGTTGGGTCCGGTCCAGCGCAAAACATGGAATCCACACGACGTTTTTTCGTTCGACCGCCTCGGCGATACGCTGACGGAACAGCCCACGCTCCGCAACGATATCGGGGCTGCGTCGAGTGTCGCCATAGGTTGCCTCAACGAAGACGGCATCCACATTGGGCACCGGCCGCGGCCCGGTAAAGATGGACGAGAGTTCGTTACCCAAGTCGCCGGAGAACAGAACTCGCAGTCGTTTTCCGCCAAGCTCGACCTCCACGATCACACTTGCCGAACCGGGTAGATGCCCCGCATCGAGCAGCCCGGCCCGAACACCGGAGGCAAGCGGAATGGGCGTTCGATATTCCACAGTGTGAACATGGCGCAGAATCCCATCGACTTCCGCCTGGACACAAGCCGAACAATATCTGACCTGAAGCCCCGGATGAAGTTGGCCCAGATGCGACTCCATCTCCTCGGAGGATCCGGCCCATGTCGCCAGATTGTGTTCGGCAATCTGCTGAGCATACCGGCACTGTCGCCAATGCATCGTCAGGCGACGCCCGGTTGTCTGGGCCTTGCTTCGCGATCGCTCCGACCATTTCCAGTCGCGCACTTGCTGTCGGTCAAATCGGACGGCGCCGCCGAGCATCGGATCGAGCAGCAACCTTGTCGCAGCCGTCGTGATGATCGGTTCTTGAAAACCGGAGTTCACCAGCAACGGAACCCGGCCGCAATGGTCGGCATGAGCGTGGGTGAGCAGCAGGGCGTTGATTGCGGTGGCATCGACTGGCAGGAGCGAGGACGATCCCTCGCCCGGGTTTTGAACATCGTCCTGCTCCCCCTCATCGTCGTTAGGGAAGATCGTTCCGCAGTCAATCATCCATTGGCCGTTGCCCGTGTCGAGCACGTGGAGCGATCCTGAGACGCAACCGGCCGCCCCCCAGCACGTCGCGACGAGTTTCGTGGGCGATTCGGTCACGCCCGAGGCGACGTCCGGCGGCACGGCCGCATACAGCCCTGCCCCTGACCAACAAAGCAACCCAAACGTTATCGCGATCCGTAATACAATCAACAGTTCACTCCCTGCATGGTGAAACAACAAGTCAATCGGGTACCTGCGCCACTTGACCATCGGCCATGGAGCCCAGGTGCCGGAACAGCATGGCGTTGATATTCTCGCTGATGAAATGGACCGATCCGTCGGCCATACTGAAGGATGCCCCGCCGGGATGCTCGCTGCCGGGTGATTCGAAGAACAGGTTGTTCATGCCACCCGTCTGGTAGATGCCGCCAACCTCGTTGTCGTTGGCCGTATACAAGGAAGCGCTACCACCGACGGCCCAACCGTCCTGGCCTCGCCGATAGGCGGCCGGTTCCGAAAGGCGCTGAAGTTCACCCACCAGCATCGTGCTGCTTGTGCCATCCACAATGTCGCGAAAGTGCGTACTTCGGTTGGGGCGGAAGATGCCGCGCCGATTGGATTTCCACCAGTACTCGTCGCGAGCCGTCGTGTCGGTGGCAATCCACTCGTGCGGCACGGTGTTGTAGAACAGGTTTCCGCCCCCGGCACAGCCGCCGTAGTCGGTACCGCCGCCGGTCCAGTCTTTGCCAGGCATCCGGGCCATGTCTTCCGTTCGTAGGCCGCTACGACGGGTGGGGCAATAGAAGGCGGCCATATCGGTTTGGGCCAGGGCGGCGTTGCCCAAGACGTTAGTGGAGTAGTCCCAGTTGCCATGCACCTGCGTTTGTTCGAGAAACGGCAGCGCTTGCAGCATCCAACTGGTGCCGTGCCGACGCACGCCATCTGTCGCGCGGGCATCGCGCCACGGATCGAGCTTTGCCTGTTCCATCGCGATGCAGCCCGGTGGAAATGCCCGAAATGCCTGGGCGTAGTTGTGCAGTGCCAAGCCGATCTGCTTCAAATGGTTGGAGCACTCCATCCGTCGCGCCGCTTCGCGGGCGCTCTGCACGGCGGGCAGCAGTAGCGCGATAAGAATCCCGATGATCGCAATGACCACAAGGAGTTCCACGAGGGTAAAGGCACTTGATGTGACTGTCTTTCGACGCATGGCACGCCCTTGCCGACTGGAAGCGTGTTAACGCGACCTGGGGGGCATGAAAGATGCAATTTCATGCCGCTTGCGAGGCATTATGCCATCTGACGATATAGCGTGCCACCGGGGGCACGCATGGAAACAGTCTTCTTGATTCTTCCGCCACTTGCGGGCTGTTGATCTATTGTCGACGCGTCTCTCCGAGACGCTGGATCTTGGGGGCTTCCGGTGGAAGCCCCCAAGATATTCCGCCTCGGAGATGCGGAACGACACTAAATCAACAGACCGCTTGCCTTAGTTGGGCATCTGGACGGGCTGATTGTCAGCCATACTGCCCAGATAGCGGAGCAGATCGCGGGCGATGTTCTCGCTGATAAACTGGACGGAGCCATCGGCAATACCAAAGTTAGCGCCTCCGGAATGCTTGCTTCCGGGCGACTCGAAATAACCGTTGTTCATCCCGCTCGGCTCCGTGCCGCCTGCCTCGGCAGTGCCGCTTCTTACCGGTGTGGCATTGTAGGTTGAGAACAGCGTGGCCGCGCCGCCGACCGCCCAACCGTCCTGACTCCGTTGCGCGGTGTTGGTGGGACGGTAGATTCGTTGCATCTCTCCCACGATGATCGTATTGCTCGTGCCGTCGATGATCGCATTGAATCGCGTCCCGCTGTTGCGAGTGAAAATACCGCGCCGCTGCGCGTGTAGCCAATATTCCGCAGTCGTGGCGGTTTCAAATGGCTTGTCGACGGATTCTTGGAATGTGCGCCCGCTACCGGCGCAGCCGCCGTAATCGTTTCCGCCCCCTTTTCTGTTGCCTCCCAGCGTAAGTTCCGTTTGCTCGACTTCACCCCGCCGACTTGGGCAGTAGAAAGCGGCGATGTTGTTCTGGGATAGGAGCAAATTGGTGTCCCCGGACACGCTGTACTCGAACTTCCATTGGTTGTGCATGGGGCCCTGCTCGATGAAGGGCAAGATGTGCAACATCCAACTGGTCCCGTGCTGGTTGTTCGCGCCGCTTTCGGTCGACTGGGCCGCGGCCCACGGATTGTTGATGTTCGACCCGTTGGGCGGGGCCGTGATCGAACCCGGCGGAAACGACCGCATTGCGTCGGCATAAGTATGCATTGCCAAAGCCAGTTGCTTCAGGTTGTTCGTGCATTGCATACGCCGGGCCGCTTCGCGGGCCGCTTGCACTGCCGGCAGCAGCAGGGCAATCAAGATTCCGATGATCGCAATGACCACCAATAGCTCAACCAGGGTGAACCCCGATCCCGAACGCCATCTCTGTTCTCGCATCTGAACGATACTCCAAAAAAGTAGTACATCCTTGCCGCTTGCCCACGGCGAAATTGTCTGGCTCCGGTACTGAAGGGCGCGAGCTGACGAAGAGCAGACCATAGCCTGCACCGCATTGATAAGGTCGTCGCGTCCGTCACCCGTACCCCACTCAGAATACCACCGAATCCGGTTCTTGGCAAGAGACCGTGGCCTCCACAACTTCCTGAATTTGTAGTTTCCGATTCAGGCTGCCGCGTCCGGGTGGGTTGCTTGCCCCATTGCTTGGAGGGTCTCGGTCCTGGCCGAGAGGGGCTCGACGCAAAAGGGCGGGTCAGACCAAGTGCTTCGCCAAACGGTAACCGTTCACGGGGCGGCGCAGGCAGTTTTCGCCGCTGTATGCGAAGGGGACAGTCCCATTTTCGCGGCGGAAACAGTGGATCATTGG
>CAZASB010000332.1:0-5369 GCA_964487655.1 uncultured Planctomycetaceae bacterium
TGAGCAATGTCTCCTAATGGTGGTGAATCAACTCCACCATTAGAAACGAAAACACTTCCTGGCGCAACTCTATCTAAATTGCCATGCTTACGCAGAGTGCGCGTTCGCCCTGTCACCGTCGGCGAACTGCGACATGCCCAATGTATTGGGCAGTTTCACCCACTCGACGGCGTCGACACAGACCGCCAGATATCACTTGTGGACCTCGAGCGGCTGGACGCCCAGCAGCAGCGCGAATAGCCCGGTGACCATCAGTCGCTGGATGTGGTGCGCGTAGCCGTACTCGAGTGTCTGGGCGATGGCGTAGGCAGTTCATGTCGGTCTCGGCAGTCCAGTAGAAGACATGCAACGGGAGCTGCGCGTCCAGGGCGTTGCGGTCGAGATACTCGGGCATGAATCGCCGGTAGACGCCGCGCACGTACTCCCGCCATCCGAGCACCTGGCGGATGAATCCCTCGACTGAGTTCAGCGGCGTCTTACCCGACCGATAGGCGGCCTCGGCGGCGTCGAGAACCTCGCGCGGATCGAGCAGCTTCAGGTTAAGTGCCGAGGAGAGCAGCGAATGGGCAAGGAACGGCTCGCCCGACCACATGGCATCCTGGTGCATACCAAACGCTGCCAGCCGGTAGGCGATGAAATCGCGCAGGGCCCGGCGCGCGTCGTCGGGTGCGACGGGCCAGTTAAACCGGTCGAGCCGCCCGGGATGCGAGCCGAACGACGTTTCCACCAGACGGAGCACCTCGCGAGTCGTTTCGTCCGGCGGAAACGCAACCGACTTCTGGATGCCCTTGGCCCATCGGCGCCGAAGCTGCCACGATTCTCGGAGCCTTAGTTCCACTTCCCGCTTGCGGGCTGACTCGCGTCCATGAGCACGCCTGCCTTGCGACGCATCTGGCGGTAGAAACACTCAATTCGGAGCGGCTTTCGGCCGGTCGCGTGCTCCGCGAACTCGTCGCCGCTGCACAGAAAGTGCAGGTCCGGGCGGATTTCCAACGGCACGTTCATCTTGCCAGCCGTCTTGCGGATGGCCTGCTCCACCCGCCACTCGCCCGGTTCGCACAGGACGATCCGCTCCGGCCCGCCGCTGCCGAGCGCCGCCTTCCGCTCGGCCCCGAGGCTGCCCGAATTGTCCGGATCGTCAAGCTGCCGGTACAGGACGCCCAGGCCGCGCTTCCAGAGCGTATCGCGATAATGCCGCATGGCGGCCAGGAACACCGCAATGCGGGCCTTGTGCGATCAGACAGAATTCGACTCTTCCGCAACCTCGGCCATCCACACCGCATCGTGCCGCGTGTCGAAGCCGTCGAGCGCAGCCGAGTTCGGGTCGAGTTGGTCGCCGAGGATCACGACCAGACGTCGGAGCCCAGGTTGTTTCTTGCGAGCCATGGCTGACGCTTTGTCCGGGTTGCGGTTTCTTGTAGGCGACTCGAATCGTACGGCACGTGTTCTGTCCGTCCCGCCCCATTCGCAAGATCTGCAGTAACCCGTGCCGTGCCGTGCCATGAAGGCAGTTCTCACCGGCAACGAGTTTAGCACTTCCGTGGGCGGCCGTAAATCACCATCCGGACGACTGTCCGGAGGCCCTGGTAGAATGGCCCTCCGGCGTGGTAAGCTGACGGATTACCGTATTACGGCCTGCAAGCGGAGGCCGTGAGACCTCGCAGGAGTACGCTTTCGATGAATCCGCCCAGCCGAGCAAACATGCCGAACGATGCCTTGCCCGAAGTTGAACGACAGCCTGAGCTATCCGATCTTTCGGAGCGAATCGGCCGTTTGGTGCGTGAGCGGCCCTATGGCGTGCTGTGTACGCAAAGCCAGTCGCAGCCGTATGGGTCGCTGGTGGCGCTGGGGGCGACCGACGACCTGACGGCGTTCGTCTTTGCGACGCCTATCGCCACGCGGAAATACCGGTTGCTGTCCGAATGCGACCACGTGGCGCTAGTGATCGACAGCCGCTCCGGCACGCCGAGTGAATTGATGGATGTTGAGGCGGTGACCGTTACCGGGCGGGCGCGTGAGGTTTCACGCGGGCCGGATTTCGATTGCTGGGCGGGACTGCTCCTCCGCCGCCATCCGCACCTGGCGTCGTTCGTCCGCGCGGAATCGTCGGCCCTGTTCCGCATCGACGTGATTCGTTACTTCCACGTGTGCCGCTTTCAGGAGGTCCGGCAGTGGGTGCCCAGCCGAACTACGTGATTCCGCTTGCCGAGGTAAGCGACCGCCACGAGCCTCTTATTGGCGCGAAGGCGGCTCGGTTGGGAGCTTTGGCCCGCGCGGGCCAAAGCATCGCGCCGGGCTTCTGTATAACCATCGGGGCGTATGAGCAGTTTCTGGCGCAGTCGCGTCTGGAGGACCTGATCCGCATGGAACTCGGCCGAAAGCCGTTCGACGACATGCGTTGGGAAGAGGTATGGGACGCCGCGCTGCGAATCCGGTCGGCGTTTGTCGCCCGGCCCGTGCCCGAGAGAGTTTCCGACGCCGTCGCCACGGCCTTGGCTGAGTATCCCGCCGATACGGCCTGGGCCGTTCGCTCGTCGGCGCCAGGTGAGGATTCGGCCAGCCGTTCCTTCGCCGGACTGCACGAATCGTACATCGGCGTTGTGGGGTTTGGGGCGGTCGTCGATGCCGTCCGGTTGGTCTGGGCCTCGTTGTGGTCCGATGCGGCCATGCTGTACCGCAAAGAGCTGGGACTCGATTCCGGCCGGAGCCGAATGGCCGTTCTGTTGCAGGCGATGCGCACGGAAGACGTTTCGGGCGTGGCCTTCGGCCGCGATCCGCGGAAGCCGACGGCCGAGAACGCCATTATAGAAGCCGTGCCCGGGCTCTGCGCCGGACTGGTCGATGGGCAAGTCGATCCGGACCGCTGGGAGCTGCGGCGCAGCGACGGGGCCACGGTTGCGTGGTGCCCGGGCCGCCGCGACGAGCAGGGCGCGCCGTCTCCGCTGCTCGACGAGCGCGACCTGAGCCATCTGCTGCGCGTGCTCACCGACGTCGAGTCCCTCTTCGCCTGGCCGCCCGACATGGAATGGACAGGCCGCCGCGACCGACTCACGGTGCTGCAAGCGCGGCCCATCACCACGGCCGTCGCCGACAGTGAAGACAAACGCGGCTGGTACCTCACGTTGCGGCCCGGCACCGCACGCTTGCGGAAGCTGCGCAAACGGGTGGCCGACGAGCTGATTCCCGCCCTGGAGGCCGAAGGAGACAGTTTGGCCGCGGAGGACCTGGCAGCCCGCACCGACGAGGAGCTTGCCGACGCCATCGAACAGCGCGCGGCGGCGGTCGAGCAATGGACCAAGATTTACTGGGAGGAGTTCATTCCGTTCGCCCACGGCGTCCGCCACCTGGCTGTCTACTACAACGACGTGGTGCGGCCGGCGGACCCTTACGAGTTTGTCGGCCTGCTGCAAGGCGAGGAGCTTCTGGCCATGCGGCGAAACTCCGTCCTTCGGGCACTGGCCGAGCAAGTGAAGCCCAATGTGCCGCTGTGCAAAGCTATCGACGCGGCGTGCATCGCAGCATCCCGCGATGCCACCGACTCGCGGCCGGAGGTACTCGACGCGATTGGGGCGGTGGAAGGGGGCGCGGCTTTCTTGACGGCCTTTCGGCATGCTCTCGACAACGTCCTCGACCTCGCCTACGGCAAGACTAGGCTTGCTGACCGGCCCGACCTCATTCTGCGCGGCGTCCTGGAACTGGCTCGTTCTCAAGACACCGACGCCAGATCGCACGCGAGGCCGGGACTGCACACGGCCGAGGCGCTAACGGAGCGTCTGCTGGCCGCAGTCGGGCCCGACCGGCGCAAGGAGGCCCTCGAAACGCTCCAACTCGGCAGGCTAAGTTGGCGGCTCCGCGATAACGACAACCTCCTGCTGGCACGTGTCGAATCCCAGTTGATCCGCGCTCTGAACGTGGCGGCCGAGAGGCTTCGGGCCGCGGGCCGTCTTAACCCGGAAATCCGGGCCGACGCAGACGATGCAACGCAAATCGCGGCAGCTTTGCGCAACTCGCTTGGCGGCACGCTAGTGCTTGAGCAGAAAGCGGAGCCGAAGCAGGCGCCCAAACGCACGAGCCCCGGTGAAACCCCGCGGCAACTTATCGGCCAGCCGGCGGCGCCCGGGGTGCAGGCCGGCAAAGTCCATTGCATCCGGGGCAGCGAAGACCTCGGCCGCTTCCGGGCCGGGCAAGTGTTGGTTTGTGACGCCATCCAGCCGATGATGACTCACCTGGTGCCGCTCGCGGCGGCGATTGTCGAGCGCCGCGGTGGCATGCTGATCCACGGCGCCATCATCGCCCGCGAACTGGGAATCCCCTGTGTGAACGGTATCGCTGGGGCCATCGACTTGCTTAATGACGGCGATTTGGTGACCGTGGACGGGTATTTGGGCATCGTGACCGTGGGTCCACCTGAGTTCGATCTGGAACTGGCGGAAAGGGCTTGAGCTTCGTCCGATTCGCGAATGGTTCAGGCAACCTCCACCATCTTGTTCGCGTAGTCCTTTCCGCAGGTCGGAGGCGGCAGTGACCTCCCTTCCTTCGCGTAGAGTTCGATCATCTCGTCGACGAGGTCGCACAATTGCGCGAACACCGCCTGTTCGTCATCGCCGTGGCAACCGCCATAGAACAATCCGGGGCAGCTACCCACGAAACACTGATCCTCCTCCGACCATTCAACGATCTTGACGTACCGGGCACTGCTTCTCATTGTTTTGACTCCTCAATGGCCGATCGTACGGCCTTCTCTTGATACCGCTTCGCATCCGCGCCGGCCTTTCCTGCAACCGTCACCGGCTTCGTCACCCTGGGATGTACGAAGTTCCTGTGGTCGCCCTTTCCGCCTCGATTCACGAAGCCGGCAACCTCCATGTCTCGAATGAGTTGTCTGATCTTTCGCGGCATCCGGTTAGGCCACCGTTCCTGAGTCATTTGCCAAACCGCATGATCCGGCACCAGAAAACCGTATTATGGCACCATTCCGTTGCGTTGTCCAGGGGAACGAGAGCAACAGACTGCCGACGCCAGCGGTACTTGCACCATCGACACGAAACCGTTATCAAGAACTTGTGTCCTGGGGAAATGTGGACCCCCGGGCTCTCGTATCCGACACAGGAGCTAGGCACATCATGGGGACGATAATGAATCCGATTCTGGAAAAGACGCTCGACCTTCTTCGCGACGGACGGGTACCCGAAGTCATCAGTCCTGAGAAAACTACCGCCCCGAACAAGAAGGTGACGTTTGTTTTCGAAGATGGTTCCGAGGATGTACTTGAGACCGAAGCAGACGCCAGATGCGAGGACCTGCTTTCGTGCCGAGACCCCGCATACGATGGAACCATTCATGAAGCGGACGACGACGTTCATTTCTGG
>CAZASB010000333.1:0-5367 GCA_964487655.1 uncultured Planctomycetaceae bacterium
AAAGAAGCGGCTTGTTTGACCCACCCTACCTATCATGAATAATCCGGGCTATCGCGGCGAACCGCCACAAGGGGCTGTGCGCACCGGAATGCCGCACTACAAGATATTCCGCCTCGGAGAGGCCGGGCTATCGTAAATCAACAGACCGCTTGTCCGGGGGCATCTTTGGCCAGACTCCCCCCAAGCGTTTTCAAAAGCGCAGATTCGGGCCGCGCCGAGTATAAAGATGCCGAAACATCTGGAACCACCCACTCTACCCGGCTCGCCGCGTCGAAAATCGGCTATTTATTCCTTCGCCAGGCCGAGCACGCGGCGGACGCCGGCCTTGAGCAGTTGCTCGGATTCGGGGGCAACCGACGAGGCCGTGGGCTCGTAGCCGCCTTCCTTGAAGGCTTGCGCAGTGCAAATGTAGTTGGTGCGGCCCTCGCCGTAACCGGCCACGGCCACGAAATCGTCTGGCCGCTGCCTTTGCGCGTCGAGTTGGAACTCGATCATCGGCTCGCCGGGCAGATGCACGATGTAAACGTCACCAAGCTGAAGCCCGGAAAGCGTAATCGGTTGGTCAGCCCGATTGAGAGATGCAAGCCGGCGGGCCGCGCCGACTCGCGAGTTCGGACTTTCCGACGGGTTTTCCATGACGGAGCGCAGTTGCTCCGGATGCAGCCCCTTGAGTGAAAACAGCCCGGCCTCCTTCGGGTTCGCCGCCAGCTTCGGCGGCAGCACCACGGGGGTCGTTCGCCACTCGACCGGCCCGATGGGCGCAAGTTGCGTGGCGGCGATGGCCCCCTTCATGCCGGCCAGCAGCCGGTTGGTCAATTGCCGGCGCGCCTCCGGCGTACCGTCGTTGTACTTGCCCGCCGCGATATCGCCCGCGCAGCCGGTAAAGTACACCTGGAACACGCCTTCCTCTTCTTCCAGCGCCTCGCGCGCAATGCCCGGAAAATCGTAGCTCACGCGCGGGTCGCCGTAAAAGCTTTGCGGGTGCGTGGCGTAATAGTGTAGCCGGGCCACCGGCTTGTCGCCGACGGCAAACGTGATGGTCTTGAGCATGGGATCGATCCGTCCCTCGGGCAATTCCCGCAGTTGGGGCCTGCCGCGGCTGGAACTCATCCGTCCGTGGAGCTTCCCATCCTCGGTAAAGATGCGACGGCTGGAGGCCACCCGCTCCACCTTTGCCTCGCCCGTCCCGACACGGTCGATTGCTTGCATCTGGCCAATCGCCTTCTTTACGGCCGTCGCCAGCCGGTCCGAAGCGTCGTCCAGAAAGGCCAGGTCAAGATACGGCGGGGCGCCTTCCACGGTGTCGAGAATCTTCTGCGCGTCTGAGTCGACAATCGGGGCCGTATGCTGATGCACCATGTGGAGGGCCACCGTGTCGACGTCGGCGCCTGCCGCCTCGGCCATCTTGCGCTGAAACAGCAACCGCGACGAGTTGGAGCAGACACACCAGTCGAACGCGCAGAGCACGTAGCGCCGCCGGCCGTCGTCCAGTACGATGCCCTTGGCCAGCAACGGATGTTCAACGGTCGCCAGCGGCTTGAAACTCGGATAGCTCGGAAAGCCCAGTGGCGGGGTAACATCGCTTCGGAACGTCGTGACGCGAAGCGCCCGGCTATCGGCCGCCTCGCACCACGTTGAGCGGCCCAGAGCGCCGGCAAACAATATTCCGGAAGTGCCCGCGACAAACTGCCGCCGACTGATGGACTTGTCTTGAAACATTGTTTGGTCCTTTCGGTGTCTCGTGTCGAACAAAAGAGCTAGTTTTGCTTTCCGTGGCAACCTGCCGCGAAGTGTCGTATCTCAGGTACTACCCATTCTAGTGTGTGTCATTGGGCAATGCAATTATCCGGACCGGAGTTTGACGCCGCGCTCGAACGGCGGTAAACTACCATGATGAAAGCCGAATACGATCTGTCCAAGATGGAATCGCGACGGAACCCCTATGCCCGGCATCTCAAGCAGCAGGTCACCTTACGGATACGTCCCGACGTGATCGAATACTTCAAAGCCATGGCCGAGGACACCGGGATCCCGTACCAGAACCTAATCAGCCTGTATCTTCAAGACTGTGCCAAGGCCCGTCGTAAGCTGGACCCCCAGTGGACACCATAAGGTAAGTGGCAGACAAAAACGTAAACGTTCACAGGGGGACTGTCCCCTTCGCATTTAGCGGCGAAAACTGCCTGCGCCGCTCCGTGAACGGTTACACAAAAACGTACCGGGGGGCAGGATGGACTTCAGTCCGTTTTAGCCCATCCTGCCGGTACGTTAGTTTTCACCGGTCGTCTAAGGGAACATCTCGCTTACGCCTCATGCATGGCCAAGTACACCTTGCGGATGGCCTTGACAACGTCGGCAACGTCCTCTTCATCGTATTTCGGGCCGATGACCACGCCACCATGGCGGTTGATCACGTCAATCGTTTGGGGGCAGCACTCCGCGCCGTACTGAATGGCCTTGCCCTGCGGCGTGTTGAAGGAGGGCCAGTCCGGGTGGATCGTGGCCTTGTTCGCAACGCGCCCATCCGTGGGCAGGATGGCCGATCCGCCAGGTCCGTTGGCCGAGATGCCCTCGGCGCGGACCGCGCGAAGGAACTGATCACGACGTTCGCGATCGCCCATGTCGAGGAATACTCTCATGCCCAGGTCACCCTCGATATCGCCCGACTCGCGCAGCTTCAGCCCGGGCAGGTCGGCAATGCCCTCTCGTACCTTCTTGGCGTTTGCTCGCAATGCCGTCAGGATGATTTCGAGCTTCTGGAGCTGCCCGCGAAGCACGGCGCCGGTGAACTCGTTCATGCGGAAGTTGCACGCGGCGAAGCCGCCCAGTACGCCGCCGCCGATGGTCTCGTTGAAGGCCCGGCTCGCAACGCCTACGTCGTGGAACCGGACGGCGCGCTCGTAAAGCACCGGATCGTTGGTGACAACGGCCCCGCCCTCGCCCGACGTGATGGTCTTGCTGAGCTGGAAGCTATTGATGCCCATGTCGCCGACGGTGCCCACGTACTTGCCTTTGTATCTCCCGCCGCAACACTGGGCGCAGTCTTCCAATACGCGAATCTTGTGCTTCCGCGCGATCTCCATGACCGCGTCGAGTTGGCAGGGGCAGCCTTCGAGGTGAGCGGCGATAATAACCTTCGTGCGCGGCGTAATGTGCCGCTCGATGTCCGCCGGATCGATGCCGAACGAATCGTCGATCTCGGCAAAGACCGGCAGCGCGCCGCTGAGAACGATCACATCGTAATCGGCATACCAGTTCCACGCAGGCAGAATCACTTCGTCGCCAGGTCCAACCTCCAGCGCGGCCATGGCCGAGTACAGGGCGGTGGTGCCCGAGGTTACGCCCAGGGCGAACTTCGCGCCGATATGCTCCGCGTACTCCTGCTCGAACTGCGCTACCTTGCCGCCTGCGTGGCGGAACGGATTTCGCGAGCGAATCGCCTCGATCAATTCCTGCTCCTCGACCTCATCGTAAAACTGGGTGCCATAGGGCCCGGAACCCAGTCCGCTGGATCGCACCGGCGTACCACCATCAATGGCAAGCTTCTCCGACTTCTTGGCCAGGAGACTGCCTTGAGCAGCGCCCGACCCGATCAAGGTTGAGGCCGCGCCCACGGCGCCCATCGTCCCCAAAAACTCACGGCGGTTTGCTCTTCTCTCACTCATCAGACACTCCTTCCAAATAACACGGGTAATGGGAAAACGGTAACGCCACCCCACGGCCCTTTCCGCCATGGGGTGATATTTCAAAGTCGACCAGTCGCAGGTTGCACGATCCGGGACGGGGCAGCGTCCAGAGGCAAGGTTACCCTGGGCAGGCACTCGCAATCCAATCCATGGTAGCACAGTCAGTTGCCCAGTGTCAATCAGCGCCGGTAGGGGATATCAAATTCCAATCTCAAATTTGAGATATCAGATTGGCTAGGCACACAGGTGGCCCCGCTCCCGGCTCGCCCCGCCGGTTTCTTGACTAATGCGGAATCCCCAGCATCGCGTCGCGGGCCTTCTCATAGGGCACCCGGCCTTCGGGGTCGCCACAAATGCTCCATTCCGGCGCCCGAACCTCGCCATCGCCCCAGGCGCAAATGAGCCGGGTTGAAGGAATTCGCTCGTAAAGCAAGGCAAACAGTTTTCTGGCGGGAAGCATGTCGCCGTACTTGAGCCCGAGACGTTGCAGCACGTCGAGATCCTTCTTCTGGTCGCGCAGCGCCATGCTCCTGCCGCCCACGCACAAAGTCGATTCTGGATCGTAGTGCGAGCAGGGCGGACAAATCATGCAGCAGCCCCGGACGAGCTTGACCGGAATATCGGGGTTCTTTTGAACCGCGTCGATGGCCTCGTACAAGTTGTCTTCCGCGATTGGAGCTAGTTCAGTCTTGCCGCCGTGGAAACAGCTCATACACATGAGGTGATGCGGGCGGATCAACAGCACGTCGGCCTGATGGATCGCCTCAACCGACGCCTCCTTGGCCTGGGCCTTGTCCGCCTTGTCGCGCGGCGGAATGATGGCCCCGATCCCCAGTTTACGGCCCTTTTCATAGTTGCCGCTTGCCGCCAGAGCGCAGCCTTGCCACGCTTCCGACGTCTCGGTCGGATAGCCGCAAATCCCCATGGCCGTCGGCACGTTTTTCAACAGCCGCTCGAACATGTCAATGGCCGGACGGCTGTCGCCTGGCGCCAGGCCCAGCTTCTGGAGGATGTCGAGGTCGCGTTTTTCGTTGAACAGGTCGCCCTCGGCCGTATCGTTTCCGCGGCCCGGGTTTTGGTATCGGTAGACCGAGTCCGAACGGCAGCGGAGGCGAATCGGCCGTATCGGATCGTTGCGCACGGCCGCGAGGATTTCCGCCAGGCGGGCATCGGCCAAGCCATCGGTGCGTTCTTGCCCGATACGGCACACCATGCACATCAACTGATAGGGGCGAACGTCGAGAGCCGGCACGGGGTCAGCCGTCTCGGCGTCACTGGCCGCGCGGGATCGGCCAGCGGCCCCCAAAAGAGGCAGAGAGGTCGCCCCAAGGGCAAGCGAAGCCCTGCCAAAGTCACGCCGATGGATGGAACGGTTCATGGTCGCCCTCCCGGGGTTGTGGATGCGCCGCGTACACCAAGCGTCTTTTCGCTCGGGGCGACACCCTGCTTGGTCGGCACTGACGACAGCGTGCCGCCAATTCCCATCAACCGTCCATTTTGGCCGATTTTCAGGCCGTGTCAAGCGTCAAGTATCCCCGGGCCAGGAGAACTGCAAAGTCGGATTTAGCGAACTATCGGGCGGACAGGGAACGTAGAACGGTGAGGTCCGTATTGGAGCTGCACCCGTGCGATTCCCCGTCGGGCTCGCCCCGACGGACGGATGACTGGCCAGCTACAGCAA
>CAZASB010000334.1:0-5366 GCA_964487655.1 uncultured Planctomycetaceae bacterium
CTCACCGTTTATTTCTAGGTAGACTAAATTCCAAGCCACTGCGGCTCACGCACCCCGTGGGGCCGCGACCTGGACAACACGACGGCCGACCTGACCAAGGAGGGCAAGAACTACGGCGGGTGGAGCGTGGGTCTTGCGCAGATTAGGGTGAAGGTGGGCGTGAAGCGGGCACCGGGGAGCTTGGCATTTACCGTCCCATCGTCCGTCCGGCTGTTCGAGGGCGAGTTGCCCGTAGGCGCGAACAAGGGCGCGGCGTTCCTCGGCAAACGCACGATCGACTCGGCGGGGGAGTACACGTTTGTCTTCTACGCCGAGGGCAAGGCGCCATACCAAGAGCCTCAGCAACTCGTGACCAGCTACGACCCCGAGGGACCGGGGGAAGGAAAGGCCCAGGATATCGTAACGGTTCTGCCCGTTCGAATGGGCATTGACGTCGACAGCGACAATAATGGCACGGTCAGTTCCTCCGACGACCTCATTGAGGCGAAGCCGGGCGAGATCGGGATGATTGCCCCAATGACCGCCGATCCGGCGAATGGGAAACCCGGCAAGCTTCGCGGCCTGTTCTCAACCAACGTAGCGTACCTGCTGGACAATGTGCAAACGAATCCGGTAGTGAGGCTTGGCCGGATTTCGGGGACAACCGGCCATGTGTGCGTATGGAAGGTGCGCGCCGGCCAGACGCCGGCGCTCATGCTGAACACGTCGCAGAGCAGTTCGACCACCACGGACGGCGACGGCCATACCCTCTTCCAGTTACTTGGCGACGCCGCCGACCACGACATCCTCATCACCGGCGTAGCGCCGGGCGAGGTCATGCTCGGATTGCAGCTTACCGTCAACGGCGTCAAGGTGGCCATGGACGTGGTAAGAGTGACCGTCCTCGCGATTGACCTGGACATCGATTCCGATAACAATAACGGGTACGATCCACCAGCCAGAACCCCATACGAGGAGGAAATCGAGGACATCAGCGGGGATCCGAACTTTCCGGGCAAGATCATCATTGTCAACGACAATGACCCGACTGCCACTGACGACCTCGTGCCAATGATCCTTCAAATACCTGAGCCGATCGACCTCGCGACGGCGACACTCCGCCTTACCTACAACGCTTCCCACTTGCGCATCTGGAGCGAAAACGAGGACTACATTGCACCGGGCATCTATACGGACCTCTCGATAATTGGTCTAGAAGGCACGGAACGTGAAACGACGTTGTTTGTCGAAGGCATCGCTTTAAGCACCGCGGTCGCAGATCAGCAAATCAAGGTGGAAGTCGACCCGGGCGGAAGCGGATCGCTCGGGTTCGTATGCGAGGATGCCGTGCGCGTCACGGTAGTTCGAGTCAACTTGCTTGTCGATACCGATCGAAACGGACATATCTCTCCCAGCTTGGACCAAGACGGCAAAGGTGACTGGACGAAGACTCGCGGCGCCATCTTCAGCGTCAACTGCGATCGGGACGGCGGCCGAACCGTCGGGGGCTTGCCTGTTCCCGACGCGATTCACATCGACGACACCGGAACTCCAGTCCAGGAGCATTTTCACATCCATAACGCTGATGACCAACTGGACATTGCGCCCATGCTCATCCGCAAGGTCGGTCCGATTCCCGGCGGGTTCAAGGTGTTTCTCAGGACGCCCCAGCTTGAAGACGTGCAGCGAACGCATATCTACAAGAAGATCGAGGCGGGGAGCAGCAATCCGGCCTTCTGGGGCGGGGCGACCGCGACGGCCACCAGCGGCGTCGACGCGAGCGGCCCGTCAACCAGCGTCCCGGAAACCCGCACCGAAATCGACATCACCCGCTGGGTGGACCCGGCCAGCACACACTTCCAAGGTGGCGGAGCTGCGGGCGATGCCACCTTTGGGATTGAGGGCCTGATGTTCCGATGGATTGACACGTCCCACGCCCCAGCGCCGGCCGCACTGAAGTTTGACGGACAAGCCGATTTCGTCCTGGAACTGCGTAAGGATGCCGCCGTGATCGCCTCCAGCGCCGTGCGGCTGAGAGTCGCCCCCTGGATGATGCTCTCGCGCGACCAGGCGTCCGAAGAAGTGTGGGTAGAGAATGCTGACTCTTGGAATCAAGCGTTCCGGGATGATTTGGAAGTCGAGAGCGGTGGGCAGGTTAAGCCAGTGGCCCGCGGACACAGAACACGAACCCAGTGGTTTCAAGACCACGTTGAGATAGGCTACACACAGCGGCCGGCCGGTCCGAAAAAGCACGTCGTGCTGCGACTACCATACGAGATCAACCCAACATGGCCGTTATTCAACTTGCTCGCGAAGGACGTAGGAGTATACCAGCTTGGCGCTGATCTTGGCGTCGATTCCGGCGATTTCGGCGGGAATCTGGAAATCCTCACACCCGACAGCGCATATCCATTAGGGCGAATCGCTACCGGCAGCACATTATCCAGCCTGTTGCGCGGTTTCCTTACCTCCCAAGAGGTGCAAGAGCCCGTGTTCAACGTGCCCGTCCGATGGCTGATTGTCGGCCATATCGACGAGGTCACGTCGTTCCTCGCCGGAGGTGAGATTGCCATTGCCGACGCCGAGTTGGCGTGGAACCTGATCTCCGATACCTCACGCATTCCGGAAGCCAATCGCCACCAGGCCGTGTTCTTCGCAACCGGCGTCGCGCCGCAGGGTGGCACCGTGGGAGGCGGGAGTTCCCGCCGTCTTTACGATGGGCCCGCCACGGGGAGCATCACCGTGGTGCAGCCCGCGACGAAGGCCACCGGATCCATTACGACTGTGTCGAAGGCCAACCTTGTCGATGGCGAGACGTTCACCATTGGCGACGGCCGCAGCACGAAAACGTTCGAGTTCGATGTCGCCGGCGACGGCGTCGCGCCCGGCAACGTTACCGTGGACGTGTCGGGCATCGACACGGCCGGCGCCGTAAGAGACGCGATGCTCGCCGGGATCAACGTCGCCGCGGGCTTCGCGATTGCCGCTGAGGCCGACGGCGCGGCCGGGCTCACCTTGACGACTTCCTTGCCTGGAACCCTTGGCAACGTGGCGATTACCGAGACCGTCGCCCATGCCGACTTCACGGTTGCCGGCATGGCAGGCGGCACGGCCGGAGGCCGTGACTTCACCACGGAGAGTTGGGGTTGGGTCCGCACGTTCAGCTACGACGCAGCCGGCGAACCGCGACAAGGGCAAGTTGCCAGTATCGCGAGCCGTCACGACGGCTGGATTGAGATTGAACGGGTATGGAACACCACGTCGAAGCTCGTGCCGGGCAGCGGTGCAACGGCGCACCTGTATGGATACTCGCAAGAGGCGCCTCCGTATGGATCGGGGCTGGGTGTCGCACCCAATCGCAGTTGGTGGTATCATATCCCTGACGGTGTCGGGACGAATCCAGACAAGTATGTGGTCGTTCAAGGTACGAAGCGATGGAACAATGGGCCTGGGTGGAGTATCGGGACACCCGCGATGGTAACCGTTGAGGAAGTGCTTGCGGACGAGGACTTCGAGACACTCAACAGGATCGACGTCCAGGGGAGGCTCAATACGATCAAGAGCCGGCTCAACGCGGCGCGGGCCGGCCTCGTGTATCGGAGCGTTCCCGGTCTCTTTTTCGGCGTGCGTGGACCGGGATTCCACACGGCACGGTCGGCAGTCGCGTTCAATCCTGGCCCCACCAATCTTCAGACGATGAACGACAACTTGTACGTTGCAACGCAGTTCGGCCCTCGCCACCAGACCACCACCGACATGGACATCTTCGCCGCCGCAATCAAGGACGCGTTGGGAGCCGCCCGCGTCCGGTGGGTGGACGACTGGGAATACTACCACGCGCTGAAGGGCGAAGTGCATTGTGGCACCGCGGCCAGGCACGCCGTGCTCGACTTGGATTGGTGGTCGCATCAACCCTGACCTCCCTTACAATAAACCAGGAAAGGAATTGTCATGAAACTTCTCGTGATTACCGGTCTGGTGGTTGCCATGGTAGCCACGCATTCTCAAGATCGAGGGCACTTCGCCATGGCTGCAAACCCTGAAGAACTGGCCGAAGATGTGGCGGCTACGCTAGCAGAGCTGGAGCGGGTGGCGGCTGGAGCGGCATGGGCGACGTATCGACCAGTGCCCAGAAGTCGCCCTAATCTCGTGGCAGACGTCCACCTGTGGTTCCGTGAGAAGCTCCAAGTCTTGAACACACTGGTCGACGATGAAACGGCCCGAAAGATAGCCAAGTGTCCCGATGCAGGGATTAAGCCTAATTTGATCGAAATCGCGCGCGAGTACAGCAGGAACCCCGAGCATCTCGGGCGCATCGTAACACACTACGTCCAACATCGTGGAGAAGAGCCCGTCCAGGCGTTTCCAGTCGACCTTGCCACCGAGGAATATAGACTGGCTTGGGAGTTGCTCCTGTTATCACCAGCGTCGGCCAGTATTGGCCGTCTCCGTAGCGAGTTCTTTCAGGCCGTCAGCATGATTCAGAACGATGAGTCCATACCGGTCCTGCTGTGGCTGTGCGAGCAGGCAGGTCGGGTGATAGAGGCCCGGGCATCATACGTTCCCTTTGGGGGGGATCCTTGGGTCGCCGAACAGTTTAACGTCGTGCAAACGCTCGGCCGCTACCGCAGTCCGGCGGCCTTGCGAGCGATGCTCCGTTGTGTGGAGATGGCCGAGGCGGTGAAGCGGATCGTGCCGAAGAAGGACGGACGGTGCATCAAGGAGTGGGCAGTGCATATGCTGCGCGACCACGATGCCGAGAACGGCAAGCCGTGGCGCGAAGTCATCGACGAAACATTGCAGGAGAAGAACGCGCTGTCGGACGCCGACCGCGCGTTCTTGCAGGATGTGCTCAAGGCGCCCGCCGAGCGATAGGAAGAAGACGTTGGCACGCCCGGTGCGGCGATGGAGTCAGGGTGCCCGCGGGCAGCGGAGTGCCACAAACGCCGGAGGCGGTGTAGCGGTAGGTACCCGCTGGGCGGTTGTTTCCGGGCCAAATGTTCGGAGGATTGTCGAATGTTGAAGCAACGGTTGCTGTGCTCGACGCTGCTCGCTTCCGGCCTGCTGACGGTCTTGGCGTGGCCTGTCGACGCGTCCGCGCAAGCCCTCAAACTCGACGGCACGGCGACGTGCTTCCGCGCGCTGCTGGAAATAGCGGAGCAGTACGGAAAGGAACATGAGGGGCCGGAGTTGCAGATTCGTTACGGGGGGGCGTTTATCGCCGTGGAGAAGCTGGGTAAGCGAGAGATCGACGTGGCGGTGATCGAGTACCCGCTGCGCAACTACGTTGACAAAGCCTGGGCCAAGGCGTTCCCCGAAGGCTCGCGCCCGCCGGCCGAATACACCTTCGCCCAGACGGCACTCGGCGTGGTGGTACACAAGCGGAA
>CAZASB010000335.1:0-5363 GCA_964487655.1 uncultured Planctomycetaceae bacterium
TAAAAACTGGGGCTACATGATTTTCCCTTGCGTCCTGTTGGTCCGGTGATGGCGCGAACTCAAATCCCTTCAGCGCTGCGGCGCAGCAGATCCGGCGTTGAACAATCGCGTGCGGGCGTGTAACCCTTCAGCGGCAAGATGTGTTCATGCACCGCGTCGATGATGTCCGACGGTTGCGGGAAGAACGAGTCCTCCACCTCATCGGCCGGAGTGATCCAGTTGCGACTGCCGACGACAACTGGCGGGGCGTCGAGATCGTCGAAGGCGAATTGCGTGATCTTTGAAGCGAGCGTCTGCAGCACGCTTCCGCGTTCGCATGCGTCGGACGTCAACAAGATCTTGCCCGTCTTCTTCACCGACTCGATTACCTTTTGGTAATCGAAAGGCACGATGCTTCGCGCGTCGATGACCTCGCATGAGATGCCGTGCTTCTCCGCGAGTTCATCCGCGGCTGGCAACGCGCGATATAGCGTGGCGCCAATCGTGAGGATGGTAAGATCCTTGCCTACCCGCTTGATGTCTGGTTCGCCAAAGGGGATTTCGTAGGCGTCTTCCGGGACGCCGCCTTTGCGGAAAAGCTCCGGCATGTCGTAAATCCGCTGGCTTTCAAAGAACACGACTGGGTCCGTGCCGAGGAGGGCCGAATACATCAAACCCTTCGCGTCGTAGGGCGTTGCGGGGAAGACGACCTTCAGCCCCGGGATATGCGTACACATGCTGCTCCAGTCCTGACTATGCTGCGCGCCGTATTTCGCGCCGACCGAAACGCGCAGCACGACCGGCATCTTCAGCAAACCACCGGACATCGACTGCCATTTGGCGAGTTGGTTGAAAATTTGGTCGCCGGCGCGTCCCATGAAGTCGCAGTACATCAGCTCCGCCAGCGTCCGGCCGCCTTCCAGCCCATAGCCGACGGCCGTACCCACGATGGCGCCTTCGCTGATCGGCGAATTGAATAGCCGATGGTAGGGCAGGGATTCCGTCAATCCACGATACACGGCAAACGCGCCGCCCCAATCGCGGTTCTCTTCGCCGTAGGCAACCAGGCCCGGATCCGTGTAAAACCGATCGAAGATGGCCTCGAAAAGCGCGTCCCGAATGCCGATACACCGCTGCTTCGGGAGTGGCTTGCCGCTATCATCCAGCCCACCGCGGCTACGACTGGCGAGCTGTTTCACGCGAGGGTTCTCCTCGCGGGGAATCCGCACCTCCGGCACGCCGTCCATCGACTTTTCGACACGCGTGTTGGAGAACATCACTTTTTCGAGCAGGCAGGCAGACTTCTTCAGATCGGCATGGGGCGAGACGCTCAGATCGATCGCCTTCTTGTAGGCCTTGAGGATGAGTTCCTCAACCCGCGACTGCATCTTGTCGACGTCGTCGCGCGTGCATGCGCCGGCCTCGATGATGCTTGAGGCAAAGGTTTTGAGCGGATCGAACTCCTGCCACGCTTCCACCTCCGCCTTGCTGCGATAGGAACTCGCGTCCGACGGCGAATGACCGCTAAAACGATAGGTCAACGTGTCCAGCAGGACCGGTCCATCGCCCCGCGCAATCACTTCCTTCTTGCGGCGAATGGCGTCGACGACCGCCAGCGGGTTGTATCCGTCGACTCGTTCCGCGTGCAGTTGACTTGGTGTCAGGCCGGCGCCCATGCGAGCGAGCACCTTGAACCCCATCGTTTCGCCGACCGGCTGGCCGCCCATGCCGTAGAAATTATTCACGAAGTTCATAATCAGCGGCAGGCCGCCGCGATGGCTCTCGTCCCACAGTTCTTTGAACTGATCCATCGTCGCAAAGCACAATCCCTCCCATGTCGGGCCGCATGCCGCCGCCGCGTCACCGATGTTTCCGATCACGATGCCCGGCTTCTTGTTGATATGCTTGAACAGCGCGGCGCCCACGGAAATGTCGGCCGAGCCGCCGACAATCGCGTTGTTCGGATAGATTCCAAACGGCGGGAAGAACGCGTGCATCGAACCGCCCAGCCCCTTATTGAAGCCGGTCTCCCTCGCAAAAATCTCCGCCAACGCCCCGTAGATGAGGTAATCGATGGCCAGATCCTTCACGCTCCCCGCCGCATCTTTCTCCACGACACGCAGACAATCGCCGTCGAAGTACCCGCGCATGGTCGCCATCAACGCGTCGTCATCGAGCTTCTCAATCGCCGACAGGCCCTTGGCAAGAATCTCGCCATGCGAACGGTGCGATCCGAAGATGTGGTCGTCAACCCCCAGCAGGAACGCCTGGCCGACCGCCGAGGCCTCCTGGCCGATCGACAGATGGGCCGGCCCGGGATGGTTATAAGGAACGTCCTTGAAGTGGCCTTGCCTCTTGACCGAATCGAGCATGCCCTCGAACGTGCGGATGACCATCATGTCGCGCTGGATGCGAACCAGGTCGTCCTTCGTCAGATTACCGACGGCCAGTTCGTCAGTCGCGGTTCTGTCATACTGATTGACCGGGATCGGCGAGAACTCGACAAAGGACTTTGCTCGCACATCGGACGGGTGGATTACGACTTCTTTGGGCATTCCAAATCTCTCCTATCGACGTTGCGCCACAAGCGTTCTTATCCGCCCGCGCACTGGCGTGGACGGACAAGAACCGTCCTTGGCACGCGTCTATTCTATTCTGTTAGTTGTCGAGTTCCTCTGAAAAAAATCACTTCCATGTCTTGCTCTTCAAGCAAGAAGCCATCTCAAGGCAAATGGTTCCGAAGCCGGAGAATACCTGATCCCCGTTCCGCGCCAACATCGCTGCCAACCGGCCGATGAGCCTTTCCGTTCGATGGCCCGATGTCACTTGGCCAGCATCACTTGGCCCCCGAACGAGAATCCCTTCTGTTGCGCCAACGCGAACCCCCCGGGTGCGTGCTGCCAGTGTTTTCTCGCCCAAAAATCGATTCAGGTCGTGATGCCCGGTCGCCCCGGCACGTTCATTGACGCCGCCAACCCCTTGACCGCAAAAACTCCGTCAAACGGTTGCGCCGGTGATCTTTTGGTGGACTTCTCCCTCGCGGCTTGACGCGTGGCGGACCTCATGTTACCCTCAGTTGCTAAGTATGCATAGCTAACACAAAGCCGATGCAGAAGTCAATAGCCTGATCGGAATTCCCGTCAGATTCGCTTGACTTCTCCAGGGAAGTCCTTAAACTCAACTTTTTTACAATGCAGGCGAATCGCTCGTCGACCGGATTGTCGGGTACGGGTTGACCGGAGGATCTGAGCATGCAGTTGATTACTCTCCCGCAAGTGGCCGACGGCGTGATCGCTGCCACCGTAATTCGCTGGCTGAAACAGCCCAGCGACCGGTTTTCCGCCGGTGACGTGCTGGTGGAACTGGAGATTGAGGATGCGTTGGTGCATGTCGAGGCATCACAACCGGGCGCGCTTGCGAGAATCGTTGCCGAGCCGCGCCAAACGGTGAAAGTAGGCGATGAATTGGCTCAGATGGAGGCGGCCGACGCTCCGGCGCCGCAGCCCAAGCAGGAGACGACCGTGACGCAACAATCCCCTGAGACACAATCCCCTGAGACCCACGGCGCCTCCGGAAACGTCACGCCCATTGCGATGCCGCAGGCCGGCAACACGATGGAAGAAGGGACCATCGTGTCGTGGAGGGTGGCCGAAGGTGACCGCATCGAGGTCGGCCAAGTCATTTGCGAGATCGAAACCGACAAGGCCACTATCGAATACGAAGCCGTGGACGCCGGCCGCCTTGCCCATATCGTGGCCCACGAGGGCGACATCATCCCCGTCAAGGAACCGATTGCATTGCTTGCCGACAACGATGCCGATGTCGAGGCGTATCTCACCGTACGGGGGACAACCGGGGCGACTGCGGTTTCCCCGGCGTCGGACGCCGTATTCGAAGCGTCTGGCAGTTCAGTGGCCGACCGTGCGGCCGACCGGTTGAGCGCCGGCCCTCCACCCGTGACTGCCGAGGGTCGCATCAAGGCCTCGCCCGCCGCGCGAAGAGTTGCGCGAGAGCGGGGAATCGACCTCACATCGCTCGGCGCGGGCTGTGGTCCCGGTGGGCGCATTCTTACAACCGACGTTGAGAAGGCGAAGGCTCCGACGCGAGTCTCGGCGGACGGCAAACCGATTCGCCGGCCCATGCGGAAGATGCGCCGCGCGATTGGACTGAACCTCCAAAGATCGAAACAGACCGTGCCGCACTTCTACGTGCGCATGACCATCAATGCTGGGCCGCTGTTTGCCTACTATCGCCAGCAGAAACCGCAAACCAACTGCACGGTGAATGACTGCGTGGTATTGGCCGTCGGTCGGGCGATGGCGGAATTCCCCGGCGTGCGCAGTCAAATTGACGGCGACGAAATAGTCGAATACCCGCACGCCAACATCGGTATCGCCGTCGGCGTGGAGGACGGGCTTGTCGTGCCCGTGGTGCGATCGGTGGAAACGTTAACGCTCGCCCAACTTGCGGTCGAGGCAAAGCGGATTGTGGAGAATGCCCGCAACGGCAAGTTGGAGAACCTCGGCCGGGGCAACTTTACCATTTCCAATCTGGGGATGTTCGGCGTCGAGGAGTTCAGTGCGATCATCAACCCGCCCGAGTCGGGTATCCTTGCCGTAAGCGCCTTGCGTGAATCGGTGATTGTCGAAAACGGTGCGATCCGCCCGGGCCAGGTGATGACGTTGACGTTGAGCACGGACCATCGCGTTGTCGATGGCCTTCTTGCCGCCCAGTTCCTCGGCCGACTGAAGGAGATTCTGGAAAACCCACGTGAAGCGTTGAATCAACCGGAAGACAACCAATGACCAACGGCCACTTCGACTTTCTCGTCATCGGTAGCGGACCTGGTGGATACGTGGCCGCGTTGAAGGCGGCCCAGATGGGCGCCAGCGCGGCCGTCGTCGAGCGACACCACCTGGGCGGTACATGTCTGAACTATGGCTGTATTCCGTCGAAGGCGCTGCTGTCGTCGGCGGAACTGCTTCATTCCGTGCGAAATGCTAAGAAGTGGGGCATCACCGTCGACGGCGAGATCGGTTTCAACTGGCAAGAGATCGTCCAGTACAAGAACAAGATTCTCGGCCAGCTACGCGGCGGCATTGCCGGCTTGTTCAAGAAGCGAGGGGTCGCGCTGCTGGCGGGGAGCGGCAGTTTCGAAGCAACCGGGCGCGTCCTGGTAACGCCAAGCGACGGACCACCGCAAATGGTTACCGCCGACAAGGTGCTCATCGCCACCGGTTCCGTCCCTGCCCGCATTCCCGGCTGGCCCACCGATCCATCCCTGGTATGCACGTCAGACGAAGCGGTCCACTGGACCGCCCTGCCGCAAAAACTGCTGATCGTCGGCGGTGGCGTGATCGGCTGCGAGTTCGCGTGCATGATGC
>CAZASB010000336.1:0-5363 GCA_964487655.1 uncultured Planctomycetaceae bacterium
AGCCCAACCCCGTGATGCTCGCGTCATGAACGAATAAGTATTTGAGATTACGTAGTTCTTTCAAGTGCGCAAGCCCGGAATCGGTGATACGTGTGTCACACTCAAGCAGCCGAGAGGCCATATCGTATAGGTGCGTGACGTTATTCCTCATCGACGTTTGCCTGACGGCTCGCCGTATCGGTACGGCACCGTGGGTTGCGTCGTTCCAGTATACATGGGTTCGCGACCTTGTTCCGGCCTACATGAATAATCCAGGCTATTCGCGCCCGGGACCGACTTCGGAAAGCAGTGGGCACGTGGCGCTGGAGACGATGACCGAGTCATCGGGATGCGTACCGGGTGCAATTCGGCCGTCATCGTTCGTGAAGAAGTGATCCGAGGAGTTCGGGACACTGGAGCTATCGAGGAAACGGACGTGGCCATCCTCAAACAGCACGTTTTGGCCCTTGCCGGAATGATTAACGCTTCGCAGTTCGGGCATGTCAGGACTTGGCGTGTCGGCCAGGATTGCAAAACTCGGGCGACGAAGGTTTCTCGTGCCCCGATAAACCCCGTCATGGATGTGGCCGAGGCTGTAGCCATAGCTACCCCCCATGTGATCTCGCATCTCCCTGCCGCGCGTATCGTGGACCAGCCGGACCTCCGAGAGGTGGGGGACACGGAAATCGCGGTCGCCGGCCAGCGGCGAACCTGGGCAGACCACTTGATGCGACTCGGTCAGTAGGCCATGATCCAGGAGCACCGGAGCATAGATGCCTGCCGTGGCCAACACGCCTCGTGGTGGGACAACCGGGAAGTACCCATCATTCCGGTCGCTATACTGCGTAAGTGCGACACCGATTTGCCGCAGCTTGTCTTGGCAGGTAAGAATGTGGGCATTGAACCGGCTGCTCTGGACGGCGGGAACAATGATTGCGACGGCAGCCAGAAATACGGCAACGCCGACCGCAAGATCGGCGAACCGAAACCCTTGCCCCCAATGGGGTACAACCGCGCATGGGGCCAGCGAGGGCAGCGGCGACGAGCGACCACGCTGTGCAATCACCATGCGACAGGTTCGCGCCGCCAAGCCGGCTGGCGGTTCGTACACGCGCCGCATGGATTGAAACGGTTGCAGCGCACTACGGACCGTTTTCAAATTCTGCCGCAGGTCGGGCTCGCGACGCAAACGTGCATCGATGTGACGGTGCTCGTCTTCGTCTAGCGAGCCGAGTACGTAGCCGAGCAATTGCTCTTGTTCAATTGAACTCATCAGGTTGATTCGGAAGGTAGGTGCGGGAAAAAACCTCGTTGAGCTTTTGGATGGCGGCGTGCAACCGGCTCTTCACGGTTCCAACAGGAATCGACATAATGTCAGCGGCCTCGCGATATTTCATGCCTTGGAAGTACACCAGCAGAACCACCTGCCGAATCGACTCCGGCAGATCGTCAACCGCCCGCCGGACTTCCTCGTTTTGCTCGGCCTCCTCGGCCAACTCGCTCGGCCTGGTGCTCGCGCCATCGAGCAGATCGACCAATGCCCCGGTACCTCCGTCGGTTCCGGCTTGCAGCCGCTTGTCCAGGCTGACCATGCGGTGGCGCCGGTTGCGCCGCTGCATGTCGATTGCCTGATTGATGGCAACCGTGTAAAGCCAGGGGCGGAACTTGCGTCCCGGCTCAAACTGGTCGCACTTGAGATGGACCTGTAGGAACGTCTGTTGAAAAACGTCCTCGGCCATCTGCGCGTCGCCCACGTAGTGACGGAGATAACTGTAAAGCTCCCGCTCATACCGGTGGACCAGTTCTTCGAAAACGTGCCGATCGCCTTCAGACTGATAGCCCAAGATCAGTTCCTCATCGGACCAATTCATGGGCAGGTCTGAATGTGGGGCACGCGGAGGCATTTGTTCAATCGTGCCGTTCATTTTGATACGTAAGTCCGTTTCGTTCGGTTCACCACAAAACGAGAAGAAATCCTCTGAAGGCGTCTTGACGCGACACGGAATCAGTCCGGCCCGCCTTTCTTGACTAGTTGCCGCCTTCTCGGAAAACCCACCCGTCGTGGCAGAAAAGCCGTTGGAAGCACTGAGCTTACCACGGTCAAAGGACTATTGCAACTAGCGTGCCAAAGGCAGTGCCACAACTCTCGCCATCTTCGAAACGGGCCGAGTGATGTGAACGTAAACCCTTTGCACGGCAATATTTCTGGTGCGTATTCCGTGCCTGCAAAACCAAATCCGCCGGCTGTCGACCGGTGGCTGGCGAATGTAAGATTTGCCATCGATTGCACTCACCCGTGCCCACCGGACCAACAAACGGCCACGAATGCCAAAATGGCAGTCTCGAGCGAACGGCTACTGCCTGGCCATCCGGACGTCCACGCTCCGCGCACGCTCCATTTCCAGAAGATGCTGTTTCGTGGCAGCCCCGCCCAGCGCTGTGTAGTGGCCAATTCGGCCTCCTGCGCATACCACGCGATGGCAAGGAACCACCAAGGGGATGGGGTTTTGAGCCATCAGGTTCCCAACGGCCCGCCCGGCCTTGGGTGAACCCGCCTGGCTGGCAAGACTCCCGTATGTGGTGGTATACCCGTAGCTCACCTTACGCAGGGCCAGAATGGCTCTGCGGGCAAAGCCGGTCAAGCTACCCAGCGCCACGGGAACATCGTCGAACTCGACGTACCGCCCGGCGGCATAGCCTCGGAGACAACGTTGCAGCGGACTATTCCAGGACGCCGCGTGAGAGCGCTCCAGCCAATCCGAGCCCAGTGCTTGCTCGGCATCATGTGCCGAGGTGTAACCGAACACAAGCCGCTCGAGCAACTCGCCCGTTCCAACCAGGGCCATCCAGCCGAGTTCGGTCGAGAAGATCACGCGGTGCGCGTTGGTGGGTAGTTGAAACATGGCAATCCGCCAACTGCTTGAGGTGGCTGCGGTGGCGCTTCCTGGGGCATGGGGCATGCCGAGAATGGGAGGGCAAAGCTCCTACTGAGCGGCAGCTTCGCCCTCCCATTCCAGGACTTTGCAGTTGTCCTGGGGCATGGTTGCCCTCCCTTTGACAATCCAGCTCATGCTACCATATACTGCGAGTTGTGCTGGAGTCAACCGCCGAACCGCCTGTCGGACGATCACTATTGCTTTCGGCCGTCCTTTTTCGAACGGTCCGTATCGGCTCATAGACAAGCATTTGGTGCGTAACGTCAATATCCACCGCCCGGTCTCGGGAAGGAACTTGCTCGATGAACCCTTACAGCTCTCTGTGCGACGATTTTTACGTCAATATGAACCTCGGCACGGAGATGGAGTTGCCCACCAATCGAGAGACCGTCCTGCACTTCTTTGAACGGATCCAGAAGACCTACCCCACCATGCGCAACTTTTACTGCCGCGATCGGGGGGACTTCATTTTGGAGGAGGATAAGGACCAGGGTAGTTACCGCTGGTGTACGATCGAGCCTCGCCGAGTGTGCTCGGGACAGGTCAACCCAGACGACGTGACCGACGCGCTCGACCAACACAAGCTGGTCTTGGAATTGGCTCCGTACACACTCTCGGTCAGTCCGCTGGACTGCGAGGCCCTTGATCTGCTGTACGGCTTCGATTTCACGTATCGCGGGAACCACAGCCAACTCCTGGTCGAGGCGTTCGGAGTGAACCCTGCCATGGAGCGAATTGCCGAGATTCCCGGTGCCACGGTCATCAGCCACGAGCCGATGATCACCGTAGCGCTCGACGCCGACTGCCGTCTCCAGTTCCGGCTGAGCGTGGAGACTCGCACGAATGCCTACCAGGTTCGCACGGGCGACTTTCCCGAAGAGCAGGTGAGCGTGTACGTGACAGCGAGACAGTATGGAAGCCTGGGACCGGACCACACCTATGCTGAAATTATGGACCGACTCAACGAAGTCTGCATTGAGATGCTTGAAACGCACGTGATTGAACACGTGCTGCACCCTCTCGCCCGTACCATTGCCCTGAATTGAGTGCGTCATTTCCGAGAGGATTCCGCTGCCGTCTCGTTGTGCGTACAAGGTAAGACGTTGCGTTTCGTCCGTTTGGAGTTGAGCAGCCCGGATAGAGGCTCCAGTCCTGGTGAACGAAGACCTTGTCGAGAATGCGCTCACAGTCGAGAATCTTTCGGTTCACGACGCCGGAATCAGCCACACGAGTGGGGCTTATCATCAATTCGGCACGGGGTTTCCCAGCCCATAGTTGATTAGGCGCGACCTCATATTTTGCGGCCGGCTCATTGACAACGGCTGCCCGCCTTGCTAAGTTAAGAGAAGATTGTGTTCGGATGCGAGTTTTTTTGGCGGAGGTTTTCCTGTTCATCACCGGCAGGACGGTAGGCCGTCGACCGGTATCCCGTTGGCAAGAGGGAGCGGACCGTGGAAAGCATTCACTCTGGGTGGACCGAGGCGAGGAGGCGACGGCGTTTGTTCCGCGCATTTACCCTCGTTGAGCTTCTAGTCGTTATTGCCATCATCGGCATTCTTATTGCGTTGCTGTTGCCTGCCGTGCAGAGCGCGCGCGAGGCGGCGCGGGCACTGCACTGTAAGAGCAATCTCAGGCAAATCGGCATCGCCTTGCACAACTACCACGGCTCGCACCGCTCGTTCCCGCCCGGCGGGATTGGATATGGCTGGTGCAGAAACCCGCAGTACGGCGACAAGCATGTAATGAACAAGAACGGGCTGCTGTTTCTTCTCCCCTACATGGAGCAACAGCCCCTGTATGACCAATTCGACCAAACCCAGTGTGCCAGCAACACCATGCAAGGCAACGAGGATTGCTGCGGTCCGACCGTTGCCTCGGGAGCACTCTCGGGCGATGCGGTCAGTAGCGGTAATTATCGGGTAGCTGTTACTAAGCTGGCAGTGTTCAGTTGCCCGTCGGATAACGGCGACCCGTTGCTGGACACGGGCTCGCACTATGGCATCAAGTCAGGCTCCCCCCATCGAGGCGTTAAGACCAACTACGATTTCAGCGCCAATCGAAGCTATGAGTGCAACAACTGGAAGCGGAGCGCTAGTTCAAAGAGTCGGCGGATGTTCGGGGAAAACAGCAACACTCGTATTCGCGACGTCACGGACGGCACCTCGACGACGATTGCCATGGGCGAGACGCTCTACGACGTCTACAACGGCCGGTGCGCCGCCTGGGCCTATCGCGGCTGGGTGATGACGGGGGTCGACGTTGGCGCCTGGGAGTTCAACCTTTGGGAACGGATTCCGCCCCCTTCCGGCTATGAGAGATATCCGCCCGATCCACGACGCGGCAAGTTGGCCAGTTGGGCCTACCTGGGCAGCCTGCATCCAGGCGGTGCCCATGTGTTGGCCGCCGATGGCTCGACGCACTTCTTCGCGGATGACATGGCCACGACCG
>CAZASB010000337.1:0-5360 GCA_964487655.1 uncultured Planctomycetaceae bacterium
TCCCGTCGGCATCCCATCCGCCGCGATATTTCTGCTGATCTTCCCAGAGAGTCGGATAACCGGTGCCCGGCTTAGTCTCCACGTTATTCCACCACATGTACTCCGTGCCCGGACGGTCGGTCCAGATATTCTTACAGGCCAAGCTACAAGTGTGACAACCGATACACTTGTCGAGATGGAAGACCATAGAGATTTGTGCCCGTACGTTCACGCTCTTTACTCCTTACCACTTCAGTTCCGGTAGTTTGCGGACCAAGATATGCGTATCGCGGTTGCAGCCCACCGGCCCCCAATAGTTCAGATGGTATGTGAACTGTCCGTAGCCGCCGGCCATGAGGTTGGGTTTCAGCCGAGTGCGGGTGAGGCTATTGGTCCCTCCGGCGCGTCGATACTTTCGCAGCGGCGACTTGGGTACGCTGCAGGTTCGCTCCGGTGCGTGGTACTGAAAGCAGATGCCGCGAGGAATCCGCGAGCTGACCACTGCCCGCGTGACCACGACGCCATGATCGTTGTAGACCTCGACCCAATCATTGTCTACAATGTCGATCTCGGCGGCGTCTTGGTCATTGAGCCACAGCGGCTCTACCCCGCGCGAGAGTGTGGTCATGCGCACGTTGTCGCCGTAGGTGGTGTGGATGTGCCATTTGCCATGTGGTGTGAGGTAGCTGAGCATCAGCGTCGGGCCGGCCTCCCGGCTGAACTTCAGGTCGGCATATTGGGCTGGCAGCGGCTTGGGCTTGTACGTCGGCAGGTGCTCGCCGAACTGAAGGTAAAGCAGATGATCTAGGTAAAGGTGCTGACGGCCTGTTAACGTCCGCCAAGGAACCAAGCATTCTACGTTGTAGGTATACGGGGAGTACGCGCGACCGTTATCGGTCAATCCTGACCACATGGGACTGTTGATCAGGCGGCGGGGACGAGAAACGATTTCCTCGAAGCTGGCCCGTACACTCCGCTGCTTCTCCGCCAGGTGCGCCAAGGGCAACCCCACCTTCTCTTCCATGTTCTTGTACGAGCGGTAAGCCAGCTCCCCGTTGGTCACCGTGGCCAAGTTTAAGATCACGTTACAGACATGCTGGTCTTCGGCCAAGGATGGGTAACTCTCTCCTTCCCAGGTAGCCACCGGGCCCGTTCGCAGCGACTCGTCATATTCCGGCTGAATGTCGTAATGCGTGCCATGCACGCCGATGCCATTGGCCCGCGCCGCCGGACCAAACGAAATATACTGATTCGCCAGATTTTTGTAATCCCGCCGCACCACCTTCAAGGCCGGCATTGTCCGCCCGGGGATGGCCTCGACTTCGCCCTTCTTCCAGTCCTTCATATCTGGCTGGGCAATCTCTGCGGCGCTGTCGTGGCCTAGGGGCGAGGCGACCAGATCGGCAACCGGTTCAGGAAAATGCTTGGCTGCTAACTCCGAGAACTTTTCGGAAATGGCCCGAAAAATCTGCCAGTCGGTTTTCGATTCCCAGCAAGGCGGTACGGCGGCCGACAAGGGGTGAATGAAACTATGCAGGTCAGTGGTGTTCAGGTCGGCTTTCTCGTACCACGTGGCAGCAGGCAAGATGATGTCGCTATAGAGCGCCGAGGTATCCATGCGAAAATTCAGGTCTACCACTAAGTCCAGTTTTCCCTGCGGCGCCTCGTCGCGCCAGACGACTTCCGTGACGGAATCTTTTGCCAGATCCTCGGCGATCGCGTTATTGTGCGTTCCAAGGTAGTGTTTGAGAAAGTATTCGTGGCCCTTGGCGCTGGCCAGCAAGGCGTTGCCCCGCCAGATGTACCACACGCGAGGCCAATTTTCCGGAGCATCCGGGTCCTCGACGGCGAACTTCAGCTTGCCCGTCTTGAGTTGCTCGACGACGTAGTCGACGACCTTCTCATCACTTTCAGCTCCCGCTGCTTGCGCCTCCCGCACGATCTCCAGCGAGTTACGGTTGAACTGGGGATAGAAAGGAAGCCAGCCGTTGCGAACCGCTCGGACTTGCAGGTCCATCGTGTGCCCCTTGGCCAGCGAGGACGGATCGGCATCGATGGGCACGGTGTGGTAATCGGTGAATGCCTTCTCGTAACGCCACTGGTCGGTATGGACGTAGTGGAAACTCGGTCCATTCTGGAGCCTCGACGCGGGAAACCAGTCTTTGGCAAAGGCGATGGCGCTCCACGGTTCCGCGGGGGCGAGCTTCTCCTGCCCGACGTAGTGTGCCAAACCGCCGCCATTGACACCCACGCAACCGCAGAGGATCAGGGCGTGAATGCCCGCGCGGTAGATCAGATTACCGTGATACCATTGATTTACGCCGGAACCGATGATGATGGTACACTTCCCGCTGGTTTTTTCGGCGGTTGTGGCCCACTCGCGAGCGAACCGGATCAGGGTGTCGCGACCTATGCCCGTGTATTTTTCCGCCCATGCCGGGGTGTAGGGGAGGTCATCGTCGTAATCCTTAGGATAGCCCTCGCCCAGTCCGCGCGGCACGCCGTATTGGGCCATGAGTAGGTCATAGGCCGTGGTCACCATGACCGTGCTGCCATCGGCGGTCTCGATGTGACGGACCGGGACACCGCGACTGATCGTGCGGCCTTCGCCAAAGTCGTCAAGACGAACCTGAACCACACCATCATGATCGGAAAGGAATGTGAGCGTAGGATCGATATCACTCTGGTCCAGGCCATCCTTCAAGAGCAGGTTCCACTTACCCTTCTCCTGCCCCCAGCGGAAGCCCGCGCTTCCCATGGGCATCTTGGGACGCTGCTGGCGCTGGTCCCACATGAGAAACTTCCAGTCGCCGTTTTCGACGCCCTGATAGGCCGCAAGCCGCCCGGCCCGCAGCAACTGTCCACAGCGGTAGCCGTCACCCTCGGCTTTCAGTTCCACCAGGTAAGGTGCGTCGCTATACTTCTTCGCGTAGTCAAGGAAGTAGGGAACCTGGCGATCGTGATGAAACTCCTTCAAAAGGACGTGGTTTACGGCCATCCACCACGCCCCGTCTTGCCCGGCGTTGACCGCTACCCACTCGTCGGCATACTTGGAAACTTGGCTGAAGTCGGGCGAAAAAACCCACATCTTGCTACCGTTATGGCGGGCTTCGCAGGCGAAGTGGACGTCCGGCGTCCGGGTCATGTTCAGGTTCGATCCCACCACCGCCAAGAGCTTGGCGTTGAACCAATCCGCCGATTCGTGGACATCCGTTTGCTCGCCCCATGTCTCCGGAGAGGCCGGCGGCAGATCGCAGTACCAGTCGTAGAATGAGATTAGCACCCCGCCCATCAGTTGCAGCATCCGTGACCCGCAGGCATGGCTGATCATCGACATTGCCGGGATCGGTGAGAAACCGACAATACGGTCCGGGCCGTGAGCCTTGATCGTGTGGATGTTGGCGGCTGCCATGATTTCCAGTACGGTGTCCCAATCCGTGCGGCGCAGGCCGCCTTTGCCACGAGCCTGCTGCCAACGACGGCGGGACTGTGGATCCTCGACCAGCGATTTCCAGGCCGCGACGGGATCGTCGTGTTCTCCGCGAGCCTTCTTCCACAAGTCCAGCAGCGCGCCGCGAATGTAGGGATACTTCACGCGGGTCGGACTGTAGAGATGCCAACTGAAGGTAATGCCTCGCTGGCAGCCGCGAGGTTCGTAGGGCGGCAAGCCAGCCTCCAGACCACTATAGTCCAGACCCTGCAACTCCCAGGTTACCAGACCGTTCTTGACGTAAATCATCCAGGTGCAGCCGCCGGTGCAGTTCACGCCGTGAGTGCTACGCACGACCTTATCGTACTGCCAGCGGTTGCGGTAGAACTCCTCCCAGCCCCGCTGTTCCGGGTCGTAGATGTCCTTGATCCAGGCGATTGCGTTTTTCCCGATCATTCGTCACCTTGTTCTCTTTGACCATGAACCAAGGGATAGCGCACCGCGCGAAATCGCTTGCTCCAGATACCGTCGAAAAGGACCAGTCCGCCAATCGCCCCGCCCAGCCCCAAGAGAAAAAAGGTGAGCGGCCCGCGCATGTCGGCGGGTACGACCTCCTGGCCGCTCTGATTGAGAAAGGCCGCGATGGAGTGGATCTCCTCTGACTTGAGCGGTTGGACCTTGAAGATGGACTGCATGGTCGGTGTTGGAGGAGCTGATAGCCAAGTACTCAAGCCCCTTGGTCCCCCCAGACGCTCATTGACTAACGTCAGGTCCGGTCCCAGCCGGCCGCCGCCCAACAGGCCTATCCCACCGACTGTATGACAAGAGATGCACGGCGACCCGCCCTCCGCCAGAGGCCGTACACCTCGAAACAACTCACGTCCGAGTTGTACATCCTTGGACGTGAAGGGCGCTAGCGACATGGACGAACCGGCAAACTGAGACCGCTCCGATTCCGGTTCGGCTGCAATTAAATCCGATTCCGACTCGGTCACGATTAAATCCAAAAGGGAGCCTGCCAACTCGCGAGTCATGTCGGGCTGGCCGGGCATCACAGCATTACCGGGAGCCTCGCGCTGCAACTTCAAGGCATAGGAGTCTCCACTCTGAACCATCGCTTGTGGATCCAGGATAAAACGGATCAGCCACTCGCGGTCCTTACCGTTTGCGGCGGCCCGCTCAACGACATTTTTCAAGTCAGGTCCCGTCCGTGGCCCGCCGCCGATGGTGTGGCAACTGGTGCATCGCTTACGAAAATAGTCAGCCGTCTCCTGTGCAATGGCGGTGCGGACAAGTGAGAGCGACACCAATAGCGTCGCCTGAATCAAGGTGATCCGGCGGATTGAGTGTGGCGATTGCAGCCAAATCCTTTGTGAAGGATCTCTCTTGCTCATGATTCTTTGTCGCTTGTGGCCTGTCCCGTGCTGCTGACCTCCGCGAGCCAGCGATGTCCTCGATCGTCGTGAAATCCAAAAAATCGATGTATACCTTACGCAGGAGCTTTCAGACCTTGTGCGCCAAACATGGATTGCGATTGGAACATTCGGGACGCTCCGCAAGGAGCCATCCGGGTTCGCTGGAACCTTCATTGAACAACTTCACAGCTTCCTTCAGTGAAATCTGATCGGCCGGTTTCAAGAGGCGATCTATCACCAAGGCCCCGAGTGACGTCCACAAACTCCGAATCTCGCAAGGGAAGCACGATCTTAGAGAGATAGTACAGACGGACACCCCCCCCTTTTTTGCCAATCTCATGCCCCAAAATTATTGCCACCGCCGGCGAATGAGCCAGATGAGCCAGCGCTTTCAGGACATATTTGGTGGTCGTCGAGAACATTCTGAACCTCCGGGTACAAAGGTCTTATATTCGATCGATTCGTCCCTGTCAAGCGTCAGGGCCTTGATCGTAACCTTGCCAACTGCTAGCAAAGCTGGCTTTTTGATTTGGCTT
>CAZASB010000338.1:0-1495 GCA_964487655.1 uncultured Planctomycetaceae bacterium
GCATACCGGCGACCGCTCCAACGGAGCAAGCCCGCCCCATGGCGGATTCTTCGCGATTTGAATGAGAAGCTGAAAGCTCTTCCGTTTCTGGGTGCAGAATTGCCTGACACGTGGATGAACCCGGATGCTGAAACATCCGGAACCATCCACCCTACGTCTTTTCACCACGGACTTGCACCCAGAAACGGAAGAGCCAAGCTGAAAGCTCATTCCATGAGTGTGGCGAAATAGGCGTCGCGCACGGCGAGATGCGTGGAGAGGTTGTCCAGCAGATCGGCGTAATCAGCCCCCACGCTGGCGCGCTGCTCCAGCAGTCGCAAGCGGTTGCTCGGGCGAAGGGTTGGCTGCATGAGGCCCCCCTCGTCATGGCCAACCAGAGGGCTAGACTCGTGCATGACAACGGTCAGCAGGTCGATCCGCCGAGCCGCTTCGATGCCCTGGTCGTCCGTCAGATCGCCCGGCGTCTCCGTGAGGTGCAACCCCATGTCACCGGTCGGTGCAGAATCGATGAAACGACCGAATCGGGCAGCGTTGTAGTCGACCAGGATTGCATCGCCCAACATGAGGCCCAACTGCTGGCTGGGCAGAGGCGCGCCGGCCGAGCCGGCAAGATCGTGGTTGCCGTTCGCAGCGTCGTGCGTTGGCGTTGGGTCGCTCTTGGAACAGGTGAAGCCTATCGATTGGACGAGTGCCCCGTTGGCCCGGAACTCGAAAACATACTCGCCTGTATCCAATGTTCCCAGCGAGTAGACGTGTTCCGCCGAGATAATTACCTGGAGTGCGGGACCGGTCGACCGTTCGATCGTCGCGTTGACAATGAACGTTGCGTCATGCCGTTCAACGGTCCCCCAAGCCGGCACGCGAAACCCGGCGTCGGAGAACATAAGGTCCACCGAGGCCTGTTGCGAGTCGCCGTCGCCCGTTAGTTGAATACTCGCGTTGCCGGCCGTTGGGGTGTAGGGAATCCACGCCCCACCCGGTTCCGAGAAGATGACCTTGGCGTCGGTCTCCGGTAAACCGCCTTGCATCGCGCAGCCTGCGGTCTCGGCAATCTGGTTTGCCAGCGGCACGGCTCCGGCGATCGATGCGCCCAGGCTCTCCTCGGCGGGCAAAGACGACATGTCGGGCCATTCGCATTGTGGCATTCCGACTGAAAGCATGCGTCGATCTTCGAGCCACTCGAACCGCGCAAGACGATGCAAGACGAGTCGCCTGTCGTCTCGTATCTGGCGGCTCAAGCGACGGTGCCCAGTGTTTCCGAAGGACATGCGAAACACGGTGTTTGTTTCCGGAGCAAAAATGGCTTTCAATCGTTTTTTACAAGGAAAGGAGCCGGCGATGCCAGCAATGGCAACACGGGCGACCTGTACGCAGCGGGCCATTCCGCGTCTACCATTAGGGGGGCCGGCAAGCTAACGCAACGATGCTTAGTCTCATTTTCGTAATGCGGCGGATGAATCTCCTGTTCTTTCCGTTCTTTTCGGATAATGCCATC
>CAZASB010000338.1:1595-5343 GCA_964487655.1 uncultured Planctomycetaceae bacterium
CCAACATTCACAACCACCCGAACGCGGGGGCTGTCGGTTTGGGAGGCTCTTCCGTTTCTAGGTGCAACCCAGATGGACTGCACTTAGAAACAGAAGAGCCCAACCGAGGGCGGGCCGGGGCGGTAATCTGCAACCTATCCTTGGGCAGGTCGCGATACGACTCGAGTAGTCGAACTGTCTGGCCGCCGGCGCGGGGACGCGAGCCGGTCGCATTTCGGGCGAAGTCCATTTCGACTGCGACGGCATGGCCCGTTTGTTGGAACGCTTTCATGGAACCTAGCGACAACCAGCAGAATATCACCGACGAGGTCGCAGCGCTGCGCGCCGAGTTAGAGGCCGCGCGCCGACTAGCCGACAGGCTGCGCGAGGAAGCGCGGGCGGCGGAGCGGGCGAAGAACGAGTTCTTGGCGAACATCAGCCACGAAATCCGCACGCCCATGAACGCGATCCTCGGTTTCTGCCGCATGTTGCTGAAAGAGCCGCTCGCGCCAGCCCATATCGAGAAACTCGAATACGTTCACAACGCTGCCGAGTCGCTCCTGGAGCTGATGAGCAACGTGCTGAATTACTCGCGGCTCGCTGCAGGCGAGTTGAAGCTCTCCAAAACCCCGTTCGAGTTGGACGCCGTCGTGCGCAACGTCATGGTCGCCACGCGCGATCCGGCCCGGCACAAGGGATTGACCATCGACTACCTGGTCGAAGAAGCCGTGCCCCAATGGCTCCTGGGCGATGAACGTCGGCTGGGGCAGGTGCTCGGCAATCTAGTGAGCAACGCGCTGAAGTTTACTGAACAGGGCGAAATTCACGTTCGCGTCTCACTCGACGAGGCTAACGACCAGACGGCCATCATTCGTTTCGTGGTCACCGATACGGGCGTGGGCATCCCGGCGGAACGACAGCAGGTGATCTTCGACGCATTCATGCAGGCCGACGGATCGTCGACGCGGCGGTTCGGCGGGTTGGGGCTTGGCCTCTCCATTTGCAAGCAACTGGTCGACCTGATGGGCGGCCAAATCGGCTTTCGCAGCACGCTGGGAAATGGCGCCAGTTTTTGGATCGCCATTCCCTTGCGGAAGTACTCGGGTTCGAGAGCCGCGCCGCCGACCAATCCCGGCCACGCGGGGCGCGCGGGCCAGTTTGGCTTGCCGAAGGGAGAGGCGTTGCATGGCATCGAGCAGGAGAACCGCCAAGGGCGTTTCCGCGTCCTGGCCGCTGACGACGACTACCTCAGCCGTACGCTGGTCGAAATGCTGCTGGGTCGCGCTGGCTGCCTGATCGACACGGCCACCAACGGGCGCGAGGCGATTACTCTGGCTGCCCAATCGAAGTACGACGTCATCCTGATGGACCTTCAGATGCCGGAGCTGGATGGGCTGTCGGCAATCCGGCAAATGCGCGGCGATGTGTCTGGAACGAACCGTGCCACGCCGGTCGTCGCGCTGACGGCGCATGCAATGCCCGACGACTGCGAACGATGCCTGGAGGCCGGAGCCGACGAATACCTAGCCAAGCCGTTCTCGCCCGACGCCTTGCTTGCCGTGGTTGCCCGTTTCCTGCCAGGCTACCTGGAAGCCTTCGATGATCGCGTCCATAACCTTGCCGCCGGACCACGCCCCGATCCTCCCCACTTGCTGCAAGAGTGCTTTCAGGCAATATGCCGAGCACTGGGCGACCGCGACTTCGAACGTCTGGAGACCTCGGCGGGCCAACTCAAGAGCGCTTCGCTTGGGGCAGGCGAGCAACCAGTTGCCGACCATGCCATGCGAGTGCAGTTCGCCGCTCGAAGCAGTGACCTGGAAGAAGCCACCAATGCCGTCGAGCGGCTGCATGGCCTGCTTGAAAGCCCGTATATCGAAAATCCAAGAGAAACCCGATTGACCGGAGAACGATCGTGAAATTTCTGATTGTCGACGACGATCCCGTATGCCGCAGGCTCGTAAAGACCATCCTTGCGCCGTATGCCGATTGCGATCTGGCGTTCGATGGCGCCGAGGCAATCGATGCCGTTCGCCTCGCCCTGGAAGACGGTCAACCATACGATCTGATTTGCCTGGACATCATGATGCCCGGCACCGATGGTCACGAGGCGCTCGAGGCGATCCGCCAGCTTGAAGCGAGTCGCGGCATTGCCGGTTCCGAAGGGGTCAAGATCATCATGACAACCGCGCTGGTCGACTCGAAGCATTGCATCCGAGCCTTCCGCCACGGATGTGAAAGCTACGTGACGAAACCGTTACGAGCCGAAAAGCTGCTAGAACAGGTGCGCGCTCTGCTGGGGCAGCCGGTCGAGCGGAAGACGCCTCCAGCAGTTGCTTCGCCCCCGACGCGCGCCGAAACGCCGCCGTTGAGCGCGCCGGTCAACCTGGGACATCCCCCCCGGTATCTCATTGTCGACGACGATGGCGTATGTCGGGCCTTGCTGGAAGCCTATCTGTCGCGTTTCGGACAGTGTGCCTTTGCCTATGACGGGCAAGAGGCAATCGACGCCGTTCGCCTTGCCCTGGAGGACGGCAAGCCATACGATCTGATTTGCCTGGACATCATGATGCCCGGCGTCAGTGGTCACGAAGCGCTTTCGGCAATACGGCAAATGGAACAGTCTCGCGGCATCGCCGGTTCCGATGGCGTGAAAGTCATCATGACCACGGCCCTGCGCGACGCGAGGCACTGCGTGCAATCGTTCCGCGAAGGCTGCGAAAGCTACGTGACCAAGCCTATCGACGAAACCGAAATCCTTGCTAAAATGCTGGATCTGGGGTTGCTCAAATGCACCGAAGCCGAATCCGTTTGACCTGAACCGCATTGCCCTCATGCCCATCGCTTCCTGGGTCATCGTCGTCTGGCTGTCGGTTCTTGGCGCGGTGCTGGGGAGTTTCATCAATGTAGTGGTTCTTCGGTTGCCTCGCGGGGGGAGCCTGATTCAGCCTCCCTCGCATTGTCCCAAGTGTGGGCACCCCATCCGCTGGTATGACAACGTGCCCGTGCTGAGTTGGTTCCTGCTTCGCGGGCGATGCCGCGACTGCCGGACACCGATCTCCGCGCGATATCCGCTGGTTGAGACGGCCTGCTTCCTGTCGTTTCTCATTCTGGCGATTCTGGAATGCGGCTTGCAGGGGATCAATCTGCCGGCCCAACAGCAGGTTATCGAAAACGGCTTGATTCTTACCGTCGGTTGGTCCGGTCGCGAGTTGTACGCCCTGTTCCTTTTCCACGAGTTGCTTTGGTGTACGCTTCTGGTGGGCGCTTTGATTGAATACGATGGGCACCGGGTAGGGTGGCGAGTATACGCCCCCGCATTCGTACTGGCCGGCATCGCCGGGATTGTCGTGCCCATGTTGCATCCCATGCCAGTCTGGGACGGCATCGAGGACTGGTACGCGGGCGCGGCCAGCACGATGGCCGGCTTGGCGGCAGGTGTCGCCTTGGGCTGGCTGATGAGTCGCTGGGAACCGGCTCCGCGCCGTAACGGTGTATGGCTGGGGCTTGCCTGCATCGGCCTGATCTTGGGTTGGCAGGCAGCGGTCGGCCTAGCCTTGCTCGCGGCGATCTGGCAGATTACCGCCGCGGTCGCGGGCCGCCGCATTGTGCAGGCGCGAAGCCTGCCAACGTCGCTCGCACTCGTTGGATTGACCTTCGCATGGCTCGTTTTCTGGATTGTTCTGGCACAATGGATATCGCTAGGGTATAAATAACGAAGGCTCTTCCGTTTCTGGGTGCAAGTCCGTGGTGAAAAGACGTAGGGTGGATG
>CAZASB010000339.1:0-5329 GCA_964487655.1 uncultured Planctomycetaceae bacterium
ACAATCGGATGCGTCGCTCAACGCACCTCTGCTCCCGTATCATCTTGTCTCACGCCAACCAGTTTGTTGCCCAAGACCGCCCTCGCAGGAACGACAACCTTGGTGGAGCAAAGACACAGGTTTCTATCGCATCCGATCCAATACACTTGCAACAAACTCCCGGGCATCCTGCTCGATGCCTGGGTTCTGGCTCTCGCGGGGACCGGCGACGTTGAGGATCGCCACATCATGCTCGTGCAACCAAGCTCGAACCTCCTCGGCGTCGGACACCCCGTAGAGATCAACCACCTGGCAAGGACGCCCGTGGGCTACGGCCAGTCGGTAGGTCAGTAGCGTGCCTCCGGACAGTCTGCCGCGACAGAGGATCAGCGTGGCGTCGGCGTCGAGCACATTCCGCTCCGTCCGCTCAGCATAGCGAGGCATGTCCGTTTCGTCAAGATGGTAGCGTTCTGGAATCACCCCGTCCTCGGCGAGGCGTCCCAGGGGACACCAGCCGCCGTGTTCAATATCGAGGGCAATGGCCGCGTCCAGCGCGCCGCGATCGACGCCCGTCTGACCGCCGGAAATGATCTTCATGATCACGGATCGGTTACCGTTTCTTCATCGTCACCCCAACGCCGGAGCGGTCCATAAATAGGAAAGTCGTTTCCAAGTCCGGGTTCTTCGTAATGGCCTCGACGTAACGAGGATCGGCCATGCGCGGGGTCATGTTGTGCGCAATGATCAGCCCGCCCGGCCGCACCAGGGGCAGCAGCTTGTTGAGGTAGTCGATATAGCCGTCCTTGTCCGCGTCGAGAAACACAATGTCAATCGGATCCTTGTGCTGCAAGACTGTTTCGTGCGCATCGCCAAGAATCAGTGTGATGAGGTTGTCCACGCCAGCCTTCTTGAAGTTCGCCTCGGCAGTTTTCGCGCGTTCAGCGTCGAGTTCATGGGTGTACAGATGCCCGCCGGTTTTTCGCAATGCGAGGGCGAACCAGACGGCCGATTCGCCGGTAGAGGTGCCGATCTCGACTACGCATTGGGCACCGATGCTCTCGGTCAGCAGTCGCAAGAGCCGCCCGTCGTCGTTGGGCACATTTGCATAGCGCGGCCCCGCCTGCATTTCCTTGATGCTGGCGAGAATGTGTTCTTCCTCCTCGTCCTTGGCCAGCGGCGGCGCCACGAACTGGGACGCGGCAACTCGATCAGGCCGCGGCCCCCCGAATCGTCCCGGCAGTTGTGCGTGGGCAAGGTCGACCAACATGGCAAGCACGATTCCGGTTACGATAGCGAAGACGGCACGATTCATGGGGATTCTCCAGTTCATGGTTCCACCAACCTTGTCCTATTGTATCCCGCTTTCCGCCGGGGGCAACCATCCATGCGTGGCAAGGCTCGCCCCGGGCCAGTCACTAACCACCCGGGACGAGCCCGGAGGGGAAACGCGCGCGCACATGTCGTAAGACAAGCAATATCACGTCCTTGCGGTTCCCAGAATACTTCGTAACACGCTGTCCGAGCGACTCTTGATTCCCCAACTCCTTGCGGCTAGACTCAGTGAAGAAAGGAGATTCCCATGCCAAGCTCACAAAGCAGGTTATGTGTTGCCGTACTCGGATGGATCGTTGCCGTTCTCGCCTTGCCCGCGGCCAATGGCCAGGACATGGCCACGCTCGAAGTGAAGGGGCGGGGCGTGGAGGGGAAAACGCCGTACCGAGGCGGTGGCGTCGTCCGGTTCCTCGAAGCGTCGCTGGACGCCCAACTGGTCCACTTCACCGGCGAAGGCGAGATACCCTTGCCGCTAGCCGTTCGCTACGAGGTACGGGAGTCGGCGCCCATTTTGCTCACCTCACGGCTCGGGTCGGAGCACTTCCACCTCTACCATTTCGGCAACGAGACGATTAGCGCAATGTACGCGGACGAGAAAATCGACCTGTCGAAGACTGGGGAGAACACCGCTCGGGCCCGTCGCGCATGGTTCAACACTCGATACGGTCCACCGCCTGCGGCCGGGGTCGTTGGCATTCGCGGCCATTACTATTTTCTGATCGACCAGCCGGACGGCCATTGGCTCGACGTGACAGCCCCCCCCACTTTCTTCAACAGCCCCGACACATGCCGCCGACTCACCTTCATCCTGGCCGATCTGTCGGACTTCTCGCTTTCGTTCTCCGAGGTCCAGTCCACCTGGCAGCCGGGTGGGCCGTTTCGCGTGAAGCTCACCGTGAAGGATGCGCAAGGCTGGGTCTTTCCCATCGTTGGCGCCGCCGTCACGGCTCATGCTGGCGAGTGGAAAACAGAGTTGACGCCCGAGTGGAGCCCGCTCCACGAACCGACCGGCTGGCTCCGCGGCACGCTGCCGGAGCAGGCGCCCGAGGTCGTCAATGTCCAGGGCACGGTATCGGCACAGACACCGGACGGCCTGGAGCATCGCGGCGTGACCGCCACGTTCCGGCGCGGTGACGGACGTCTGAGTTCCGAAGCATTCCGGATCGTCCGGCAAGGCTACGAGTTTGCCCGTAACCCGGACGGCCTTGTGTGTGAGACACGGGCTATCTGGACATCCTCGAAGGACATGGCCACCACCGACGCCATCGACGAGCTGGTCGCTCGCGTGAAGGCGGCCAGGCTCAACATGATCGTGCCGGATATCTTCGTTCGCAACACGTTCCTGGCGGGACGCGGTCCGCTGCCTCTTTCTGACATGGTGGAGGAAGGTCTCGATCCGCTCGGCCGCCTGATCGAAAAGGCCCACGAAGCTGGCCTGGAGGTCCATCCCTGGTTCTGCGTGACCTATCGCGACACGGCCTTTCGCCGCTGGTTCGAAGAGAACCATGGAACGAACGTGGACATGATCGACCCGGATGGCAAGGTGATTCCCTTGGGCGCCGACGTTCACCGATCTGCCTACCGCGACTTCATCGTCGATATAATGGTCGGCGTTGCCCGGGATTACGAGGTCGACGGCATCCACCTCGATTACATCCGTACGATGTCGCGATGCTACTGCGAGAAGTGTCGCGCGGAGTTTGCTGAACAGTCCGGCCGCTCACTGGCCGAGGCAACCGACGAGGATTGGATCCGCTGGCAGCAGCAGACGATTGGAGACATCGTCCGCCGTACGACCGAGGGCGTTCGTCGCGTTCGCCCCAAGGCAAAGATGTCAGCCGCGGTGTCCTCGAACCTGCAAGGCGGCGCCGCGCAAGGGCAGGATTCATCCGGGTGGGCCAACGCCGGCTGGATTGATGTGGTCATGCCCATGGATTACCAGATGCAGTCGCTTCGCGTTCGCGCCAACGAGCGGCAGTTCCTTGCAGCCCTCGACGAGAAAGACAAACTGGTAACCGGTCTTTCGCTTTACATGAGAACGGGCGATGGCGCCATGTCCCGTTCACCCGACTTGGTAGCCGAGCAGATCAACCTCGTTCGCCAGATGGGCATCCACGGCTACTGCCTGTTTGCCTACACCTACCTGGACGACGCCATCCTAACCATATTGCGAGACCACGTGAACGCGGAGGCGGCCGTGCCTGTGTTCAGGTAGACAAAGACGTCATTTCAAGCGGGTGAAGTGGTCTCCCTCGCCAAATCTCGCTTGGCGGTGTAGAATTACAGAGATGAGTTCTACAATCGACAATTCAAAGTTGAGTGAGAGCGCTGTCGACTTCATCGACGAGGAGCGACTACATGCCTTGTTGGAGCAGCCGGCCGATCCAGGCCGTCTGCGCGATGTGATTGCCAAGGCCATGGAGAAGCAGGCGCTCGATCTGGCCGAGACGGCCGTTCTGCTGACTGCCGACCAGCCCGAGGCGGTCGAACGGGTGTTCGACGCCGCCCGGCAGTTGAAACGCGACGTGTACGGAAACCGAATTGTGCTATTCGCCCCCCTGTATGTGGGCAACGAGTGCATCAACGACTGCCTGTATTGTGCCTTCCGCCGGTCGAACCAGGAAGCGGTGCGACGAACTCTTTCGCCGGATGACCTGCAAGCCCAGGTCGAGGCGTTGGAGAACAAGGGGCACAAGCGCCTGATCATGGTGTTCGGCGAGCATCCACTCTATTCGCCCGAGTTCATTGCCGAATCCGTACGCAAGGTGTACTCGGTGCGCGTCGGACACGGGGAAATCCGACGGGTGAACATCAACGCGGCGCCGCTGGACCACGAGGGCTATCGGACGGTCAAGGAAGCGGGAATCGGCACGTATCAGATATTCCAGGAGACGTATCACCACGCCACCTACGCGAGGATCCACCCAGCCAATACGCGCAAGGCCGACTACCCGTGGCGGCTCGACGGCGTATCGCGTGCCATGGAGGCCGGTTGCGACGACGTTGGCATCGGCTCCTTGTTCGGCTTGTACGACTGGCGGTTCGAGGTTCTGAGCCTGATCGCCCACGCACGCCACCTGGTGAAACACTACGGCGTGGGTCCACACACGATCAGCTTTCCACGGTTGCAGCCGGCCAGCGGGGTCCAACTTACCGATCGCTGGGCCGTTTCGGACCATGATTTCAAACGCCTCGTGGCCATCTTGCGTTTGGCCGTGCCGTACACCGGGCTCATTCTCACCGCCCGCGAGCGGCCGAAGTTGCGTCGCGAGGTCATGGCGATGGGCGTTTCGCAAATCGACGCTGGCAGCCGGATCGAACTGGGCGGCTACACCGAGTCAGGCGACGCGCAGGTGCTCCAACGCGAGCAGTTTCAGCTCGGCGATATCCGCCCGCTCGATGACGTGATGCGAGAACTGCTAGTAGACGGCTACATTCCCAGCTTCTGCACGGCATGTTACCGACTGGGCCGGACGGGCGAGCACTTCATGGAGTTCGCCATTCCCGGCTTCATCCACAAGTTCTGCACGCCGAATGCGCTGACAACGCTCATGGAGTATCTGGTCGATTACGCCGGTCCCGAGACGCTGGCCGTAGGCCAGGCCGCCATCGAGCGCGAACTTGCTGCACTGCCGGACGACACACGCAAGGAAGGACTGCTGGCGCGGCTGAAACAAATCCGCGAGAGCGACCAGCGCGATCTGTACATGTGATTGCAGACCATTTCGCAAACAGCTCGTCCCACTGAAGCACCTTTCCACAGAGATTGAACCAGTGCAACTCGTGTGTAAACTACCCCCCAGAAGCATTCGAGATCGCCAGCGGCGTGGTTCCACATCTTCCGGTACTGCTCCGCTCCACGGAGCCGATTCTCGACTTTTCGGCAAACCCCCCTCATCGGAGGGCCTAGCCTCCTCTCCTTCATGGTGTTGACAATATCTCTAGATTTCGCTTCTGCCATCTGCTAACCCGGATTATTCATGATAGGTAGGGTGGGTCAAACAAGCCGCTTCTTTGG
>CAZASB010000340.1:0-5322 GCA_964487655.1 uncultured Planctomycetaceae bacterium
GCGTCGGTGGCGGCGCCACTGCGTTCATGCAGCCATTGCCGGATGTTTTGGGCAATTTCCAGCAGTCGCAGGTCCGCGGTCCGCCCCTCGTCGGCCGAGGTTTGCAGCATGACTTTGACCATGGCCGGCCATATTTCGTGCCCGGCGAGGGCCATTTGGGCGTTGGCTAGGTCGTATCGGTCCAGAACGGTGTGCTCGCCCAACTGGTACCAGTAGAGCACTTTGACTCGATGTCCCTCGCGTTCCCAGGTGGACACGTCAACTTCGATGGGCGGCGCGCCGTCCACCTCCACGCTCCGCTTTTCCGAGTTGAGTTTATTCCAGCCCGCGGCGCTGTAGCACCGCGACGGGAGGTGAACCACGATGGCCTCGTCGAAGTTCTTGAACAGGGCCGTGTGGGCGGAGACCGTATCGCCTTCGCGGTTGCGGTACTCGCGGTCGGCCACGGCGTCGGCCCCGGTACGCAGGAAGAGCCGCTCGTCCAGATCCTGAATGTCTCCCTGCCAACCTGCGAAGTCGAGGGGCAATTCGTCGAGGTTCCAGTTCGGCAAGACAACTTCTCCCGGTTCCAGCATGGCTTTTACTTGCCAACTGAGCAGTTGCACCAGGCCGATGATCCCGACGACAATTGCCAGGCGTATCGTGGTGTCGAAGCGAATGGACATGGTCGTACTCCGAATCGCGTGGGGTCATGGTTATGTTGACCATTCCCCGTGGATGGTTGGGGTCAAGCGTTTTCGGGGGCCCGTGGGTCTTCGTCGCGCGATTTGTGTTTTTCGGTCTTGTGGCCGGTTCGCGGAACGGGAGAACTGCTTTCCATGCTGGTCAGCAGGGCGGCTGCCGGCGCGCGGGAGCCCCGCGTGGCCCGGGTGGCGGCGCGGGCCTGGCCTTCCCTACCGATCGGGATGGGACGGGTGCCGGTTGGCTCCACCACGAGGTGGGAAATCAACCATAGTTCTCCCGAGAGCATGGCAATAGCGACCGGCATCATCATCATCCCGGCACCGTTATGGAACACCTTGTCGGCCAGTTCCGTGCTTACCAGGTCGTGCAGGACCGCGGTTACCGCAATGCGGAATACGTTAGCCAGGACGGCGATGGGCACGGCGCTTAGGACAATGACGATCTTCTCCCACCAAGGCTGTTTCAGTACGAATGCCGCCCCAATGCATACGGCGAAAAACAGCATGAGCATACGCAGTCCGCTGCACGCTTCGACCACGCCGAGTTGGCCTTCCGTCAGATGGATGACGTTCCCTTGGGCCGTGGCCGGGATTCCCAGGGTCTGGATAATGTACACGCTGCTCTTTGTACCGACTTGCTGGAGCGGATCGCGAAGAAGGCTGGAAAACGACTCCGGCAGCGGGACCATGAACATGAGAAACACAATGGCGGGCCAAGACCAGTGGAGCCCCCGCCAGCCGCCTACCAACAGGACCGCCCCGGCAAGGAATGGAACGATTGACATGCGGGCCGGGGTGGCGTAGGGAAAGTAGTCGCTGGCCAGTACGAAGAGCCCGAACACGGCGAAGAAGGCCAGGCCCCACCAACTACCCTCCTTGGGCCACGGCTTGACCATGTCGCGGCGAACCCAAAGCAGCACGAGCGAGAACGCAGGCACGAAGAAACTGTGTCCGTAATCGGGCATCTTCCACCAGATGTGGATCAAGTTGCCCAGCGTCGACGCGTAAACCATGAAGAAGGCGGCGGCTACCACGAGCCAGCCGACCAGAACGGCGGGCCGAGGCTGCATGGCCTTCAGTTCGTTGTGAAATTGAGGAGGAAGCATGATTCGAAAGTCTCGCGAAGGGCAGGATCATCGTCAAACGGCTAGCTGGCTACCTCGGTGTAGTAGTAGTGCTCGTAGCGGCTCTCGCCGGGGCCGATGACGACGGTTTCGACCCGCTTCGCGCCGAAGGCGGCCAGTATCTCGCAGGCGGCCTCGATCTTCGGAGCGCAGCTCTGGTCGCGCAAGACGGACAGGATGACCATGTCCACGTGCTGGCTGACGAACCGGGTGTCGGCAACGGGCAGGATCGGGCTGCTGTCAATGATGACGAAGTCATACTCGGCGCGAAGTTCGCGCAGAATCTGCTCCGCCGCCCCGCCGGTCATGGAGGCCATCACCGAGCGGTCCCACGAACCGGCCGACAGGAACGACAGCCGGTTGCTCACCTCCTTCACCGCATCGTTCAATTCGCACTCGCCGCGAACGACCTCGCTGAAGCCCGGCTCGATGTCGACGCCGAATATCTGGTTCAGCGACGGGTGCCGCATGTCGAAGTCCACCAGCACGGTGCGATGGCCGTTCCGGGCAAGGCTCATGGCCAACTGCGTGCTGAGCGTTGTCTTTCCCTCGCCGCTGACGGCGCTGCTGATCAGAATCGTGCGAGTGTCCTGGGTGTTCGCCTTGCGAAGTACCCGGGCCATAATACCGTCAACCGCCTCGGTGAGTCGCGATCGCCACTCGTCATGACGCTTCGTCGGCGTGTTCAGGTTTGCGATTACCCGGTGCGGAATGACCGGCACCGAGCCGAGCACGGTCAGGCCGAGTCCCTTCGAAATCTCCTCGGCCTCGTTGATGTGCCGGCTGCGCGTATCCCACCAGGCCACGCAAAACAGCGGCAGGCCGAACGCGCACAGGCTGGCGAGTACGGTCAACGGAATGCGACGGTTGGAGTCCGGAGTCATCGGCACGCGGGCAGGCATGAGTTCGGTAACGCGGGCGGCGCTGTCCACCTCGATTCGGAGTTGCTCTCGCTCCGATCCGATCACGGACAGAACCTGTTCGCGGCTCTCGATGTTGACTCGCATCATTTCGACGTCGATGGAGCTGGTTCCGAGACGTTCCGCCTCTTCTCGCACTCCTTCCACCTGCTCCTCGAGCGTCTTGTCCTGCTCCTGAAGAGTCAGGATGCCGGTTTCGATCTTGGTGATATATTCCTCGACATTGGCGCGACGATGCCACACCAACTGCTCGCGCAACTGCGTCTGCTGCTCCGTGTAACGCTGTTCGAGCGCGGCCAAATCGCGTTGTCGGCGGTCGATGTGGTGCTGCGCGGCGCCGGGCACAATGGCTTCCCGCTCGTATTCGACCATCTTCTGAATGTAGGCGAGCTGATCGGCAAGTTGCTTGGACTCGGTGTCGTCCTTGGCGTACATTGCCAGCACGACGTCGGAAACGTTGGAGTCGTCGAGCTTCGCAAGGACCGCCTGCTGTGCCCGCAGTTCGCCCTGGAGTCGTAGCAACTCGAACTGCACTCGCATCTGTTGCTGCCGCAGCGCGGCGTATTCCTCAAGGGTGCGTTGCGCCTTGAACGTGAGTGTTTCGCTTTCGGCGGCGCCCAATCGCTCCGCGAGTTTCTTCAGGGAGGCACGCTCGGCTCGAATCTCCGTTTCCTTTTGAGCGAAGATACGGTCCAGTTCGTTCAGTCGCTGACGGTTCTCCTGCTGCTCGACGTGGACCACCTCGGTCAGGTATGCGTTGACAACCGCCAAGACGAGTTGGGTTACCTCTTCACGGTCCGGTCCCGAAAGGCTGATCTGCATGATTTCGCTTCCACCCGGGAACGAAACGTGAACGTTCTTCTGGAGCCAATCAACCGGGTCTTGCTCTTTCGCCTCGAGTTCCCGGATGGTCTTCAACTGTCCAATGGCCGGGTTGCGCAACGCGGCCAGGATGACGAACGGGCTGCGAAGGAGCTGCTCTTGCGTGTTCCGATACAGACCGAAGTCGGTTCGTCGCCCGGGGCCGCTGGCGTCGAACACGATCCGCCGCTCTTGCGGCGCAACGCGCAGATAGTGCTCCGCCGTGTACGTCGACGGGACTAGATACCAGACCAGCGGCGCGACGATCGTCGCTGCCATTAGGGCCAGTCCGAAAGCGGGCAGCGACCGCCGGCGCAAAGCGTGCAGGTAAGGTTTGATCAAGGCGATCGGATCCTGCGCGGCGTTTGCGACGACCATTCGTCCGCCTGCGTAGCCGTTGCCGTGAACTCCCGCGAGAGCCGAATGCTCTGCCGTCATCGGAAGCTTCTCCTGAGTGGAGTGGGAAGGATTCTGATCCGTTGTCATGCTAGTTGTCCCCAATGTGGATTCTTTGGGAGTGATGCGACGAATCGCCTGACGCTCTGGGAAACCGGAGAGCCGACGAGAGTCGCAAGCCGCCGAGGTTCTGTTCCGCAATTACGGGCGAAGGCTTTGAAGGCGGTGGATGGTAATTCCGCCCTTCGGGGAAAAGTGGGTTGCTGTTGCCTTGCCCACAATTCAGTTTGATTACCGTGGCACGTGAAGTCAAGGCGCTGCCATAAACGTGGTTTCGCCCGCCCCGGCTCCACCATCGCCGCGCCTCTCCGCCCCCCAACTGATAGCCACTTGGCTCGAATCTTGCACCCCCTGCACTTCGTGCCTCGCACTCTATAGTTCAGCCTCCAGGAATCCGGCGAAAATGTCAAGAGCTGGCCGCAAGGAATGGAGATAATCGCCTCAATATGCCGAAAAATGGTCCCCATTAGCCGATCTGGGCATTACGTCTCGCCCTGGTGAAGTTCGACGGTTGTAACCGTTCACGGGGCGGCGCAGGCAGTTTTCGCCGCTAAATGCGAAGGAGACATTCCCAATACTGTTCGGCATGAGACTTGCGCATTTCGAGAAACTACCCCAAAAGTAGGGTTGCGCGAGCGGCGGCGCGGATAATTCCAGCATGGCTGGAAAGAAACGTCAAGAAGTCCGTGAAAAAGACGTCACGGGCCTAAAATACTTCGGCTCTTCCGTTTCTGGGTGCAGAATTGCGTGACGCGTGGGTGAACCCGGATGCTGAGACATCCGGAACCACCCACCCTACGCCTTTCACCACTGGTTTGCACCCAGAAACGGAAGAGTCAATACTTCGATAAGCTCTCGCCGCTGCTGGAGCGTCTGCGCGACGTTGGCTGCGCTCGGGATAAGGCAGGCAATCGCCAGTTACACTTCAATCAGTATTGCATGCTGATCCTCCTCTATCTGTTTAATCCGATCGTCACCTCGCTCCGCGGTATCCAGCAGGCCAGCGAATTGGCCAACGTGCAAAAAAAATTCGGCTGTCCGCGGGCGTCGCTGGGCTCCCTCTCGGAAGCAAGCACCGTTTTCGACGCCGAATGCCTCAAGCAGATCATGCCTGGAACTTTTTCTGCCCCCAGGGCGTCTTAGGCTGGTAGATGACCCCAATGGAGGGTAGGGTGTGGTGGAAGACGCTTGTGGGTTCGGTAACAATTAAGGCCAAAAAACATTATAAGGCGATCGGCAGGTTCGAGCTTACCTGCCGAATGTAGAACAGTTGTCCCA
>CAZASB010000341.1:0-5266 GCA_964487655.1 uncultured Planctomycetaceae bacterium
TGACAAACTCCACCCAACCCGAATTGTTCGTGCTGGGCGGCGCGAGGTCTCGTCAGTTCTCGGCGGGAATGAGCTGGCCGTACTCGAATTCTCGGGGTTCTTCCGTTTCTGAGTGCAAACCAGCCGAACGACAGAGTTCTACCCGATATAGCGGACGGCACGACGGAGCATACCTGCTACTTTACCGTGGTTTGCGCCCAGAAACGGAAGAACCATTCCCGGTCAAGACGGTCAGCTTGCTGTCACGATACCTTACGTCGACATCGTGACGAGATATGGGGGGGCTGAGTCTTGCCTTCCAGGGGGACCGTAATGACGTCGTCGTCCGTGGTATCCTCTTCGGCTGGTTGGGTGGATTTGGGGACGCGCGGACGGAAGAAACGGCCGAATGGTCCGCTGAGCATCGCCGGCAAGAAGATCAAGTCGCCAAAAAGCGCGGCAAACAGCAGTGTGAGCATGAGCGTGCCAAACCGCTGCGTCGGCGTGAACGTACTGAACGAGAAGGCGGCCAATCCGAGCCCGGAAATCAGCGTGGTTTGTGTCATCGCGGTGGCGCAACGCTCATAGGCCATCAAGATCGCGCCCTTTCGGTCGAGCCCCTCGTCGAGGCCACGGCGGAACCAGGTGAGGTAGTGAATCGTGTCGTCGACCGCGACGCCCAGAGCCACGCTGGCCGTCATCATGGAACCGACGTCAATCAGGACGCCCATCCACCCCATTGTGCCGAAGATGACGATCACGGGGAACAGGTTTGGAACCATCGACACGAGCCCGGCCGACGGGCTACGCAGCACGAGCATCATGGTGATGGCAATGAGTAGGAAAGCCTGGGCCAAGCTTTGAAACAGGCCGGTCATCAGCTCGTGTTGAGTCTTGTAAACCAGGGGCACGAGGCCCGTGTAGGTTACGTCGATTCCCTCGACGCCGGCTTCACGATACTCGGTCAGCAGAGGCTCGACATTCGCCTTGATGTCATCAACGAACAGCCCATAATCGAGGTCCGTCAGCGCGGCCACGCGGCCGGTAATGCGCCATAGTTCCTCGCCAGTCTCCTTGTCGACGGTCAGGTATTCACGGAACTCGTCGCGGTGAGCGTCCAGACGCTTGCTGAGAACCTGGTCGCGGGTGCGGCGGCGGTCGATGCCAGCCATGCGTTCGATAATGCCCGACTTGGTCTTGTCGGGAGCGACGTCGGGGGCGAACGTCGCGGCGGAGAGGGCCCCGCCAATGTCAGGCAGCGTTTCGAGCGTTTGCTCGATGTGCTGCGCCAGACGCATCCGTTCGACCATGTTGAGTTGGCATTTCTGGTTGTCGACGCGCAGAACGAGTTCCATGGGCACCAGCGGACCAAGATGGTCTTCCAGCCATGTGTAGTCGGCAATGATCGGGGCGTCGCCCGAGAAGAGCTTCATGAGCTTGACCGACGTCTGGATTTTGGTAATGCCCACGGCAAGGACCAGCATGGTCGCCACGCATCCGGCCACAACCCATTTGTTACGACGAATGATGAATCGGCCCACAACCCGCCAAAACCGCAGAATGCGAGTCTCCACCAACGCATCGGTGCCCTCCTTGTTTACCTGGTCGGCGATATTGCGCGAGGGAAAAAAGTGGAGGCATGCGGGCACGAACAGGAAAACCCAAGCCAACGTAGTCATCACGCCACACGCCGAGTAGAGGCCAAACTTGGCGATGGGAATCACATGACTGACACGCAGGGAGATCAGCCCCAATGCCGTGGTGAAGGCAGCCAGGAAACACGGCAGCCAGCCATGCGCAATCGCGCGCCCTGGCGCTCCCTCTAAGCCATGGTCGCGGATGGCGTCGTGGTAGTAGTTGATAACATGGATGGCGCTGGAAATAGCCAGCACATAGATAAGCGAAGGCATGGTCAGGAGAATGGCATCGCACGTTCCGCCACTGAAGAACACGCTCGCCACGCTCGTTCCAGCGGCGAGAAGTGCCGTAAAAATGGCAATCACGGTTAGCCGAATGCTCCGGAAGCATAGCCACGATACGGTAATCCCAACCAGGAGCGACAACCCGGCCAATCGCATCAGGGTGCGTTCGCCCTCGGTATCAATGGCAACGTTGTCGACTGGCGGCCCGCCCAACCGGATTCCGGCTTCCGTTGGCGCTCGGCCTTGAACCAACTCTCGGAGGAAGCCGCCGAAGACCTCCATGCCATAAACGAAGATATTGCTCGTTCGCTCTGGCACGGGCGGTTCGATGTCACATTGCCGGGCCAGGTCGTGAATGATCTCGAGCGTCGGACGCAGTTGCTTTCCCGACGCCGCGTCGGTCAGAGTAACGACCAAGCACGTCTTTGCATGATCGTCGCCAATAATCGTTCCCTCAAGCCGGGTGAAAATAGCCGCGTCGGACAGCTCCGGGTAGCGGAGCTTCATATCCTGAACCAATCGCGCGCCGGTCAAGACGGGCGACTTGAACGGCGAACGCCATGCCTCGGCGGTACGCTCGATTGCGTCGGCCCGTCGCGGGTCGAGTCCCGGCACGGATCGCAGGGTGCTGTATGCCCGCAGGGCGGAGAGCGTGGCCAGCTTGTTTTCGCGGAGCACTTCAGCCTCGCGGCCGACGATGCCAAGTTGGCTGAGCGTGGGGTCGAAGTTCTCGAGTTTTTCCGCGAGCAAGCGCAGCCGCTGGTCGTCCAGTGTGCAGCCTTCCCAGCTCGCGAGGACGAACTGCTCGTGGGGAAAGTGCTCGTTGAACCACGTGTGGACAGCGGTCTCCTCGAAACTATCGGGTAGCCAGTCCTTGATGTCGTTGCGGTTGCCGTCGATGGTCAGCCGTGTGCCGCGCAGGATCATCGGCATGAGGAACACCGCCACGACGATGATCAGAAAACTGTGGCGAGCGAAGAAGGACTGTTTTTTCATGCCGGGGCGAGGCTGGCAAGTGTGCTACATAAACGCGCCGCCGGGGGACATCCCCCCCAACACGGTGACGGCCCAACCCGCCCGTGCCACCAATCAACAGAAGCGACCATATCTTTCTAGCTTACACGGAAGGTGGCTCCGAGTCCATGCCGACTTCGCCGAGAGCAACCATGAGATTGCCATTCCGTCCACGAACATGCGGCTCCAAATCTCTCAATCCGCAGCATCGGACTAGCAGCATCGAACTAGAATGTCCATTCAACACCAGCCGTCAAGCCGTGATAGAACACCGTGCCACCCACGCCGAGCTTGGCGGAGGGATCGGTCTCAAATGTCATCTGTTCCGGAGCCAGGGCCAGCCCGGTCACCCACATCAGATCGTATCCCGCAGTCAACCAGAAGTGGGGAGTGATCATGTATCGGCCCGTAACGCCAAACTCGATAACGCATGACACAGAGCTGTTGCTGGCCGCCAACTGGTCGTTTGGAAACACGTTGGCATAAGAATCGATGCCACCGCTGGATATCCGGCTGACATGCCAAGCCGAATTGATCATCGGCCCGACTTTCCCGCGGAATCCCCACGACCCCTTGTTGTAGCGGTACACCATGTCGCCGCCAATTTGTAGGCCGACAAGGTTGTTTCCCGTGTGTACGTCGTAGTTTCCGAAAAAACTAGTGCTGTCTCCCACGTCATCGTAGATCCTCCCTTGCGATTGGAACGACGAATGCTCGTTGATCGACATCACGCGAAAACCGTACAGGAACGAGTAGTATGGCCCAGGCCGTTCCTCCCGCCGCCACCGTCCGTTGGGTTTGAGCACCAGACGATCCTTACGCGTTCGGGGGCGAATCCGGCCGTTGAGTTCCCAGTTGTGAATTTGGGAATAGTACTCGAAGTAATGGATGTTCGCCCGGTTGAATCCGCCAACGTAGGAATCGAAAATGTTGGAGGTGGCGCCAAAAGGACTGAAGAGACTGCCAAACGTATTGCCATATGCGTCGCCCATCCACGCCCCACTAACCCGGTTCCACTCGTTCCAGGACTGAAAGCCCCAGTAGGTGAACTCCCCGAAGTGGTCGCGATTCTCCGAATCGCGCGCCAGATGGCGTCCAATGGTCGTATAGTAACCTTCCGAAATCCCGAACGTATTCGACTTGGTATCCATGCGTTCAAGGGAAACCGCGTTACCCACCTGGGCCGAAAGATCGGGCGAATACTCCGACGAGAGTCGCATGAGTCGTGCCCGGTTTCGGGTGAGTACCCGTACCTGCTCCTCGAAATACCATGTGGGCGGGCAGTTGATGCCCTTGCCGAGAAAATCGCATGGGCCGATGGGCTCTTCCGAGTAGGTGCTGCCATCCAAGCTCATTCCGACGTGCTGTTGGAGGGCCGTTGTCATATCCTCGGCTAAGTAGTTCTCAGTTGTATCGCCCTGCCAAGGGATGTCGCGATAGGCGGCGTCCGGCGTGGGGACTGGTTCCATGCCGTAGTCGTATTGACCAAGTGCAACTTGTTCCGTCGTCAAGCCAACACACTCGCACATGACAGCGGTTGCCAGCAACACGATGGGAGCAACTCGAATCCATTTGCCCATATTGCTCACGTTATCCTCCTTGACTAAACAGCATTGGAGTGGCGAGTGCGCCCGGCTATCGCGCTGGCCGCAGAAGCTCACAGCAGGTAGATCGGCCAATTGGACTCGCGACAACAGGAATAACCGGCAAAACCACGCAAGAGCACGCATACCACGTTATCGGCAGTCAAACTACATTTATCCTGGACTTCCTAAGTTACGCAGAGCCGTCCCTATGCCCCATGTAAGGGATGCCTGCATGTGTGAAACCAGAAGCCGTAGACAAAGCAGACCGCCCCAATACTGTTCGGCACGAGATTTGTGCATTTTACAAAACTGCCCAGAAGAGGGGGTTTCGCGTTCCGCGGTGGCGCGGATCATTCCAGCAATGGCGTAACCGTTCACAGGGGGACTGTCCCAATTTTCGCGGCACAAAGGGCGTTCTTTCCCAATGATCCACCGTTTCCGCCGCGAAAATGGGACTGTCCCCCTCGCATTTAGCGGCGAAAACTGCCTGCGCCGCTCCGTGAACGGTTACGCAAAGGGCTGGAAAGAAACGTCAAGAAGTCCGCGAAAAAGACGCCACAGGCCTGAAACACTTCGATAAGCTCTCGCCGCTGCTCGAGCGTTTGCGCGACGTTGGCTGCGACAAGGCAGACTGTTCGCCAGTTACGCTTCAATCAGTATTGCGTGATGATCCTCCTCAGGTTGGCAAGACAAGAAGTAAAGACTCCCGACCTGGCGTGTTCAGTTTGTTCGATTTTGCCGGAAATTGGTCTCTTCCTGCATGCT
>CAZASB010000342.1:0-1794 GCA_964487655.1 uncultured Planctomycetaceae bacterium
CGCACGGGTGCAGCTCCAATACGGACCTCACTGTTCTACGTTCCCTATCCGCCCGATGGTTTGCTAAATCCGACTGCGCAGTTCTCCTGGGAAGACGGCGGACAGGCTAGCGGAGAAGTGGGGGTATATGCTAAACTGGGCTCTTGCGACAATCATGTTTTCATAAGGACCGCTTGTGATGCCGCCAGATCCGCTGACTCCTTACGGCAATCGACCGATGGTTACGCCCATCGTCAATGCCGTGAACTATGAATACGCCTCGTTTGAAGTACTGCGCCAGATTACCGAAGGGGAGATCGACGGGTATACGTACCACCGGGACGACAATCCCACGGTGCGCGAGGTCGAGAAGAAGATTGCCGCCCTGGAAGAGGCAGAAGACTGCGTCATTTGCACCTCGGGAATGGCCGCGTGTACGATGGTCTATCTGACGTATCTCCAGGCCGGGGATCACCTGCTCATCTTCCACGATACCTATGGCGCGAACTACAAGGTATCGCTCATCCTCGAACGGATGGGCATTGAAGTCTCCTGGATGGACGCCGCGGACGCGCCACGCATTGCCGACGAACTCCGGCCGAACACGCGCATGGTGTTTCTCGAAACGCCAAGCAACCCGCTCTGCAAGACCGTTGATATTCGGGCGGTTCGGCAGGCGGCCGACGCGGTTGGAGCGATGGTGGTGGCCGACAATACGTTCGCCACGCCCTACCACCAGAAGCCGTTGAAGCATGGCGCGCACCTGGTCGTCCACAGCGCCACGAAGGCGTTGGGCGGGCACAACGACATCATGGCCGGGGCGATTGCCGGGCTGAAACGTTATTACAACGAACTGTGGTTCACGCGCCAGGCCATCGGCACGACGCTCGACGCTTATTCAGCGTTTCTGCTGGATCGCGGGTTGAAGACCTTCGAGATTCGAGCGGCGGCGATGGCTCGTGGCGCGGAAGCGGTTGCCGAGTATCTGCGGGACAAGTCCAAGATATCCCGGCTGTCGTATCCAGGGCTGAAGGACCATCCAGACCACGAGGTCGCCACGCGACAAATGGAACGCGGCTTCGGGGGGATGCTGTCGTTCGATGTCGGTCGGCACCAGGAAGACGCCAGGCGTTTCATCAACGGCCTGCGGACGATCTACCACGCCGTCAGCCTCGGTGCGACCGAGTCCCTGATTTGCATCCCCTACCTGACGACCATGCTCTACCTGCCGCCGGAACGGCGTACGATCTGCGGCGTTCGGGAGAACACGGTCCGGCTTTCGATTGGCATCGAGCCGCCCGAGCAACTGGTCGCGGACATCGAGCAGGCACTGGCGCTGGTCTAGCGTTTTTGGGCTGCGGACTATTTTTCCGAGACGGATTCGGACGGTGCCTGCGTTTTATCGGCTGGCGGCAATTGCTTGGCTTTGAATTGTTCAACCACGGCGCGGACGGTGCCAGAGCAATTGGGGACAACCTGGATTCCCGCGGCATCAAGCAATTCCAATGCCTTCGACGCGCACTTGCCTGCCAGGAGGATTTCGACTCCCTTGGCGGCGAGCAACTCGGTTGCGTGCCCTGCCGCGTTGCCACCCTTCGTATCTTTGTTTTCCACGGCTTCAAAGGTTCCATCCTCCGGGTTCACGAGGAGGAAATAGGGGGCCCGCCCGAATTGCTGCGAGACGGCCGCGTCCAGGGACGGTCCCTCAGCCGTGATGGCGAGCCGACTGGCCGGCGCCTTAGCGACGGCCGGTTCGCCTTGCGCCGGGGCAAGCGATTGTTGGCCACCTCCCCAGCCCTGGCCGCGTGCCGGTCC
>CAZASB010000342.1:1894-5261 GCA_964487655.1 uncultured Planctomycetaceae bacterium
CCTTGGCTCTGTCCCCAACCTTGACCGCGTCTCATGCCAGGACCAGCCTGCCCGGGAGCTATTGGTTGTGAATCGGCACTTCCTCCAGACCAAGCGGGACGCAATCCGGCATCGCGCAGTTCGACCGTGGTCTCGCCGAAGGTGAGGGATTGCGCGACGTAGTGGTTGTCTTTCATCTTTTCCGTACGGAAGGCTTTTACCGCGATTTGCTGTCCCTCGGACAGCTTGGCAATCGTGTCAGCCATCACGGCCGCCGGCCCCAGATGGACATTGAGTTGTTCCTTCTGATCCGTCTCCAGAATAAGATGGGTACCGATGATCGCGCGACCGGTGGTCGCTTCACACGGTCCCGTCTTGACCTCGACGAGTTTTCCGGAAAGCGAAACAATTTCTGGTTTGACCGCTTGCCGCGCGATACCTGTTGGGTCGCCTACTCCCTTTTGGGCATGAGCCGTTGGTGCGACAACGGCAAAAAGCACGGCAGTTGCTGCCAGAAGCGTTACAAAGTTTCTCATGACGATTCTCCTATCGGTTCGAGTTTACGATGAAAAAGTGGTTTGTTAAGAGTGGTTTGCCATGCCAAGTAGCGGCAAGGTCGTTGCGCCCTGCAACTTTTTCACACCTTGCGGGGTTGTACCGCGCAATAGGTGCAGTCTTGCAGAAGTGCCACATCACCGCAACTGCCGGCCTACGGGGCCGACTTCAGAGTGGACAAGCATTGCCATGGCGAATATCGTTTCCATTCCGGTTGACTACCTTGCTACGAGTTGCAAATGCCATGCCAAAGCCGGAAGAGCAGGAGTCCCCGTCGATGTTTCCCGTGCAATGCGCCACGGTGGAAATCCCCAGGAATGTACAATGTTCCACGGCCCGATAGTTTCTTTTCCGCCGCTTGTTTTATGCGTCGGACGGCTCGGCGATGAATTGGCGTTCAAACTCGGCGATCGTCTCGGGTTGGTGCTGTTTCCTGTCCCATTGGGCTTGGTAGAGCGAGTAGACGCCGGAAAGGATGACTCCGATGCCGCCAAGAACCAGAAGCGTTTGCGGCGAAACGGCCATGGCGGCCAGCGTCATGCCTGCCGCGGATGCACTGAGGCGAATGGTTCCATTGAGGAAGACCATAATTCCCATATAGCGGCTCGTGTTTTCGCCGGGGGGCGCGAAATGGGTTACGCCGATTTGCCACCAGAGAATCCACTGTCCTCCTTGCACCGTTCCTCGCAAGACGCGGCCGGCGATAGGCAGGACGAACAGCGCGGGAGGAAAGAACAGTGCGACCAGCGGTGTTGCCGCCAGCAGAAGTGCATCTAGGCCCCACGCGAACCGAACGCACGCCCATGAAATCCAAGGGTTCGTCCGATCAAAGAGGCGGCCCAACGCGCCGGTTGCCACGAAGGCGGCGAGTGCCGGGAGGGCATGCATCAGCGTGGAACAGCCGATGTAGCCAAATCCCAGGTTTCGGCTGAGAAAGGCCCAAATCAAGGGGAAATAGAGCATCTGGAAGAAGCCGTCCAGAAAACATCCGATGAGGTAGCGGCGATATCGGACGTCGCGAACCAGTACGGAAAGCGCTTCTCGAAAGCTGTTGCGAAGTTGCGGCGTTCCAACATCGTCTTGCGGGACCAATGACTCGTCAACGTGAATCAGCCGAAAGCACGCGAAACCCGTAAGGCTCAGCAGTCCGGCGAGAACCATGAGTATTTGGGCGACGTGACCGGCGGACCATCGCAGTGCCTGATTTCCCCAGCCGGCCATCGCGCCTTGATCGGGCGCCGCGAGGTAGTTGGCCGCGAGGTGGAGAACTGTAGCTGAAGCGATACTGGAGGCCAGAAAGCAAAGGGACGACCATTTGCGAACTTCGCCCGTGGCATGGCCGCGCCGCTGGACGGGGTAGTTCGCTCGTAAAACCGCGGTAACGGCTGGCCGGGTGACGACTTCAAACATTGCCCCAACGCCGGCCAGCGTGAGAAACCAGAAGGCGTTGCCACTTGCCAAGGCCATCGTCAGGCAGCACGTTCCCGCCACCACGCCTGGAATGAAGATGAAGGGCATCTTCGGACGCGAGGCCATCCGACTGCCAAGATACAAGGCGGCAATCATTCCAATGCCAGAGTAAAACTCCCTGAGCGGTAGGTGCCAATTGGCGGCTTGAAAAGACTTGATCGCGATCAGGGGCGCGTTGAGCAGAATACCGCCGGCGGCGGCGTCGAACAACGCGTAGATGACATGCAGACGGAACGTGCGCGCTGCATTGCCTGACAACTCGGGGCCGCGAAGAAATCTGGCAAAGGTCGGCTTGGCCATGTGTCATCATCCTCCTGGTTGGCGTAGGCGCCGGGCTTGGGCCACGATCTAGGGCTCGGTTTCCTGGCGGTGATTGCGCCATTCGTGGCGATGGTATCCGGTTTACATCGTCTGTTGAATTGGCACCATGAGCAGGCGGGGGATGACCACGTAGTCGGGCTGTTCCAGCATGAACTGGACGGCGCGGGCGATGTCGTCAGGCTGGACCGGTTGGGTGGTGGCCTTCAACGGCAGTTTCTGCTCGGGCTTCCAGTGGCTCTGCAAGTCGGTGGCGGTATAGCCCGGCTCGATCACCATTACGCGTACGCCGGTGCCGGCCAACTCCAGTCGAAGCGATTCGGAGAACGCCTCGACGGCGTACTTCGTGCCGGCATACACGGCCACGCCTGCCCGCACCTTCAACCCGAGAATGCTGGACGTGGTGATCAGGTCGCCTCGTCCCTGAGGCTTGAACACGCGCGCGGCGGCATAGGCCAATCGCACGGCGGCCTCGTAGTTCACGCGGATCATGGCGGTCATGGCCTCGTCGGAAACCTCGTCGATACCGCCGATGTTCATGATGCCGGCGTTGCTGAAGACGAAATCGAGTCGGCCGAAGCGGGCGAGGGCAGCGTCGATAAGCTGTTGGGGGAGCGCCGGGTCGGCCATGTCGCCGGCGAGGGCCATGCCCTCGGCGTTCAACTCGCCCAGGAGCTGGTCGAGACGCTTCTGGCGGCGGCCCGTAACGACGAGCTTGGCGCCTGCCGCGGCGAGCCGTTTGGCAGTGGCCCAGCCGATGCCGCTGGACGCACCGGTAATGATGCCAACCGAATTGAGCAATTCCATATAGACCTCCGTGGAAAACGAGTGAGAGCGGGCACGGTCCCCCACAGTGTAGCGTGTCATGCCGGATGCGCGAACCCTTGGCTATTGGGCCGTGATCTCGTTGTTCTACACAAGTATCAAGCGCCACCGTGCCGGCTTGTCCGGCCGGGGCGGTGGTCAGTCGGCTACCGCGCCGCAGCCACCAGATTCCCCATCCCCCTGCGGTGGTGGCAGGCCCAAATGGGGCTGGCAAGACCAC
>CAZASB010000343.1:0-5206 GCA_964487655.1 uncultured Planctomycetaceae bacterium
CCGCGTGTTATCTGGTCCGCCTATCACGCCAAGCCCGCACCCATTGCCCCCTCCGTAGACGGGCGCGATTCGGAGCAAAGGAATCACGAAATCTGAAATCCAAGTTGCCCCCCGCGTCAGCGCGTCACTGTCAACTGTCAACGGACAACTACCCCCCCCTGGCCTGATTCTATGCCTTGCCAAACTGGGGCTGGTTTGCTAGACTTAGATAAATGTACAAATGTATATGTTCTGCTTCCTGGGCTCTGATGAAGGAGAATTGTCATGTCGCGAAAACAGAGAGGTGGCACTGCGATCAGGCGGTCAAACTCCGCGGCCCTCGGGCTGGAAGATGCCAAATTGCCTGACCGAGGGGGCGGTTGCAACGCCACTCGCTACGCCCTTCCTCGGAAAGGGTCCGACGCGGTAGCGACCGGAGAGGGTTGCGAAAAACCGAGTTTATCCCGTGAATTGCCCTCGCCGCTCGTTTCTCGCGACCCTGCCGAAGGGAGGGCAGCACCCAAAGTGATTGGTATCAGGGGTGCCCCGGTTGGGCGGCCGGCGTGGGCCCCCGAAAGCGTCGACCTCGACAAGGTGCCTGAGCCGGTACGCCAAGCCGTGGCCGAGATCATTGAACCGGCCTACCGGCAAATGGTGGCAGAGGCTGAAGATCCGATAGAACGCTCCATCGGCCTTACCGTGGTCCACCTTATGTGGTTGGAAGTGCTCGATCAGCACGAGGCCAAGCATGAGTACCTCACCACAGCGAGCCTGAACCTGCCGCAAGACCGCTTTGCCGCAATCGACCAACACCTCCGCATGTTGCACACCAAGGTCAAGGTCGGTTCCTTCGTCATCCAGCTCCGCGAGATGCGTCGGCGGTCGGAAGCGGCCCTATAGAGTTGTCAGTTGACAGTTGACAGTTGTCAGTTGACAGTTGACAGTTGACAGTTGACAGTGACGCGGGGGGAAGCTAGTTGTCAGTTGCTAGTGACGCGCTGACGCGCGTGGGTGGCACCGAGTGGCTGGCCTGCCCGCGCGCGGGCTTATGGCCGCGCGGGATCTGCGATTACGATTACGAGCACCGCTGCGGCTAAGCACGAGTGCTGGGTTCGTACTCATACTCGTGTTCGTAATCGGAACGCACGCGAGACGTTCGTTCCCGCAGCTAGCCCCACGTTGGGCAGGAGGGGGGGTTACCGGTTGAGGTTACACGTAGTCCTTCGATTAAGAGCACCGCTGCGGCTAAGCACGAGGAGAAAGCGATAGCTGTCAGGATTAGTGGAGATTAGCGGGGATTAGTGTTCCCGCCTTCCCTTTGTTCGCGAGGAGAGGGAGAGTTAGTTCTACGACCGTGCGAGACGTTCGACTACGAGCCGCGTACCACAAGGCCGGAGCGTGGCGCAGAAGAAGAAGACGGCGATCAGTCGCCGTACTCCATATTGCCGTACTCCATATTGCGACCGACTGAAGTCCATCCTACCGGTGGGTGATGCGATTCTGAAGCTGGAAATTATGAAAACTGCCACCCAAAATCGGACCTGTGGTTTGCCGACCGCGTCAGCGCGTCCCGATCTTCGATCTGCGAACTCCGGCCTGCGATCTGTCCGCACCAGCGCGTCCCTACCAACCGGCAGCCAGAAACTGGCAACTGATTCTGCTGCCACCCAAAACATCGAGGGGCGGTTTGAGCAAGTTCGGACACAAATCCTTGCCCGGGCGGCACTGTTCGTCAAGCAGGGGACTGTCGAGACCACGTGGCGAACGTATCGCGGACGCCGTCTGGGGCCCTACTATCGTGTGTCGTGCCGGCAACGCAGGCATCGGCGCAACCCCTCCGTAGAATCCGTGCCTGGGCGAACTTCGATCTACCTGGGGCGCAGCGAGGTGCTGGCGACACAGGTTCGCAGCCTGCTGCATGAGCTGCAGCAGCACACGCATCAAATACGACAATGCAGAGAACTGAAGCGCCAGGTCCGCCGGAACCTGACGCACGTCAAGAGAGAACTCCGGCAGCTCTTGGCCGCGTGCGGCGTCACGCTCAAGGGATTCGAGTTCCGCGGGGCCGCCCAGGCCTTTGGCAGGTTTCCTTTAGCTGGCCAGTTCACAGGGGGACGTTGTTCGGAGTTCAGTGACCTAAAAGAGGCAAACACATGCCCGAAGGCAGTTGCGGCTACGGCGGGCGAACGCCGGGGTGGATCGATGCGAACGCGGTACGCCTTCCTGCGCGGCTTCTCCTCGCCACGTCAAAAGCGGCGATGTGGCAAGTGGCATTCGGTACGTTCGCAGGCACAAGTCGACGCATGCCAGAAGCCCTTGCCTTTCGGTGGGTTTACCGGTAGATTGATGATGCGCCTTCGGCTCACCGTCTGGCCGCGCGGCATGGACGTTGCGGAGCCGAAGCGAGCGACTCTCAAGGTCCGATCCCATGTCTCCAACATCCCGCTCTTCCCGGTGCATGGCTGCCTTGCTGGCGGTCGTTGCAGTGACAGCATCGCCTGCGTTCGCGCAGAGTATCCGCGTCGACGCGTTCATCGGCGAGCCGTTCGGCGTTGGCCGGCTGCAACTCGATCTTCCTCCAGACGCGATGCCGGAGCCGCTTGGCGCGGAAGGGCTCGGACTGGCGGAGCAAGACGGCCGCGTGCTCTACCCGGCCGTCAGTTCGCCGGGCAATACGGGGGCCGTGGTCTCGGAACTGCTTGAGGCGACACCGCTGATGCGCGGCGGTCCGATTCGTCAGCAGCTTGGCGGCCTGTTGCGCGACGTGCTCAATCGCTCGCCCAAGATCGAGTTGTTCTTCCTATTCCGCGGCGATCGGCCGCTTCAGCTCGACGTACTGGCCGACCAGCCGATCTCCGGCACGGTCGTGCCGCGACACGATCCGCAAGCGCACAAGAGCATGTTGGCCGACTGGTGGAAAGCCTACTCGGCCGTGCCCAGCTTGCTGGAATCGAAACCGGCCTATCCGCCCCTGGTCGAAAACTATCTGATCAGCATGCTTGCCCGCCGACTCAGCTTGCGGCTTCCCGAGAAGCGTCAAACAGCGTCCTGGCAGGATCAACTCAACGAGACGGCCGGCCCAGCGCTTGGCGTCGAGTCGATCCGGATGGGCATGATCCAGGATCGCGTTCTCGGGCTGAACCATTTGCACCTGCTGGCCGACCAGCCGCTTCCGCCTCCGCCGCGTCCGATTCGCGACGAATCGATCGAGGTATCGGCCGACGTTGCGGTGGAGCCAATCGCGATGCGTGTGCCACAAGAGTGCTTCTATGTACGTTTCGGCAGCTATGCCAACTTGCTCTGGTTCCAGGACACCATGGCGCGATGGGGCGGCGACGTGCAGAACCTAGCCTATTCCCGCGGCGTCAGCCATGACGTGAACAAACGGTTCGAGATGCGGCTGGCCGTGAAGCAAACGGCCCTGGCCCGCATGTTCGGCGAGTCGGTCATCGCGGACGTGGCCATCATTGGCACCGACACATTTTTCCGCGAGGGCGCCTCGTTCGGGATGCTCTTCCACGCGAAGCAGCCTGCCATGCTCCGCACGTCCCTGACCATGGCCCGTTCGGAACTCGTGCGGGCAGGGACGGCGAAGGAGGAGCCGGTCGATATCGACGGTAAGTCGGTGCCCCTGCTCCGTTCGCCCGACGGCAAGGTGAACTCCTATCTAGTGGCCGACGGCGATTTCTTCCTGGCCACCAGTTCCCGCGAAATGGCTCGCCGGTTCCTGGAAACTGGCAAGGACACGGGATCCTTGGGCGCCCTGCCCGAGTTCCGCCTTGCCCGCGAGGAGATGCCGTTGGACCGAAAGGACACCATCTTCGTTTACTTTTCGCAGGCGTTCTTCGAGAACCTCGGCAGTCCGCGGTATCGCGTGGAAATGACCCGCCGGCTGCAAGCGCACGCCGACATCGAACTGGTGCAGCTTGCCGTCTTGGCGGCGGCCGCCGAGGGCAAGCCGGGCGCAACCATCGACGAGTTGAAGGCCGGCCGGTTGCTCCCGCCCGAGTTCGGACCGCGCCCGGACGGCAGCGAAACGCTCCTGAACGCCGAAGGGCTGGTGGTCGATAGTATGCGAGGCCATTACGGCGCTTTCCTATCGGTGCCCGACACGCCCGTCGCCCAGATCACGCAGGCCGAAGTGGCTGCCACGGCCCGATTTCACGCATTCATGGCGGAACAGTGGGGCGGGCGGTACGACCCCCTAATCGTCGGCGTCTCACGAGAGGCCCTGGCCGACGGAATCGAACGGGTCACCGTGGACGCAAGAATGAAACCGCTGGCCGGCGAGCACTATCAGAAGCTCAGCCAGATGGTCGGCGCCCCCGATCAGACTCGCATCGCCCCCATTCCCGGCAACGTCGTGGCCGGCGAAGTACAGTTGAAGAAGCAGTTGCTATTCTGGGGCGTGCGCGACGCCGGACCGCCGCCCACCACGGTCACGGGCAGTCTCCTGCCGTTCGGCCGCCTGCGAGATTTCATCGTGGGTTACCTCGGCACGGCGGGCGAACTGGGGCCACTCGCCCAGTTGCACATGCAACTCGGGCCTCCCGGCTCCCGGGGCGAAGCAATCAGTCAGCGGCTCGGCCTTTGGCGCCGGCAGCTTGGTCCATTCACGGTCTTCTCGTTCCAGCCCGAAATCCTGGACGAGGTCATGCCGCAATTGCAATTCGTTGAGACCGAATATCCCGCCCAACTCCGCCTGGAGGTATCCGACCTGCACGCCCCGCACATGACCGGCTTCGTCAATAAGCTGCTGTATTCTCGAACGCGAGAGGCATCGCTGAGCAATCTGCGGCTCTTTCATCAGCTTGAACAGCAGTTGCACGTGCCGCCGGCCAGTTGCCGCGAGGCGGCCGAGTTTCTGCTAGGCGCCCAGGTCTACTGCTCGCTGGGAGGCGAATACAAACTCACCGACCGCGGCGGCGTGGAGCGATGGACGTCCGACGCGCTGGCCGCCGGCACGGGCGGAAGCCCCCTTCGCGCCCAGCCGCCGGCCGACTACATCGCCCCCCCGCTCCGCTGGCTCCGCGGCCTCGAACTGCACGCCCTGACGCACCCAACCACCTTGCAGGCACACGCCGAGGTGCTCATGGACACAAAGGTAACCTTGCAGGCTCCGCCGGAGTAGACGTGATCATCTGGCCGGAAGTTGCGACTGTCAGCTCAAATTACCATCAGTCGGTTTTTGGGGTAGTTGCCCGATTAGCCGTCGCCGAAGCAGTAG
>CAZASB010000344.1:0-5202 GCA_964487655.1 uncultured Planctomycetaceae bacterium
GAGGTGCTCGACGCGGCCAAGGCGCCGCTGGCGCAGGCGCGCAGCCATTGGCAGCGGGCCTACGGAGCCGCGCGGCTGGCGGCAAGGCGGGCGCGGACACCGGCCGACAAGGCGGAGCGGGAAAAAGAGGTTTACGCGGCGGAAGAGGCCATGGCGTCGCTCGATGCGACAATATCGGTAGCGGCCGAACATGCCAATGGGCTGGAGCAGGCCCGGCGGGAGCATGAGGCGGTCCAGTTGGCCCGCGAACGACTCAAGACCGATCCGGACAACCCGGAGGCATGCCTGGCGGTCGGCCGCTGGCTGTGCTTCGACCGGGGCGATTGGGACGAGGGGCTGAAGCTGTTGGCCAAGGGGAGCGATGCCGCTTTGAAGACATTGGCCGCCGCCGATCTGGCGCCTCGCCCGTCGACGACCGCCGCCCGCGTCGCGCGTGGCGATGCGTGGTGGGATCTGGCGGAGAAATCGGAAGGCCGGGCACGAAGCGCGTTCAGGCGTCGTGCGGGTTTCTGGTACGAGGACGCCGTAGCGGAGCTTTCGGGCTTGGCCAAGGCAAAGGTCGAGGGGCGTCTTGCGCAGGCTGCCGAGGAGCCGGCGCCTGAGGGAGAGGACACTGGCGGCGCCCCGCCGTTCGCGTTGGCTCCGTTCGACGAGAAGACGGCCAAGCGACACCAGGTCCTTTGGTCCCGATCCCTGGGCGTGCCGGTCGAGCATGACGTGGACCTCGGCAGCGGGGTGAAACTGACCCTAGTGCTGATCCCGCCCGGTGAGTTCCTGATGGGCTCGCCGGAGGCGGAGCGGCAGGTGGCGCTCGAAGAGGCCAAGGCCGCCAACGACAGAGTGTCGATCGAACGGATTCCAACGGAGGCGCCGCAGCATCGTGTGAAGATCACCCGGCCGTTTTATTTGGGCAAGTACGAAGTGACGCAGGCCCAGTGGCTGGCGGTGATGGGCAATAATCCGTCGCAGTTCCAGGCCCCCGGTAATCCCGTGGAGCAGGTAAGCTGGGAGGACATTCAGCCGTTCCTGGCGAAGCTCAACGCAGCAGGCGCACGCCTTGTGCCCGGCGCCAAGACGGGGCATGCTGCCACGGACATGAAGTATTCCCTGCCGACCGAGGCCCAATGGGAATATGCGTGCCGCGCGGGCACGACCACGGCATTCTGCTTTGGCGACAATGCGGCGATGCTCGGGCAGTACGGGTGGTTCAAGGGTAATTCGGGTGACAAGACGCACCCGGTCGGCGAGCTGAAGACAAATGCCTGGGGCCTGCACGACATGTACGGGAACGTGTATGAGTGGTGCATCGATTGGCACGCTGCGGATTATTACGCCAACTCGCCGATTGACGATCCGCCGGGGCCTGGAACGGGCTCGTTCCGGGTGTTCCGTGGCGGCAGTTGGGGCAACGCCGCGGCGCGTTGCCGGTCGGCGTACCGCAACACGTACGCCCCGGCGGGCCGCACGGTCAACAGCGGCTTCCGGCTGGCCCTAGTTCCGGCGGACGAGTAGTCCAGCAAGTAACGCGAGCGCAGGTCGAGCGGCGGTCGCGGCGGAGGAGATTCGCTTGAGTATCAATGACGTGGCCAACGGAGCGGATGGCAGGAGTAGTGTTCAGAGGGGAGCACCCGTATCGAGAAGCTCACTCACGGAGGAACAATAGATGGGATGGGGACAACGATGGCCTAAGCGAGAGCCTCGCCCGAAGGCACGCCGTTTGACGGAAACGGAAAAACAAAAAATCCTGGCGACGTTGCGAAAAGGGATCACGACCGCGCCGGTGTTGTCGGCCTTCGGCGTTGAGGCCCGAGTGAATCGGGGCCGTTTCTACATCGACCGGCAACGACAGGATGAGGATTCCGAGCCCTACACGGAAGTTTGGGGCAGAATTACGCCGCTATCCGGTGTCAAGAAGGAATTGCTCCTGGAAACAGAGTACCGTGAAGGAAGGTGGTCCGAGGTTGCCAAAGGAACAGCGGACAAGCTCATCAAGGTCATCGCCAGTGACACCAAGGGGACGTTTCACGGGCTAGGCTTCCTTGATAAGAGTCTTCGCAAGTTGAGCGAGGGGCAGGACAGGTTGCCGGTGACGCATCAGGGCAAGGGAGGATTCGTCTACGCCGATACTGGCACGGAATGCACCGTGCAGGAGGCTTTGTTTCATTACTTTGGCCTGCCCATCGAGGTGGTTGCCGAGCCAACGGAGTGGTACGAGTATCATCGGAGGCCGAAGATTGTTGAAGCCACCAAGGACCGGACCAGGGTACTGGTGCGATTCACCGCAGAGAGCATGTCGGGTGAGAGCTTCGGCGGAACCTGCCTGTATCTCCAACAAGAGGGACAGTGGGAAGCCTATACCATCAAACCAAGCGAGAGCCAGACCATTGCCCAGGCCGAGGCGTGGTTGGTGAAGAGGAAGTGGAAGGCGTGGTAACGATTCGATGACTTCACTACTCCTTGCTAGGCACGAATTCCAGTAACCGTTCACAGGGGGACTGTCCCCTTCGCATTTAGCGGCGAAAACTGCCTGCGCCGCTCCGTGAATGGTTACCATCAGTCTTACACTAACGGCAGAAGAAGGGCGAACAGGGTGGTGAACAGCAGGCCGATGACGGCCATGGCGCTGACGGTGACGGTCCAGGTCTTGAGCGTTTCTATTTCCGTCAGGCCGCTCATCTTGGCGAAGAGCCAGAAGCCTGAATCGTTCATCCAGTTGCCGCACTGGGCGCCGAAGCCGATGGCCGCGGCCAGGTAGACGGGGTGATAGCCCAGGCCGCCGCCTGCGGGAATCATCGCCGCCAGCATGGCCGAGGTCGTAATCATGGAGACCGTGCTGGAGCCTTGGGCGAACTTCAGCAGGGTGGCGATGAAGAAGGCCAGAAAGAGCAACTTGATGCCGCCCAGCGGTTGTGCGTCGCCGGCCATCAGGCCCTGGATGGCGTCGCCTACCTGGGCCTCCTTGAGCATGGTCCCGAAGGCGCCGCCGGCCGAGGTAATCAGGATGATGACGCCGCCGCTCGTGAGCGAGCCCTCCACGATCTTCGCGAGTTGCTCGCGGCTGGGCCGTCGCTTGTGCCAAAGAACGGCCAGTGCAATGGCGGCCGAGACCAGCATGGCCAGGTTGGCGTTGCCGAGCACGGCCGTGACGCTCTCGGCCCGCGCGATCGTGGCGGTCGGTTCCGCCCCCTTCGCCAGCGTCGAGACGATCGTATGCGCGGAGATCATCAGCACGGGCAGGATGATCGGCAGCAGGGAAGGCAACAGGCCGGGAAGCTTCTCATCGGGCAGCGGCTCCGGCTCGGGGCCGGTTCCTTCCAGCGGCCGCATCGGAATGTCGATTCGTCGCGAGAGCCAGCCGATAAAGAACAGGATCACCACGGCCGTTGGCGCGGCCGCGAGCAGGCCGACCATCATCATCATGCCCAGGTCGATGCCCAGCGATTCGGCGATCAATAGCGGGCCGGGTGTCGGAGGCACCAGGGAGTGCGTGATGGAAGCCCCGGCCCCCATCGCCAGGATCAGAAGAAGGTAGCTACGCTTGGTCCGCCGATGCATGGACCGCGCCAGCGGTAGGAGCAGGTAGAAGACCGTGTCGAAGAAGACCGGGATCGAGAGGACGAAACCGCTGGCCATCAGCGAGACCGCGCAGCGTTTCTCGCCGAGCAGCCCAACGAAGAGCCGCACGATGCGATCGGCGGCGCCCGAGTCGATCAGGCACCGGCCGATGACGGCCGCCAGCGCGATGACGATGCCGATCTTGCCGGCCGTTGTGCCGAAAGCCTCCGCGACCCGGCCGATCTTACCGGCAAACTCGCCGGGCGCAAGCAAACTTACGACAATCGCAGCCGTAATCAGGGCCAGGAAGGCGTTGATGCGCAAGGCAATAATCATCCCCAGCACAACGGCGATGCCGACCGCCAGAATCAGCAAGGGCCCCATCCCGACGGGACTCGCATTGGCGAGGACGCTCAAAGGCGGTAGTTCGAACAAGATTCGGTCCTCGGGTGCTGCAAGGTTCAGCGGCGCGGGGCAGGGGAGGGCAGGGGGCCGTGGATGCCGCGCTGGACGTTCTTGGCCTCTTGCTCCGCGCGGCGAAGGCGGGATTTCAATGGCGGTGAAAAACGAAACTCGCTCCGAAGCCGCGCCAGGCCGGCGCGAAGAAGCTCTTCGTTGAGCATGCGGTCGCCTACCCAAACGGTCGCCAGAAAGCGATCGTACCGGTCCTTGCGCGGACCGTCGAACTCCAGACGCACCTCGCCATTACCGTCAGCGACGAAGCGCTCGGTGAACGCGGTCGCTTCATGACCGAACGGTTCGACCGGATGGTCGGGCTTGACCGTCTCCGGTGTATCGACTCCGATCAGTCGCACGCGCGCGCCGCCTGCAAGCAGCAACGTATCGCCGTCAACCACGCGTTCAACCTGGTAAACGCCGAACTGAAGTTGAGCTGGCGGGCTGGGTGGCAGGAGGTGGTCGGCCAGCCGCAGCAGGACGACAGCAGCCAAAACCATCACGACCGTCAGCAGTTGTCGACGGCGGTTGGAAAAGCGATACACTGGAGTTCGGCGGCGCGCCACGTCTCAATTCTCGCTGAAATCGAGAACCTTGGCCACTTCGCGTGCCAGCGGGTTCGCGACGAACCGCTTCCGGCATTCGGGGCAAAGGTCGAATCGCATCTGCTGGTAAACGTCGTCGCCAATTTGCGGATCGTCGTTATCGCGCATGCGTTCGAGAATCTCCTGGATTTCCTCGAGGTGATCTCGATCGTTGGGGTCTTCCTCTTCGGCCACCACGGGGTCGAATGCGGCATAAACCTCCATGCGCACCACGTAACGCAGATCCTCGCGAGGATCCAATTCTCGCCCACATAGATCGCAAGCGTAGCGTATCATCGTCCCACTCCCGGTAAGAACCTGGCGAATGCCGAAATAGGAAAGGGCAAGTCCGCCTCCAACAAGTCCATGATACTACCGCGTGGCCCCGGAGGGCAAGATGTTTTGAAAATTACGAGTGGAAGGCGATGCAGTCACGGGCTTGCAGTTACAACGCGGCAAGTCCGCTGCCACACCCCGTGGCAGGGAAATAACGGCGACTGTCTTCCATCGGACGATTGGCGCGATTACAATGGCGGTGACCGTTCACGGGGCGGCGCAGGCAGTTTTCGCCGCTGTATGCGAAGGGGACAGTCCCATTTTCGCGGCG